>JAJFMH010000003.1 GCA_021772245.1 Chlamydiota bacterium | reverse complement strand
GTTTTTTTTGTTTGGGGTGAATTTGTAGGTTTTTACTTTCAGAATTAACTTCTTCATAGGAAGGAGATTGAAAAATCTGGGGTAAATTGATTTTTAGATGAATGATTTTCCATAGGAGAAATCACTCATCGAGAATTCCTCAATTAGGATTAGTCATAGTAGCCTCTTAGTTAAAAACGACGGTTTTATTGCCGTCGATCATAACTCTTCTTTCTACATGATATTCGATTGCTTTGGCAAGTACTAAACTCTCTACATCATTACCCACTTTTGTAAGCATTTGTGGAGTATAGGTGTGATTTACTCGAATCACTTCTTGCTCAATGATGGGGCCTTCATCTAGATTTTCTGTGACATAGTGGGAGGTTGCGCCAATAAGCTTTACGCCTCGATCATAGGCCTGAAAATATGGTTTTGCACCTTTGAAGCTTGGTAAGAATGAGTGATGGATATTGATAGCTTTTCCATGCACTTTTTGACAAAAGTTTGGAGATAGAATTTGCATGTACCTAGCTAAGATGACAAGTTCAATATCAAGTTTGTCTATAAGCTCTAAAATCTTTTGTTCCTGAGAGGCTTTATCTTTATTTTCGATCGGAAGGTGATGGAAGGGGATTTGATGCCAGGATGCCATCTTTTCTAAGGTATTATGGTTCGAGACAATTGAAGGAATTTCAATCGAAAGCTGATCTGAATAGACTCGATGAAGCAAGTCATTTAAGCAGTGTGATGCCTTTGAGACTAAAATAAGGGTCCGTGTTTTGCGACTTTTATTTTTTAAGTGGTACTGCATTGAAAAGCTAGTTGCTAAATCTTTGAAATCTTCACTTAGTTTTTGCTCAGAATTTTTTGATTCAAACACGACTCGCATAAAAAATGCGCGGGTTGATGGATCACTATATTGTGCAGATTCTACAATATTCGCATCTTGTGTCAGAAGATGGTTTGAAATCGCAGCTACGATTCCCTTTTTATCAGGGCAAGACAGTGTTAAAATAAAAGTATTCATAGGCAAGATTATGGTCAATTTAGATGATTCTTACAAGCTCTCTTTCATCGAAAGAGATACAATGAAATCATATTCTTTCTTTGTAACAGGTTGGATAGACAGCCTAGACCCTTTTTGAAGTAGCGCCATATCTTTTAAAGTAGCAAAGTCTCTGAGTTTTGGTAGGGGGATGATATTTGGGAATTTTTTTACGAAAGAGACATCAACAAGTTCCCATCTGGGATCTTCTTTGGATGATTTAGGATCATAATAGTGGCTACTTGGTTGAAACTGAGTAGGATCGGGGTATGGTTTAGAGCAAACCTTTGCAAGACCCGCGATACCAGGTGGTTTTGCATTAGAATGATAAAATAGAACAAGATCTCCAATTTTCATTTCATCTCGCATGAAATTTCTAGCTTGATAGTTGCGAACACCATCCCATGGCTCTCTTTTTTTCTTTTGAAGATCATCAATCGAAAAAGTGGTAGGTTCAGTCTTCATTAGCCAATATTTTGTCATGACACTTCTCTAGTTGAATATGAGTTGAGAAAAGATTGGAAGGAGTTTGATTTAAAATCAAACTATTTGCAAATTATCGGAGTGCACTCCATAAAATGCAATATTTTCCTGAAATCGCTACGTAAGGCACTCAGAAATGAAGCATTTATCTCAGTTGTAAAACGCTTCACTCCAATCTTATTCAATGTCAAATATTTTCTTCTTGAAAGAGTAACGAGAAGATGTTAGAGATGTACAGAAAATATAAGGAGTCAGTGCATGTCTAAGTCAGTAATTCGAGTAGCTGTTACAGGTGGGTCGGGTCAAATTGCATATAGTTTGTTATTTCGGATTGCAAGTGGTGAGCTTTTTGGTAAAAGTCAAAAAGTAGCTCTTCATATTCTAGAGTTAGAACCTGCTATGAAAGCGTTGCAGGGGGTTGTATTAGAGCTTGAAGACTGCGGCTTTGAAACGCTGCACGAAATTAAAATAGGATCTAATCCTAAAGAAGTTTTTGAAGGGGTAGACTACGCTCTACTAGTTGGCGCAAAGCCGAGGGGACCTGGTATGGAAAGAAAGGATCTTCTATTAGAGAATGGGAAGATCTTTGTAGAAATGGGTAAAGCGCTAAATACTTCGGCTTCAAAAGATGTAAAAGTGCTAGTTGTTGGTAACCCTTGTAACACCAATTGCTTGATCACAATGCATCATGCACCAGATATTCCAAGGGCTCATTTTCATGCGATGACAAGACTTGATCAAAATAGAGCAAGATTTCAACTTGCGCAAAAAGCAAGTGTAGAAATTTCTGAAGTTTCCGATATCATTATTTGGGGAAATCACTCTGCAACGCAGGTTCCTGATTTTTGCAATGCAAAAATCGGAGAAAAAAAGGCGGTAGATAAGATTACTGATCGCAGCTGGCTTGAGAATGACTTTTTTGCGACAGTGCAAAAAAGAGGCGCTGCTATTATTGCAGCTCGAGGAAAATCCTCTGCAGCATCAGCAGCAAATGCAATTTTGGACGCTGTAAAATCTATTGCAAGTGAAGGCGATGTTTTTTCAAGCGCAATTTGCTCTGATGGGAATCCTTATGGCATTTCAGAGGGACTTATTTTTTCTTTTCCTTGCAAACGAAAAGGAAATGGTGAAATTGAAATTGTATCTTCATTTACATTTGATGCGTTTATAAAAGAAAAAATTGCAAATACAGAAAAAGAACTTTTGCAAGAAAAAGAAATGGTTGCCCATTTGTTAACCTAAAAGAGGATAGTTTAGCGTGAAGGAAATATTATTTGAGATTACCGATGAGAATTTAGAAACAGGTCTTAGAGGATATCCTGTGGGGTTCTGCACAACTTCTTATGTTGATCCAATCAAAGGTCTTTTTTATAGGGGAAAACCTGTTTCAGAGCTTTGCTCTCATCAACCTGAAGAGGTG
This sequence comes from Chlamydiota bacterium, assembly GCA_021772245.1. Lineage (GTDB taxonomy): Bacteria > Chlamydiota > Chlamydiia > Chlamydiales > Simkaniaceae > JAJFMG01. Next base: position 36,364 of record JAJFMH010000003.1, on the reverse strand, counting down.
ATGTACCTTCTTTTAAATGGTGTGGAAGGATCTTCTTCCGATATAGAAGCTTTTTCAAAAGAGCTAAAGCAGCGGGCAAAACTTGATCCAAAAGTAGTCGATGCGATTTACAAGCTACCAAGAGAAGGGCATCCAATGAAGCTATTTTCTAGCGCCGTGCTTATTCTTGGAATGATCGAAGGAAAAAATGACTATAAGAAGGACGCGATTAATTTAATTGCAAAAATTCCGCACCTTCTTGCCTGTGTTATTAACCATCATGCAGGATGGGGACAAACACAAGATCCACAGGAAGATTTATGTTACATGGGAAATTTTACCCAGATGTTAAAAGTTCCTGATGTAGATAAAAAAGTTCTTGGGGAACTTTTTAGACTCTTTAATATCTTGCATTATGATCATGGAGGAGGGAATCTATCTGCTTTTGTTGGAAAGGCAGTCGCATCTGGCTTAGAAGATATGTATGGGTCTATTTGCGCCTCGCTCTGCGCCTTAGCAGGTCCTCGCCATGGCAAAGCAAATCAAGATTGTTTGGTATTTGTAAAAAAGATCTTAGATGAGGTTGGATCTCATCCCACCAAAGAAATGCTAGACGAGCATGTTCGTAAGATGCTTGATAATAAAGAGCTTATCTTTGGCTTTGGTCACGCAGTTCTTCGCGCTGAAGATGCAAGAGCTACCATTTTATATGAGTTTGCACAAAAGAATTTTCCATCAAATCCTCTTGTTGAACTTGCACTTATGCTAAGAGAGGTTGTTCCAAGTGTCTTAAAGGAAAACCCCAAAATTTCTAATCCGTATCCCAACGTAGATGCGATTTCTGGAATAGTACTCACCGCTGCAAATTTTGCATATCCTCAGTATTATACAACCCTTTTTGGGCTTTCGAGATCGGTCGGAATAGCAACGCAGATTGTATATGAAAGGTGCTCTGCTAGAAATAAAAAAGGAACTCCGATTGTTCGGCCCAAATATATTTACAAAGGCTCATAGGGCCTGATGAAAATAGCTATTATCGGCGCTGGATTTTCTGGGCTATCAACCGCCTTTTTTCTTTCGCAAGAAAAAAGCGTTGAAATAGATGTATTCTATACAAACAAGAATACTGAGTGCGCCTCGAGAGTGTCAGCTGGACTAATGCACCCTTATATTGGCAAAAGTGCTAAACGAAGTTTGTTTGCAACTGAAGGAATGCAAAAAACAATGCATCTCATAGATGTTGCAGAAAGAGAGCTTGGAGAAAAAGTTGCTGATACTTCAGGTGTTTTTCGAATCGCTCTTACTGAAGATGTCAAACAAACTTTGGATGGCTATACACAAGAGTATATGGATATTGAAAAAGTAGATCCAAAAACGGTTCCTTTCTTGCAAGTAGAAGTGCATGGGGCTTATTTTATAAAAAATGGCGTTACGATTTTTCCAGAAAAATATCTCAATGGCTTACTGAAAGTATGTAAAAAAAGGGGAGTAAAGTTTGTTGAAAGAAAGATCACGGATATAGCAGAACTTACTCAATATGATCAAATTCTAGTTGCCACAGGCGCTCAAATACAACAAGTATTGCCAGAGATTAATCTTCCTATTAAATTTATGAAAGGACAAGTGCTCCGATGCAAGTTGCCAGGTGGAATAACACTCAAGCATAGCATCGTTGGAAGTGGATATATGGCTGTATCCGTTGATCCTAAATATTGCTATTTAGGATCTACCTATGAAAGAGATGTTACATCCAAAATAGATATGGAACTTGCCAAGTCACTTATCTTTGAAAAAGTTGAAGGATATCTGACTCTTCCTACTGGTTTAGAAGTGACAGATTGCTTTATGGGAGTTAGAGCGCTTAGAAAAGGGCATTACCTACCATTAATTGGAAAAGTAGATAACATCTGGTTTATAACAGCAATGGGATCTAGAGGATTGCTGTATCATGGACTTGTCGGAGAAATAGTAAGTAATGCTATACTGCATGACGCAGATGTAAAAATCCCCAAGCAAATGAGATGGGTCCCATGATAACGAAAGCACAACTGATTTTTTTAGGAACAGGTGGATCTCTTGGTGTTCCTGTACCATGTTGCCCCTGCTCAGTATGTAAATCTACATCGAGCTATAATCAAAGATCAAGACCATCAGCTCTACTTCAAGTGGAAGGAAAGAATTTTTTAATAGATGCGGGATCTGATCTCCGAATGCAAGTTCTTAGAGAAAAAATTACAACTCTTGAAGGTGTGATCTTAACGCATACTCACCATGATCATGCAAGTGGTTTTGATGATTTAAGAGCTTTTTATTTCCATCAGAAAAAACCTGTGGATGTTTTACTTTCTAAAGAATCCTATATTGATTTTGAAGATCGATATCACTACTTGGTAAAACAGAAAAAAGAATACCCATCGAAATTTTCTTTTAAAGTATTGGATGACGATTTTGGAAGTAACACCTTTAAAGGACTATCTATTTCACATGTGAGTTACCTGCAGGCTAATATGAAAGTATTAGGCCTACGATCTGGCACGTTTGCCTATATTACAGATATTAAAGAATATACTCCGCAAATCATTGAAGCTTTGCAGGGAGTAGAAACTTTAGTTGTAAGTGCACTTAGGTATAGTGAATCACCAGTTCATTTAAGCATTGATGATGCGATTGCCTTTTCTCAGAAAGTGGGCGCTTATAAGACATATTTTACCCATATTGCGCATGATGTTAATCATGATATCGTTTCAAAGAATTTGCCAACTAATGTTTATCTAGCCTATGACGGCCAAAGTATTGATGTGGAGGTCGATTTTGGAAGCTAATGAAGACAAACTATATGAAGACATTCGCTATGAACTTAAAGACTTAAAAACAGTTCTACTTGTAGGTGTTTACTTTTATACTAAAGATAAAGATCTATGCTTGCAGCATCTCGAGGAGCTCGGGTCTCTTTCCGATACATATGGTTTTGAAGTTCTTGAAACAATTACATGTCCCTTAAAGAAAATAGATAGCAAGACATATATTGGAAAAGGAAAGTTAGAGGAGATTGGACTCAGAGCTAAAGAGATTGGGGCTGATGTAATCATCTTTGATGAAGAAATTTCTCCGAACCAGCAGAGAAATTTAGAAAAAATTCTAAAACAGCCCATAATCGATCGTACAGAGCTAATTTTAGAAGTTTTTTCACAAAGAGCAAAAACTAAAGAAGCCGCTTTGCAAATTGAACTTGCAAAATCAGAGTACCAACTACCAAGACTAAAAAGACTGTGGACACACCTTTCTAGGCAAACATCAGGTGGAAAAGGGTTTACTAAAGGGGAAGGAGAAAGGCAAATCGAGCTTGATCGAAGAATGATTCGAGCGCGAATATCTAGGCTTAGATCAGAACTTAAAGAGGTAAGAAAACAAAGAGGCTTGCAAAGGCACGCTCGGAAAAGATCGGGAACTCCAACCTTTGCAATTATCGGATATACAAATTCTGGAAAATCCACACTTTTAAATGCTTTAACTGATGCGGATATTTTAGCAGAAGATAAACTCTTTGCAACTCTTGATACCACAACAAGAAAATTTACGCTTCCCAATCACCAAAAAATTCTATTGATCGATACTGTGGGCTTTATCCGAAAGATTCCTCATAATCTCGTAGAAGCTTTTAAAAGCACCCTAGAAGAGGCTGCTTTTACTGACATTTTACTTCATTTGATTGATGTATCTCACCCCATGGCAATGGAGCAATCGGAGACCACTCATCAAGTGCTAAAAGAACTTAATATTACAGATCTTCCGATGATTACACTTTTGAATAAAGTAGACCTGTTAGAAGATCCAAGTATTCTAACTAAGTTTAGAGTGAAATATCCAAATACAGTAGAGATTTCTGCTCTTAACAGAACAGGTTTTGATCTTCTAGGTGAGAAAATCATGGAGGTCATATCTTTTTTAAGAAAGACCGTAAAACTCAAAATACCTCAGTCTCACTATGACTTAGTCAGTGAGGTCATTCGAGACGGAAAAGTCATTAGCTCGGACTATGAAGGTAACTATGTCCTTCTCGAGGTTGAAATTCCTGGTAGACTTGAAAAAAAGGTAAGACCTTTTCTGCAAGGTTAGAAGTTGATCTTTACAAGATCGATGACCCCAGTTGAGAGCATGTTAATTGCAATTAGTATCACAAGCATTCCTCCGAATCTTTCGCAGGCGATCATTCCACGTTCGCCAAGTGCATATTTGATATAACGCGCACAAAAGATGATAATCACTGATGGGATCCAAGCAGCTAAAATACAAAGACACATAATCCAATCATTTTGTATTTTTTGTGAAAATACCATAACGGATGTAATAGCTCCAGGCCCCGCGATCGTTGGAATAGCAAGCGGTATAATAATAGGCTCATGTCTTGGAGCTTTTTCATTGTCATGTTTCGGGAAGATCATCATTAAAGCTACAATAAATAGAAGGACTCCTCCTGCTATTGCTATGATTGGTCTGGATATTCCAAGAGCCAGCAAAATATCATCACCAAAAAAAGTAAATAAGATCAAAACCGCAAGGGCAATGATAAACTCCCTTAGAATAATCATTCTTTGATGTTTAATTTCATATGGAGAAAGAAGCGATAAAAAAAGGGGGATATTCCCAATTACATTTATTACTAAAAAAAGAGGAATAATAACAGATTTAAACGTTGACTGTAGCATGATTTTCCTAGAGTTTTCATGGATATTAGCAAAAAATTATAAATTCTGAATACTAGAATAACCTTGTACAGCAAACATTTCCAATTTGATATAAATGGCAAAGCTTAAAGATAGCTTTATAATGAATAAATGGAATCGAGCGCTAGAAAAAAATCTCGCAAATAAATTTCTTGCGTGTCAACAATTGGATGTTCTCCATTTTATAAATAATTTTTAAGTGCCAGGTTATGGTGTGGTTTGTGTCATTGACCACCTTTTTGGTTCCACAGCTAGTGGAGTTGAGAGCTGAGCAGTATTTGTTGTAATATCATAGAACTGCACATTAATTGTGGATTCAGAGTCAGGGTTAAATGCAAAATACGTTGTAGTAGATCCATTATTAAATGCAGCTGAAAAAAGCATTGTAGTAGAGGGGTTACTAATGTCGTTGGCATAAAGAGACCAGTCAGGCATCCCATATGTATCCATAGTGTGCAGAAATTGCAAGGTATCTGGGAATCCTTGAGATGGATCGTTATACTGGGTACTCAGACCAAATGGTGGGGTATTTCCATTTATTGCAATTAAATCTATATATTGTTGCAGGGGAGTTTTACTAGAAGATGTTCCATATCCTTGAGTGGATCCTCCTAGGGCGCCTAGCATATTCATATTTGAATAGTAGCTAACTTCCCAACAATTATTTGCAGTAGATGAGATTAAAGTATCAAAATCTGCAGTTTGCCATGATTCATTCCAAGCGTTTAGGTAATTGGTTGAACCTCCAAATATTGTTCCTCTCCCAATTGCCATCGTCCATGGTGTGCATGGAAATGCATTAATATAAAGCACATTTGGTGGCGTCTGACCAAAATCTGTTGAGTAATTTAGAATAGATTGACTCAGTTTTGGGAAGCCTGAAGCGCTTGTACTACCCCCAGTTTGTTGGGGAATTGTCATATCCCAAAAACTTTTTCCATCATAGGTTGGATTTGTAGTTGCAGCAACCGGCACAAATGAGAAAGAATTTCCAGGTTTTAAATTCAAGTTTTTATCATAAAAGTATAAGTCAGCTGCGTAAGTTGCAGTTGTATAAAGGTATATTCCAAGCTGCGCTATATCAAGGCGTCCTGTTGCCATTCCCCATAAAATAATGGATGCATATGCTTGATTAGCTTCTTGGATTGAATTTTCGTTATGACCTGAACCACCAGCAAGAGTGGCTTGCAGGCCATCAGCCCAGCCATGGCCTGCCCACTGATCAAAAAACTGCATTTTTGCAAAACTCATACCAGATACATTCCAAAAGGATGTTACAGAAGAATCAAAGGCAAGGTCCATGACCAACTGATCAATGCATGCGCCGTAATTACCCTGATTAAAAATTCCAATCCCAGTTCGGGGTGTTTTGGATTTTTCTGCGCCATCGAATAGAGTCAGTAATGCAGCTGTTGATATCCAATAACCGTATTGGTAGTGATGATCATTCATCATTGAAGATACGCCAAAAGCTTGCCATAAATTACCCGGGGAATCGATGCCAGGGTGAGTTGGTGGGTGCAAAGTAGTACTTGGCCAAATCCCCATATTAGTGCCTGTGTTTACACTTGGTGCCGCAGAAGTAGGGTATAGGTTTACAGTATGCGCATCTTTATCGTAGAATCCAAAATGGTCGAGGGAAAAACCTGTTTTTTGAGCTCCCATAAGGAAAGGCGTTGAAATAGGTGTTTTTTGGAAGTAGCCTTCTAATGTTTTTGTTTTTAAATTCATAGATCCAGCAATTGCACCTGCAAGACTTGCGACAGATGATTTAAGTGATTTAGTGATACTGCCACCTGGTCTATCTGGTAAATCTGGCCTATTATTATACTGCGCTTCTGTCCAGGGAAGAGACCCTTCTGATTCTTGCAGTTGAATCATTTGTAAAATAGTTCCAAGTTGCTTGGAGTTCATTGATAGGGATTTGCCAATATCATAAATACCTTTGTTTAAAGTTGCGTAGGCTGTATTCCAGGGTGCAAAGGCTGTATTAACATTTGTAATGTACTGGTTGTCGACAAGATCAAAGAGGAACTGTCCAATAGTGGATGAAAGTCCACTTGCAGATGTGAAAGTTGTATCCCAATTGGGCGTAGGCATCGAAGGCAAGAAGTTATTAAAGATATAGTTTGTAACAAAAGTAGTTCCTTGGATTGTTTTTAGATTTCCACGGATGCTCCAATAGTTTAATGTTGGCGTTGTACTTGGTGCAAAATCTGAAGAGCCATTAAGGTTAAGCACAGTCGGCGTTACCCCTGAAGCGTAAGATACGTCTTGATATTGATGAGGTTGTAGGGCCAATACAGTTTCGGTAGAAGATACCATTGAAGGGTCATCGTAGGGATTTTCTAGTGTAACATCAAATGTTGTTTCAACTAAGTACATATCTGTTACGGTGTAACTAACAGTTGTATTTGTGAAAAAGTTAAATGCTATTTTGCCAAGTTCTTTTGCATATGTGTCAGCGGATGTCCCTACAGCTGTAGCATATGTTTCGGATGCTGTCGGATAAGCCATTACGGTTGGAATTTGAGCAATGACAAACCAGTTTTTGGATTCACCTTCATTGTTAAACTCAAGTACATTATTAGTAGTTCCTGCAAAACTTCCATTGATTGTTGCTTCATCTGTTTTAAAAAACACGGCCCAAGTTGTAAAATTATCTTGCATTTCAGAGTCATTCAATGAACCAGCTCCTGCAAATAGACCTGGGTTATTTTGGTTGCCGGCGATAAGTACGTAACTGACATTAGAAACGCCTGGCACAGGAGCCGGAGTTGTTGTCGCAATTTTGACACCTGTTGCGCCGCTTCCCTGCATATTATTTTGAATGACAACGTATCTTGTTCCAAGAGATTCACAGAACACAAATGGGGATCCCTGTGCAATTGTAGTTTTTAGGTATTCCCCACTACCTGTATCACTAAATGCAGAGTATACATACGGATTACTTGGATCTTGATAAATGATGTCGGCGTCAAAATCGCCCATACGGTCAACAAGAAGTCCACTTGGAGCCCAGATTGCAGGCACTGGATCAGTGTCATTCGAAGGGGCGCTTTTTACAGGGATTACTTAGAGGTTATTATTGGAATCGGACTTAAGTTGCATGGGTGCTGTGTCCCAAACAGAACTTGCTGCCCCACAAGTTGTATCATACGCGGCATCTTCCTGTAGATAAGGAAATGTAGCTGTAATGCGAACTCCTCTCCCTGTTGCCGAAACAGGTGGCGGAGTTGAATGTGGACACGGATTGGGAGTATTTGGTGGGTTTGTATACATTAAGATAATAGGATCAGCCCACGCTGGGTGTTGCTCAAGAATTTGATTAGCCCATCCAGCGCAATAGATATTATAATCTGACTCTGTTGCGCCTGTCCCCCAAAGCATTCCTCCAAGCCAAGATCTTGTGCGGAAGGGAGACTGCAAAGCATTTGGATTTTGTGAAGTAGATGTTGTACTGACTTTTTCAGGAGCTGCTGTCAGAGGATTAAACGTGTCGTCTCTATTATCTGTTTGGAAAAAGCCTAGGCCTGCTGTGATAGGGGATTTAGCCTGTATAAACGGAGATGAAAAAAGGAAGAATGTTATAAATGTAAAACAATTTTTTCTCATGCTTATACCTCAAATATTTTTTGAAACACACTAGCAAACGGCGGGTAAAAATTGAATTATTATTTACTGAGGAATGGATTATTACCAAATAAGGCTGCTTGATTGCATATGATCCACCATGGCATAATAACTTTCCAAACAACAATATTTGAGAAAAATGTCAAAGACAAAAAGATATAAGTTAGCAACTCTTGGCTGTAGAACTAATCAGTATGAATCACAAGCCTATGCTGATCAATTATCCTCTCTTGGATATAAAGAGGCAAAAGAAGGTGAATCTGCTGATATTTGTATTGTAAATACTTGCACTGTTACAGAAAACGCAGATAAAAAAAGTCTTTACCAAATCCGTAGACTTGCTAAGGAAAATAGGGGATCGAAGCTTCTTGTTACAGGTTGCTTAGCAGAAAGAGAGAAAAAAAAGATTGAAGCGCTCGATGGTGTGGATTTTGTTATTCCAAACAAAGATAAAGAAACTCTTTTATCAAACGTAATCACTGATGATCTACCTGAGTTTTCTATTAAGCGGTTTGAAGCGCATACACGCGCCTTTGTGAAAATTCAAGATGGATGTAATTCTTACTGTAGTTACTGTATTATTCCTTTTGTTCGGGGAAGATCAAGGTCTAAAACTCTTTCTCAAATAGTTTCTGAGATTCAAAGCCTTGTTGAAAATGGGTATCGAGAAGTTGTACTTACTGGCATTAATATTGGTGACTTTGATGGTAACGTATCACCTCCAAAAAGATTATCAGATTTGATTTATGCTATCGACGACATCAAAGGCTTAGAGCGAATTCGAATATCATCAATTGATCCAGATGAAGTGGATGATGACTTAATTGATGCGATTAACTCTGCAAAACATACATGTGGCTCAATGCACCTTGTTTTACAAGCTGGTTCCAATCTTACCTTAAAAAAAATGAATCGAAAATATACTAAGAAAGACTTTTTTTATGCGGCAAATCGTTTGCTTGTAGCAAACCCAGATTTTACATTTACTACAGATGTAATTGTTGGTTTTCCTGGTGAAACCGAAGAAGATTTTTTAGAAACGATGGATGTCGTGCAAAAAGTGAGATTTTCTAAAGTACATATTTTCCCATACAGTGATCGACCTAAAACCAGAGCTTCTCGTATGCCTGATAAAATTGATTCATCTCTTATGACGGAGCGAAAAAAGAGACTGCTTGTCCATGCGCAGCAAACAGCTCAAAGACTTCGAGAAGAGTATGTTGGTAAATCTATGAAAGTACTTCTTGAAGGATTAGATCCCAAAAGAGATGGGTATATAACGGGGCATACAGATAATTTTTTAGAAGTGAGTATCCCCAAAGGTGGTCTTAGATCAAATGATATTGTAAATGTGAAGTTAATTTCGAATGAGCCTGATGTCCTACTTGGAAAAATATGCGAATAAAAATAGACCAGAAATACTCTCCATTTACACACGTGCCGGGATCATTTTTAATGATTCCTAAAAGTATGTATCGTATGCAAGTTTTTCCAACAAAACTTTGCATAGAACATGTTGATACCAAAAAAGTCACTGAATTAGATGTTCTGATTACAGGTCCGATCAAAAACTTTACTGTGATCTGTGATTTAGAAAAGGGATGTGTTCGTATTTCAGGCACATCAATAGAAGGGTATTTTTACTATACTATTTTTGCAGCCGAAGAAAGCATTGATTTACATGTAAAAAGATCTCCAAAAGCAGGGATGACTTTTCGCATCGGCTCAAAGCAACATCATCTTAGTTTGAAAGAGACTCATTACATCATCAAAGAAAATTCCATTTCATTGATTGAAACCAAAGAAAGAATTTCCTTTGGTAATTTCAAACAGCAAGACTTTGATAAGATTAAATCTCGGCAAGATATCTCTGAGATCATTCCTTTACTGATGTTCTATGAGAGGTACCTTCCACAAAAAATTAAGCCACTGGATATTTCGATACCTCTCATGGATGAATTAGAAAGATTTATAGCAGCTAAGGATCGAATGAAATTAGAGCAGGCTATTTTAAATATTTTTAATGCCCATTTTGATGGTATTTTGACAACAGTTTTTCTGGATAAAAATCATTTAGGATTAACTGCTGTAGTTGATTCTAATGGAAATAACTCCTTGGTGTTGCTCAAAAAATTGATAGATCTTTTAAAAACGCTCTTTGTTCATATAGATGACAAAGATATATATATATTGCCTTCTCTTCCTGTTTCCCTTCATGCAGGAAGATATACTGACATAAATGCTGGGGATATTTCTTTAGGTATTGAATGGTCTAAGAAACTAATCAAAAAGATGGAGGTATCCTCCAAAATAGCGGGGAAGTATAGACTTCATTTGCAAAGAGATATCAAATCCTATCGCATTCGAAAGAACACAAAAGAAAGAGGAACAAAGATGAGGGTGTCTAATTCTTTTATGATTCCAGATGAGGGAATCCTCTACCTAGATCGCTTTGAAAAATAATTATGCCCATATTATGGCATTAAAACGTTCATGTGGGTCACGAGATCTAAGCTGATCTCCAAAGTCAGTTATCATAGTATTTCTATCAACATCATTGGGCATATTGGAGAGATCTAGCTCGATGGGTGCTATCCAGGAATAGACTCTTGATGGCCCATCAATTTGAATATAAGTACTTGTGCGCCTATTTTCTATGCGATCTAAGCAGTCCGCTCTGAATTCTTCTTCAGTTGGGCATCTTCCAAAATAAGGTTTAATCAAATCTTGAAGCATCCAGCAAATTCCAAAAAAAACGTCACTGCTTTGTAATTTTTCAATTGCAATATTACGAGTAACCACACAAATTCCAACGCTAAGCGCAAGAACGCTAAGCGCAAGAGTAGATAGGGGGATTACTGCAAAATATGCTCCGAGGGAAGCTGCAGCTATGAGTGTGATTATTGAAGTGTTTACTGCGTACGGAGCAAGAGTTTGACTTGACACCCAACTAGTATTTTCATTTGCTATTCTGTCTTCAACCCGTCTAAGTGTACCTGATATAAGTAATAAATCTTGGATATTGCGTTCTGGAAAATATTCAATATAACAGCAATCAAAATCAAGGTTTTGAGGTAGTACAAGTTGATCTAAATTTGAAAGATTGTATGATGGCATGTTCTTTTCCTCTTCCTAAGCCCAGATAATTGCTCTAAATGGCAAATCTGTGTTTTCTTCAACAAGTTGATTTCTAAAGCGAATTATTGCTCTTGCGCGATCAGCAGCATCTAACCGAGTTACATCTAATGTATTTGTAATTAATAACTCATTGTCAATATCACCTGAATTGGAAAACCTTTTCTCCTCAATCCTTCGGAGACTTTCTTCACGTATGCTGTCTTGAGAAATATTTTCCTCCAAAATGCTTTGGAAGTAATTTCTTGCAAGGTAGCAAATCCCTGTCATTGCAAGTGGTACAATCAGCTTTGTTAAGAGCCCTGTAGTCAATACAAAAGTTCCTGCAGTTACAACTGTAAAAAGCAGGATAAGAGATGCATCAATCAGTGTAAAGTTGCTGAAATAATAAGGGGACTTACTTTTGGCTAAATCTTTTCTTACTGTGGTATCAGATATGTATTGAGCTTCTTCGGTAATTGGATTCCACTCTATGTGATAAAAACCTTTAATTTTATCATTTACGATTAAATTTTCAGGTGGAACTCCTGAATACGTTGCTATTGCTGTCATACATTACCTTTATTAAAGAAAATCTTCTGTATTAAGATTGTTTTTTTTATCAACAACAAAGATATTATAACGTTAATTAATTTTGCGCAACTAATTATATTAATCGGGATCGGTAATATTAAGAAAATCAGTGAAGCTTCGAACTAAGCTTCGTTCTGCTGAATTATTTAGACTTTCATCTAAATTCTGGTCGCTCTCATTGAAATTAAATATTTTTGATGCTAAGAAAGTAATACTCATTATTCCAATTGCTATGAATACACGAGTTATTGCGGCATTTATAAGAAATGTAGTTAGAAAAAGAGTTCCAAAGGCAAAAATAAAGGGCTCCGCTACTTCTTTAATTCTAGATGCATTTTCATATAAATAATTTGTAATCAAAGAAAAATCAAAATAGGACTCTTCTATAGATCTTTGTCCAACTGCTGTCATAACCTGTACCTCTTTTCGGAAAAATATTAGAAAAAAAAGTGTAATATTTCAAGAATATTCTTGATTTTATGAGTAGGGCTTTGCAAAAAAACGCTTTAGGTACTACTTTGTGATCAAAAGCAAAGAGTACTATGACATTTGATTTTGAGACCAATGCCAATTTGTTAAAGCAGGGCATTCACCCTGACCCACATTCCTATTTAGGATTGAATCAAGGAACAATTTATCTATTTAGACCGGGCCTAAATAAAATAAGTATTTTACTCGGTTTAAAAGAAGTCTCAGCCTCTAGAACATCGCTTGATGGAATATTTAAAGTTGATTTAGACCATGAGAACTCATCCCAAATATATAAGGTTAAATTTGATTATTGGGATGCTGATCCATATAGCTTTGCCCCCTCCATTTCAAATGAAGAAGCTGAGTTATTTAAGATGGGAAAACATTTTAAGTTATATGATTTTTTAGGTAGTCACCAAATAGAGATAAATGGGCATATTGGTTATCGCTTTCTTGTATGGGCTCCAAATGCTAAAGGGGTTTCTTTAGCTTTAGAGCGTCATGATTTTGATCCTTATCTCTTTCCCATGAGAAAAGTTGAAGAGTTTGGGCTTTGGGAAATTTTCATCCCAGGACTTAAGGATGGCAGCTGCTACAAATATGCTATCTTTACAAAAAAAAATACTTTTCAACTCAAAGCTGATCCTTTTGCAAATCATGCAGAAATGCGTCCTGAATTTGGCTCTATTACCTCAAGGTTTATGCATACTTGGAAAGATCAAAAATGGATGCAAGCAAGAGAAAAATATGTAGTTGAAAGTAGTCCCTTAAATATTTATGAAGTGCACCTTGGCTCTTGGCGTAGAGAAGACGGGTCGTTTTTAAGTTATCAAAGGATAGGGGAAGAACTTGTATTCTACTGTAAGACGATGAATTACACACATGTAGAATTACTTCCTGTTACTGAGCACCCTCTTGATGAATCCTGGGGTTATCAAGTAACTGGATATTTTGCACCTACATCTAGATTTGGTACGCCTCAAGATTTCCAAGAAATGATCGAGATATTTCATGAAAATCAAATTGGTGTGATTTTAGATTTTGTTCCGGGGCATTTTCCCATGGACTTATTCTCTTTAGCTCAGTTTGATGGATCAAATCTTTATGAACATCATGATAGAAGAAGAGGCTTTCATCCAGAATGGAATACACTTATTTTTGATTATGGAAAGCCTCAAGTTAAAAATTTTCTTATCGCAAGTGCCCTTTTCTGGATTGAAAAAATGCACGTCGATGGGCTTCGCATCGATGCAGTGTATTCTATGCTTTATTTAGACTACGCCAAAGAAGAGGGAGAATGGCTTCCTAATCGATTTGGTGGAAGAGAAAATCTTGATGCAATTGCATTCCTCAAATCGCTAAATGAAGTTATTCACAGTAAACACAAGGGAGTTATTACGATTGCTGAGGATTGTTCTCCGTTTCCAGGAATTACAACTTCAGTTGAAAAAGGAGGGCTTGGTTTTGATTTAAAGTGGAACATGGGCTGGACCCACGATACACTTCGTTTCTTTTGTAAGGAACAGAAGCATCGCATTCAGGGCTTTAAGGATATCAAGCATGCTATGAGTTACTATTACAGCGAGAATTATCTTTCCGTTTTATCTCATGATGAAGTTGGCAATCACCCTCATCACTTGATAACTCGTATGCCCGGAAGTGATTTTGAAAAATTTGCGAATATGAGACTTTTGCTTAGTTTCAAAATCTGTCACCCTGGTAAAAAGGGAATTTTTATGGGGGTTGAATTTGCGCAAGTTGATAGTTGGAATTGCGTAGGCAGTCTTAGATGGGAATTATTAAAAAACAAAGCTCATTTGCAATTTCAAACATTTGTATCTGATCTCAATAAACTCTATCTTGATAGCCCAGCTCTTTTTGAAAGAGATTTTGAAAAGGATGGGTTTACAATTTTAGAAAGCACCGGAAATAGCACAATTATCTACTCTTATCTGAGAAAAGCTACAAATCATCAATTAGTATGCATTCATAATTTTTCATCTAAACCAATTTTTGAGCATCAAATTCAGCATGACTTTGATGGAAAGCCATGCATTTGTATCAATTCAGATAGCAAAAAATATGGAGGAAAAGATTACCCCTGTAACTTTTCAATTAAATCAGGGTCGTTTTTGCTTGATCTTCCTCCCTTAAGTACTATTATGGTTGCTTTTTCAAAAGAGAAGTAAAATGGCAACGAGAGAAAAATATTTAGAGCTGATAGAAACGATTCAAAAGCATGATTTTCACTATTACTCAGAAGCAAAACCTACTATTTCTGACTATGAATATGATCACCTCGTTAAAGAAGTAGAGAAAATTGAAAATGAGCATCCTAAGTGGGTTGTTCCTTTTTCTCCAACGCAACGCGTTGGAGAAATGCCTTCAGATGGGTTTACACAAGTAAATCATTCTGTTCCTATGCTCTCACTCAGTAATACCTATTCACGGGAAGAAGTCGAAGACTTTCTTAAGAGAGTTCAAAAAAATATAGAAAAAAATGATGTTAAGCTTTCTTTAGAGCTGAAAATGGATGGTACGGCGGTTTCGATTCGGTACGAGAAAGGAATTCTAGTTAGAGGTGTGACTCGGGGTAATGGCAAAAGAGGGGATGATATTACTCAAAATATCAAAACAATTGCAACCCTTCCACTGAAGTTAAAAGGTAAAGAATTTCCAGCTGTATTAGAAATCAGAGGAGAAGTTTTTCTGCCAGAAAAAAAATTTATTGCTCTCAATGAAGAAAGGCAAGAGGCTGGTGAAGCCATGTGGGCAAATCCTCGTAACGCAGCCGCTGGTTCTTTAAAACTTTTAGATTCAAAGGAAGTAGCAAAAAGAGGTTTGGATATTGTCTGTTATGGCGTAGTAGAAGGTGGTGAAAAACTTACCCGTCAATCAGAGACTCACTCTTTTTTAAAAGAATTTGGACTCCCTGTCTGCGATGATAAACATGTTAAAACGTGCACCACCATTGAAGAAATATTTGTATTTATCGATCAGATTCAGTCAGAAAGATCAAAACTTCCATTCGAGATTGATGGTATTGTTTTAAAAGTAGATGAACTCAAGTACCACGATCTACTTGGAGCAACAGGTAAGAGTCCAAGGTGGGCAACTTCTTATAAATTCCCTCCGGACCAAGCAACGACAGAAATCCTTGATATTACCATTCAAGTAGGTAGGACAGGCGTACTTACACCAGTAGCTGAGCTAAAGCCCGTTCTATTATCTGGGAGTACAATATCTCGAGCGACACTTCATAATGAAGAAGAGATTGAAAGAAAAGATATCCGAATTGGAGATACTGTTGTCATCGAAAAGGGAGGCGATGTAATTCCTAAAGTTGTTTCAGTAGATCTTTCCAAAAGAAAGTCTAGCTCGAAAAAATGGAAAATGGTTGAAATATGCCCGATGTGTCATTCCAAAACAATTAAAAGAGAGGGTGAAGTTGCAACAAGGTGTTCGAATACAAAAGATTGTCCAGGGCAAAACCTTCGACGCATTATTTATTTTGCATCTAAAAATGCGATGAATATTGAGAACTTGGGTGTAAAAGTAATCGAAAAACTTGTTTCAGAGCACCTGATTACAACGATTTCTGATATATATTCTCTTCAAAAAGAAGATTTATTAAAGCTTGATGGATTCAAAGAAAAATCTGCCCAAAATATTATTGACTCGATTGAAAAATCAAAAGATATACCTTTTGCAAGGTTTCTTTTTTCCTTAGGGATTCCGTTTGTTGGAACTGGTGTTGCAGAGCTTCTTGCTGAAAATGCTAGAACGCTTGAAAGACTACAAGGACTAAGCAAGGAAAATCTTCTAGAAATTGACGGAATAGGGGAAAAAGCTGCTGATTCTATTGTTAATTTTTTTGCTGATTCAGATCGAAAAGAAGAAGTGAATCAATTATTGCAACGAGGTGTTGCTATACAACCTATGAAGCCAAAACTACATGGGCATGTATTTTCAGAAAAAACATTTGTTTTAACAGGTACATTGCAAAACTATTCACGTAAAGAAGCTAGTGATCTAATAAAGGAACGAAATGGAAAAGTAACTGGAACAGTCAGTAAGAAAACGGACTTTTTATTAGTTGGTAGCGATGCAGGATCAAAGCTCGAAAAGGCTCGAAAACTTGATATTGAAGTTCTATCCGAAGATGTATTTGAAAAAATGCTTTAAAATAATGGGCACTTTTGTTGAGTGCCCATGAATTATGCTTTATACATAGAGATGAGCTTGTTGGCTATCTTCATAAGCACAAAGGTTCTGCAAAGCTTGTTCTTCTGCAGGGTTAGAAGGTGTTTGATCTATTGGATTGAAGAAATTATAAGAAGCATAAAAAGCTCCAATTGTCCCTGTTACGACTGCTCCAATGATTGCTCCTGTAATTACAGCTTGGATAGCAATCATTCCACCTGCAAAGGCAGCAGTTGCTGATGCAAAAAGCATCCCTGTTAAGATTGTGTAGTTTCTTGTTCGAATGTAAGATTGTTTTACTCTTTCTCTATGAGCTGTCGCTAATTCCAATCCCTGTTGTCGTAAATTTTCTGGAAGTTGGTAGTATAAATCATTGTTTAAATAATTATTCACTCTTTCAAGTGCTGCAGATTCTTTTTGTAGATTGGTAAAAATCCAACCACTAGCTAAAGCGATAAGAATCATTGCAATTCCACAACCTGAAGCTGCAGAGTTTGCTCTATCTTCCTCTCTATCTTCTAGAGTATGTTGTCTTGCTGCATTTAGGGTTGTTGCATCGTTATGATTTACATTGATAGTTTGAGCTCGTCCTCCAAGTCCAAACTCACTTCCTATTCCAAGGTTTGGGGCATAGCGTGGTGGTTGCGCAGGAAATCGTTCCTGTCTAAATACAGACTGCTGAGCCGGCTCTTGTGAACTCTGATAAGCAGGTGGCGGAGCTGTCTGTGCGTTTGGTGTAAAAGTTGGATTGTATTCAGCTACGCTATGAAAAAAAGGATTTAGTACTGATGCCATAATATACCTCTATGGATGTAATTTCATTGAATAATATGAGTTTAACTTTATTTGTTGCAAAAATGTTTTTTTTGTTGAAAATAAGGAATTGTAATTTTTTATATAATTAATTATTTTTAGATTTTATTAAAATGCTAATTTGGAACTTTATTTAATTTACCTCAAAGAAAAAATTGTTTCTATCAAAATAAATCTATGTAAGTCTTTGCATAAAACAGGTCATGCTGTATTTTGAGCTAAAATTGAAATTAAAAATGCGAGGTTTGCATGGCAAAACAAATTATCAAAGGCGCCTTTTTAGGTGGGCTTGTTTCATTTATTTGGGTAATGATTTCCTGGGGCGTTTTGCCTTGGCATAAACATACCTTTAATCAATTTCATCATGAAGAGTTTGTAGGTTGGGTTCTTAAAGAAAATACGACTAAAAGTGGTATGTACGTATATCCATACATTGGATCTGCCGATAAAAATGAAGATGAAAGCCATAAGCATAAAGAGCCTCTAATTTTAGCCTCTATCAATCTAGATGGAATGGACCCTGCAAATCCAAGACTATATATCGTATCATTCTTAACTCAGTTTGTAGCAGCTGGCCTTATATCCATTTTGTTACTTATGGTTAGAAAGACTAGTTACTTTTCTAGGGTGTGTTTTGTAACAATCGCTGGAATATTTGCAGCTATTGTTTCAAATATACCACTATGGAACTGGTGGGGATTCTCATCCTGCTATGTGATACTAGGAATGCTAGATCTACTAATTGGTTGGTTTTTAGCTGGCCTTGTTCTTGCAGCAGTTGTGAAAAGAAAAGTCGTTTCGGAGTAAGTCTAGGGGCGCAAGTTATACTTGCGCCATATGTTGTAATTTAGCTAAAAATGTTTGGTGACTATAGCTTTGTAGGTTTACCATTTGAAGAGTACCAACCATATCATCCGATCCTTCAAATACTACATTTTTCCAACATCTTGTTCGAGCTTTATATTTACCATCTTTGAGCCTTTTCTCAACGAGAACTTCAGTAGTTGCTCCAAGCATAGCAAGTCTTTGTTGCGAAACAATAGAGTTATGAAGCTCCATGAGTCTTTTTAGGCGCTCATCTTTAACTGACTGGGGGACATCATCTTTCCATCGAAGTGCGGGAGTTCCTTTACGAGGGCTATAGGTAAATAAAAAGGCTACTGAGTATTGTATTTCTCGGAAGACATCCATAGTCTCTTCAAACTCTTCTTCAGTTTCTGTTGGAAAGCCCACAATAATATCGGTACCTAGACTAACTTCAGGTGCAATTCGTTTGAAGTTTGTGACTTTTTCCAAATACTGCTCTTTAGTGTAAATCCGGTGCATTTTTTTCAAAATTCGCGATGATCCTGCCTGGATTGGAAAATGAACAAATTCACAAAGAGATTGAAGATCGCGAACTGCATACATGAGGTCTGTAGTGATATCGCATGGGTGAGAGGTCATAAAGCGAATTCTTTCAAGACCATCAATCTTATCAAGTTGATATAGTAAATCGTGAAATAAGCACTTCCACTCGGGTTTGTCCTTTCCGTAGCTATTTACATTTTGACCGAGGAGTGTTACTTCCTTGTAGCCTTGGTCAGCAAGAATTTTACACTCTTCTATGATGCTTTCAGGAGATCGTGAAACTTCTTGTCCACGTGTATAGGGTACTACGCAATAAGTGCAAAATTTATCACATCCTCGAATAATAGAGACAAATGCTTTTACTTTATCATCTCTATTTGCAACGAGATAATCTAAGTTTTCTTCGAATTGATCATCAACTCGGATGCTTTTTGTTTCATTTTCTAAAACTTCAGTTAATACCTGGTCAAGGTCAGTGATATTATTCGTGCCTAAAACAAAATCAATATGAGGGAGTTTTTTAAAGAGATCTTCTTTTTTTGCCATGGCCATGCAGCCAGTTATACCAATAATGGGTCTTCGTTTTTTTGATTTTCCAAGTTTACCGAGTTTCCCCATCACTTTTCTCTCAGCTAAATCTCGGATGGAACATGTATTAAAGACTAGAAGATCTGCATCTTCTTCTTCGTATACTCTAGTAAGTCCTCGATTTTTTAACTGCCCAACCATAATCTCTGTATCGAGTTCGTTCATTTGGCAGCCGTATGTGCGAAAATAAAAAGTCTTGAGCTCTCTCATTATTTAATCCTAAACCCCTTTGATTTGGGTAAACTATATAGAGATTCGGAGCATTTTTCAAGCTCTATGATGAAGGGCTCTTACGTGTTCTGGTATAGAAAGAATGGGTAGAGCTCTTCGTTCATGAAGAACAAGTTGAAGTTCTTTGAGCTGTGGGTCTCTAAACTGGTGACTGAAGAGCTCCGGCAGGTGATTTTCACTATTAATTGCAGTAATTTTATAAAAATATGAAAGGGCAAATTCTCTGTTATCATCGTTTAGTATTGATTGAGATGCTGTAAATTCACCTGTACTTTGAAAATAATTTCTAGCAAAAAAGGAGATTAATTCGACAAGTACTATTGAAAAAGGAGAAAAGAATAGAAGCGCTACGTTTAAACAGGTTCGAGCAATCAAAAAATAATTATTCGAATCATATATAGAAGTGTTTATAGACTCTATTTTTAGCTCGATAGCAAAATCTATTTCTTCCTGTAAGCAATGCGTTAAAAAGCCCGTTGTAACAATAAAAGTGCCTTCGATTTCAGTTGAAATTCCAATGTCATTAGACTCCTCTATAGATAAAATTTGAAACTCATTTGATCTATATAGACTTTCGATAATAGAAAGAATTTTATCGTGATGAGGAGCGAATCTTTCTGAAATAGTGGGATCTTCCTCAACTGAGATATTGGAGAGAATCTTTCTTCCAGAGGCCGGCATGAAAATATAATTACTTAGAAAGGATCCGATTATTTTTTTTATATCTCTTGAGGCAAGGGCACCTGTACTTTGAGATGCGTAGTAAATGGATGGAATTACAAGTAATACATTCGCTAATAGGTCTAGTTCGTATGCAAAAAAGTGTTCCCCAATTTCCTTTAAATTTTGGATGGTTGCACACCTCTCTGCTTGTGATAAAGCTGCACTAAACTCATCCGTATTGTGTGATGCATTAGAAACTGGAGGTTGTCTATGTGATTGTTGGCTTGATACTCCTGACATATTAAACTGACTCCTTTACTTGTTTTGCGGTAGAATTTAAAGAATGGATTGTATTAATTCAAATTTAAAATATTTTACTTTCCCGAGATGCTCTTTTGCTTTCCAATAAAGTCATAGATCGGTATGCTGTATGGGCAAATACAGACTAAAGAATTGTTATAGGACTATAAGTTATGGCTCAAAAGAGAAAAAATACCACTTTCATGCTTACAACAGAAGAAGCAAAAGCTGGTAGAAATTGGATTTTAGTAGACGCTGCTGGAAAGACGCTTGGACGTTTTGCATCAGAGGTTGCAACAATATTAAGAGGTAAGCACAAGCCTACTTTTACTCCCCACATTGATTGTGGTGATGGTGTTATTGTTGTAAATGCTGATAAAATCATTGTTTCTGGATCTAAAGAAGCGCAAAAAATATATAGTTACTATACTGGAAAAATGAGTGGCTTAAGAGAAATTCCATATAGAGTTATGATGGATAAAAAGCCTGAGTATATTATCGAGCATGCAGTAAAAGGAATGCTCCCTAAAAACAAAATGAGAGCTGTGCAGATGAAAAGACTTAGAATCTTTGCAAAAGAAGCACATAACATGGAAGCTCAAAAGCCGATTGTTGCAGCCGTTTAATTTAAGAGGATATAGATAAATTATGACAAAAGATAGTATTGGAATAGGCCGAAGAAAAACAGCTGTTGCATCAGTACGCCTTCGAAAAGGTAATGGAAAATGCACTATAAATGGAAAAGAGTTTGAAACATATTTTCCTCTTGCTGTGCAAAGAGATAGTATTTTATCACCTATTGAGAAATGTGAAATGCAGTCAAAGTACGACCTAGTTATCCGCGTAAAAGGTGGTGGGATAGAAGCTCAAGTGATTGCAGCAAGGCTTGGTGTTTCAAGAGCTCTTGTAAAAGAAGACGAAGACAGAAGACAAGTTCTTAAGTCTGTTGGATTTTTAACTAGAGACCCACGTATGAAAGAAAGAAAGAAATATGGACTTGCTGGAGCAAGAAAAAAATTCCAATTCTCGAAGAGATAATTTTTCAAGCATTTATCTTTTTATTAAAACCTCTAGAGAATCTCTAGAGGTTTTTTTTGTTCCTAAATTTGAGAGTACTTTGATGAGAGATATTCGATGTAATCATCTGTAGAAAGTTTCTTGCCAGTTACTTTTTTAATTAGATCTGCAGGTGTATATTCACGACCAAACTTATGTACATTTTCATTTAAAAATTCTTTGATAAATGTCAAATTCCCATCAGCAATTTTCTTTTCGAAGTCAGGGTATATCTTTTTAAAAGTTGCAAAGATTTGAGCAGCATACAGATTTCCAAGGGCATAAGTTGGAAAGTAACCTATCAATCCGCATGACCAATGAACGTCCTGAAGGCATCCCTCACTATCAGTATTTGGAACGATGCCAAGAAGATCCTGCATTTTTTGATTCCAAATATTTGGAATGTCACTTACTTCAAACTCATTATTAAGTAGGCCCATTTCGATTTCGAAGCGCAGAATTACATGTAAAATATAAGTAACTTCATCTGCATGAATGCGGATAAAAGAAGGTTTTACCGTATTTATTGTTTGATAAAAGGTCTCAAGTGGAACTGCACTTAGCTTTTCTGGAAACATTTTTTGGAGAGTGGGATAAAAATATTTCCAAAGACTAAGGCTTTGTCCAATGATTGTTTCATAAAATCTAGATTGACTTTCATGAATACCAAGAGATGTTGCCTCACATAGGGGGGATCCAAAGTTTTCTGGATTGAGTGCTAGTTCGTATAGAGCGTGTCCTCCTTCATGAAGCACTGCTGAAATAGATTCAAATAGACTTGAAGAGTGACTATGTGTTGTAAGTCTGACATCATGAGGGTGTATTGGGATACAAAATGGGTGGTTTGTTTTATCAAGTCTTGAATAATTGGGATCAAGGCCCATCTCAGTTAGCATATATTGATGAAATTCATATTGCTTTTGATCTGAAAATGAACCAAATAGAAAACTTTCATCAGAAATTTTGTTGTCTGCACATTTTTTACATAGATCTACCAAAAAAGGTTTTAGCTCTGAGAAGAGTTTGGTAAGATCACTACTTGTGATACCTTGCTCATATTGGTCTAAAAGAGCATCGTAAGGGTGATCTTTATAACCTAGATATTTAGCTTCTTCTCTTGCATCAGCTATAACTTTTTCTAGGTGGGGTGCAAAAAGGGGAAAATTATTTTCCTTTTTTGCTTTTGCCCAAATACTTGTAGCCTCAGAAATAGTTTTTGCTTTTCTTTTAACAAAGGATTCAGGAAGTTTTTTATTGAGATTAAAATCTCTTCGCCATTCTCGAAGTGCACTTTTTTTTGCATTGTCAAGGGAATCATCTAATATCTCACCTGATTGTAGATCGATTAACTTAGAAAGTGCCCTCTCGATTTCAGGACTTGTTTTTTCTGCGTGGGTAAGACTTGCAAGAAGCTCTCGTTGCATGGATCTGATGCTCGCTGAGCCGGGTTTCATATATGTTTCTTGGTCCCACTGCAGAAGGTAGTGGATTGAATTTAAAGTTGATGCTTTTTTTCCTATCTCTAGGAGCCTGTCAAAATCAGATTCCATATTATGCCTTAATTTTTTGAGAAAATTTTATTGCCCGAAGGCATTTGTTAAAACCAGTAAGTAGATAATACTGAATGGGAGTTCCTAAAACAATGCTAGAAGTAATAATAGCAATGACAAAGCTCCCCATTATGATATCGGTTGCAAAGTGGGCTCCACATATAAGTCTTGGAAGACAAAAGAAAATTGCATAGAGACTTGCGAAAAAACCGAGTTTGTTTCCCATGAAGTATCGCGTGTAGATCGCAAATAAAATTGCAGTTGTTCCATGGTCGCCCGGAAAACTTGATTTTGATCTATCCTTGACAGTGATAAAGGATACTTTTTCAGAAAGAAGAGCTGCATTGTCAAAGATAATTGAGGGACTAAGTCGTTTAAAGTGAAAGAAATTTGTGATGATGCCTTTGTTTACAAAGGTGATGGTTACATACATGATGAGTATACAAAATAAAAAAATTGCAACAGCTTTGGTTCTTTTATCCTTTGGTGCTGATTTAATAAAGTAACAAAAGAAAGTTATCATTACACCGTCGTGGATCCAATCCATAGCTCTATGGTTATTAAAAGCCCAGAAATGTTGCGAGATCGTGTTTGTTGCTATGAAACTATTCAGAAAAAAAAAGATTTTTGTGTCTATGAAGTCCCAAAGCATTCTTGTGAGTGGAAAATACCAAGTAAGTAGTAAAAAAGTAGGGACAAAAAGCCCAAATAGTAAAAGAGAGAGGTCCCATTTTTTTGTGTCTTCTATGAGTTTACTTGTATCCACGAGTTTCATGAGATAGCCTTCCTAAATTTGTTTCCAAACGCAAGAAGTACGAGCGCTATAGGGGTAATTAATATAAATATCGGATTACAAATACTATGACTTGCTATAATTGAAAGTGAGTCAATGAGAGTTAGAGATACGATAAATCCACACATTGCTAATGCAAAATAGAAGAACGGGGAAAGGTTTCTTCTAAAACGAACGCAAAAGGATATGATGCTACAAAGAGACAATAGAGGAATCAGTAAGTAAGCCATTTTTGCATAAAGGACTGTTTGAATACGTGTTGGATTTACGTCCTTCGATGGCACCATGATATGTAATTTCTGATATAGAGATGAAACGGACTGCATTTCTAATGAAGTGTTTTTAATCACTTTTTTTATAGGAAAAAAGATTGCTTCTTCATTAATTGATGCAACCTTCTCAAATGTTCCCATTTCATTTCTTTTAAGGTGGTCTCCAAAGTATCCAATTGGATTAGATTCGACATTTTTTACATGAGAAAAATGATATAACTCATCACTGGAAAGTATATAAAACACATCAAAAAGAGTCTCTGGAGACTCTCTTTTCTTTTGGAAAATGAGTTTTTTTCCATCTTCAGACTCGAGTGAAAATATCTGAGAGATATCTGTTTTTTTCTTTTTGTTTTTTTTCTTTGATGTGGATTCAAAAGAGGTAATAAACTTTTCTGCTTTGGGGCTAAAAATTTCAAAATTAAGAATTAAAAACCCGGTTAAAAATAAGCAAATTATGAAGAAAGGGAGGAGGATTTTTTTGATTGAGATCCCAGATGTAAGCAATGCAAAAAGTTCTAAGCTTTTATTTAGTGATAGTAGTGTTTTTAAAGATGCAAGTAGGAATGAGAGTGAAATAAAGATCACTGCATGTTTAAAAAAGACGCATTCGTAATAGGTAAGAAGGGATATATACGAAACATGGGATGTTTTGTTAAAGGCTTGGAAGTGAGTGCAGTAATCGATGAGTACAAATAGAGCGAAGAAAGAAATCACAAACAGTAGAAAGGATTGTATAATTTCTTTATAGATCATTTTTTTCCAAATGGAGATCACTATTCCACCCCCCGTATTATTTTTTGCTGTCTTTTTTTGCATAAAAAATAAACCAATGGAATTGGAATTGTAAAAAGAAAACAGGAGATTTGAGGAGACTGCTCAAACGAGTTTCCTAGAACATATCCAACAAGTATTACCATGCATAGAAGTCCCGCATAAATAGACCCTTTTCTCTTTTTCCTTCTTCCAATTTGCATGCCGAACGAGATGCCTATAAGTGTTGCGCTGAAAGTGGCAAAAGGAAAGAAAAGTCTTCGAATGATTTCTTGATAAGCACGAAGAATACGTTTCGTTTTTTCGTTCTTCATTAGAGATATTTTCCCAATAAGCTCTCTTAACAATTGATCGTCGTATCCGATTTTCCAGCTATCTTTAAGTAGAAGTGAAGTGAGGGCGTTCGCATTGCATTCCATTGCTTCTTGGTTTTCAATCATCATATCGTCAAATGTACTATCGCCTTTGGAAAAAGTAGAAATGTAGGTTAGATTGCCTCCTTGCAGGTCAGTGTCGTTAATTGAAAGTTTATCAGCTAAGAGAAGAAAAAGATTTCCTTTTTTTGAATCCTTTGCAGCAAATACAAAATTTGATGCGTGCTTACCATCATCACTTAAATCCATGTCAACAAATGAATCCTTTAATCGTAAAAACTTAGATTTTTTTACAAGGAGCAATGGGTTTTGTGATGTTACTTGGTATAAGAGGTCTTTGGATGCAAGTTTGCAAATAGGTGTTAGTTCTGAAACAACATAGAAGTTACAAAGTGATAAAATTATGCCACCTACATACAAGGGAAACAGAAGTTTCTTTAAGGAAAATCCACTTGATCTCAATGCGGTTAACTCTTCAGAAAGACTCATTTTTTGAAGCAGCAATAAACTTGCAATTAGGGCTGAGATAATAATTGCAAAGGGGAGAATATAGGGGATTTGATACAGAGCAAAAAGCAGAGTGTTTTTCAGATCAAAACAGACGGATGCAAACTGAGCAATATCTTTTAGCCTTACTGTAAGGAGAATAAATATAAAAGAAAAAATGCACAGAAAGAATACTTGAAAATAGTGACGTAGGAGATATCTCCAAATTGAGGGCATTTATTAGCTCTTAAGATGTACTTATTCGATTCATTGAATTCTACCTTGATTTGAAGAATTAATCCAATATCCAATTATCAGGCTTTTAGCATTCTCATAATTATGATATGATAGGCTCTTTTATATATTTGTATCATTAGTAATGAGAGAAGTCGTAGTACAGCACGTAAAAAATTTTTTTGAAAAAAAACTTCCTATCCATCCAAAAATATTACTAGGATTCTCAGGTGGTGTGGACTCACTTGCTCTTTTTCATATTTTAATTACTCTACAGAAATGGATTCCATTTGAATTGCATGTTGCCCACATCGATCATGGCTGGAGAAAAGAAAGTGCTACTCAAGCTACTTATTTAGAAAAATTTGTGAAATCTTTTGGTATTTCATTTTATTTACATACACTGGATCCAGATCAGATGGGAATCTCTAATATAGAGGATAAATGTAGACTTGCTAGATTACAGTATTTTAGCAAGATCTATCAAAAACATAACTTGAATGTCCTTTTGTTAGCACATCAAGCGGATGATCGAGCGGAGACATTTTTGAAAAGAGTTTTAGAGGGAGGTGGTCTTGCATTCCTGCATGGGTTAAAACCGCATACTAGATTACATGATATGGAGGTCTATAGACCGCTTCTTACAATCTATAAAAAAGATCTATATGAATATATAAGAAGATACAAACTATATCCTATTGAAGATGAGACCAACTTCGATACAAAGTATCTACGAGCAAAAATGAGGGTTGAGATGTTTCCACTACTAGAAAAGCAGTTTGGAAAAAAAATCTCTTCAAATCTATGTAAACTTAGTGAACAGCATTTAGAACTTTCAGATTACTTGGATCGGAAAACTGATGGTTTCGAACAATGGTGGCATGAGACAAAAAATGAATATTTATTTGATTATAAGAACCTTGAATCTGTTGAAAAAATTGAACTCAGGCATTTTCTGAGTAAAAAAATCAAAGGTTTTGGAGCTACTATTTCTAGTAGTTGCCTTGAAACACTACTAACTCTCATCAAAGAACGGAATACTTCGAAAAGGGTTATGTTTTCGGGCTGGGAAGTAGTTGTCCAAAAGACACATCTTCAATTTAGAAAAACGAATACAAGCTTGTATCAGTGCAGACACTCGAATTCAAAAGATTATTCTAGCTCTAAAACATAAAAAACGATATTCTTATATCTTTTTACGATGCTAATTTCTCGTTTGGAATAAGTGGTTTAAAGATAATTTAAAGGTTGAGATATCTCCATTTTAAATTTTTTTAATTATTTTAGTTGTATTTTGATCAAATTAATGCAATAAGAGGAATTAACTTACTTGCTTTATTTAAGGTTAGTTTTGTTGATTTGTTTTTAATTTAAGTTAGAGCGATGTTGTATGAGTAATATGAATAATAAACCAACCGAACCTAAAAAAAGATTTCCTGGCGGCTTTTTTGTCTTCTTGCTAGCAGCTCTGCTTGTGATTTTGACTGTGCAAAATTTAACACATGAAAAAAAAGGAAAAGTTTCTTTTTCTCATCAGTTAGAACATTTAGTGAACTTAAATTTTCTCCATAAAGATGCATCTAAAAAAGTTGCCCTAAATGATAATTTAGTAGCTTTTCATGGCAGATTTAAGGATGAACTAACTAATGAGTCTAAGTACCGCTACCGTTTTTTAGAGATTCTTAATGAAAATCATGAATTAAAAGAAGGTCGGGGGAGAATTGCTCAAGACCTAACAAGACTTCAAAATAATATTAAAGAATCTGCTATTAGATTCTTGCAACTTAGTGGAACAGCTATTCCTAAAAGTGGCTATGTCGTTGTAGGCTCTGCTTTTGACTCTGCTGAAAGAGAAAATGCGACGATTATTAGGTCTGTACCGTCAACTGATACACTCAATTTTCCTGAAGTAAAGCATTTATTTTCAGAAGCTTCTAAATCTCCAACTGCTGAAAATGTAAAATCTGTTGGATCAGAGCTAGCTCTTCTTATTCAAAGCTTTCGCTCTTCAACTCTTGGCATCGGCTCAGAAGCCATGAAAAAGGAGCTAAAAAGCATTGATGAAAGCGTATCTAAATCTTTAGATCCAAACTCTACTTTAACACCAAGAGAAAGTTTGGCTGTTTATCAAAATGGAATATTTTCTCTTAACAAGATCATCTTAGGCTTGAATGATCCAGTTGAAGGTGTTCGACTTTCTCAACTTCGCTCAGTTCGAGATTACCTTGTTTCTTTAGAGCAATACAATAGTCTTACAGAGACTTTAGAAAAAAATGGATCTCAGCTTAGTAATGCTCGAAAAAATGTAGCCGATGTTACCTGGTTTTTCAATGATAAGGAACTTTCAACAAGAGCTCTTGAGAAACAAAATTTTGAAGAGTATAGCAGGTGGTTTGCTGGTACTAAGCTTGAATGGGAAAACTTCCCAAGTAACCAAGGACTTTTTTTTAAAGCCCCCGACCAGCCAAGAAATACCGTTCTTGAAAAAACCTTTAAATCGCAGCAACCCTCACCGAATTATTTTAGCTATCTCTTTACGATACTACCTGTTGTTCTAGTAGTACTTCTCCTTTACTTTGTCTTTTCAAAACAAATGAAAGGAATGGGGTCTGGCGGGGCCATGAACTTTGGAAAGTCTCCAGCAAAGATGTTGAATAAGAGTTTAAATAAAATTACTTTCAAAGATGTTGCTGGTGTGGAAGAAGCAAAAGAAGAGCTTGTTGAGATCGTAGATTTCTTGAAAGATCCCTCTCGCTACACAGCGCTGGGTGCTAAAATTCCAAAAGGCGTTCTTTGTATAGGGCCTCCAGGAACAGGAAAAACACTGATTGCAAAGGCAGTTGCTGGAGAGGCTGATAGACCATTTTTCTCAATATCGGGGTCTGACTTTGTTGAAATGTTTGTCGGAGTTGGAGCAAGTAGAATTAGAGATTTATTTTCGCAAGCTAAGAAGAGCGCTCCTTGCATTATCTTTATCGATGAAATCGACGCAGTTGGTCGCCATCGAGGAGCTGGAATTGGTGGTGGACACGATGAACGTGAACAAACACTTAACCAGTTACTTGTCGAGATGGATGGCTTTGAGACAAATGAAGGTGTTATCTTAATGGCTGCAACAAACCGTCCTGATGTTCTTGATAAAGCGCTGCTCCGTCCAGGAAGATTTGATCGAAGTGTTATTCTGGATCTGCCTGATATCAAAGGTAGACTTGAGATTCTTAAGGTTCATGCTAGAAAAATCAAACTCGATGGCAGTGTTGATTTATCAGCAATTGCAAGAGCAACTCCTGGATCATCAGGTGCTGATTTGATGAACATACTAAATGAGTCTGCACTGATTGCTGCTCGAAGAGGAAGGTCTGCTGTAACAGGGCAAGACGCATTGGATGCATGTGATAAAGTAATCTACGGAAAAGAAAGACGAAGTCTACAGCTTGACGAAAAAGAAAAGCTACATACAGCTTTCCATGAGTCAGGTCACGCAGTAGTTGGTCTTACAGTAGACCATAGCGACCCTGTTGAAAAAGTTACCATTATTCCAAGAGGAATGTCACTTGGAGCTACCTATTTTATTCCAGAGAAGAATAAAACAAGCTACTGGAAAAAAGAAATGACAGACAAGCTTGCAGTTCTTATGGGTGGTAGAATTGCAGAAGAAATCTTTATAAATGATTTCTCATCAGGCGCACAAATGGATATTTCTCAAGCAACTAAGCTAGCAAGAGCGATGATCTGTGAATGGGGAATGTCAAAGACGCTTGGAGCAGTTGCTTATAATGAGCAATCTACGGCCGGCCAGTATTTACAAAATACTCCACCAGAGCGACACTATTCAGAGGAAACAGCAAAGATTATTGATCAAGAAGTAAAAGAGCTGCTTGAGTCTGCAAACAAAAGAGCAGAAGAAATCATCCTAGCAAACAAAGACAAAGTTCAACTCATGACTGATATGCTCATGCAGTTTGAAACTCTTGATAAAGAAGATGTACTAGCAATAATGGATGGAAGCTGGGATACGCAGAAGAAAGAAGAGCGAGTAAAAGATATAGAAGGTGCACACAGACAAGAGCCGCCTCCTCCTCCAAAACTTGAAGGGGATCTCAAGGATACTCCACCGGATCTGAATCCATCTCCGCAAGGAACATAAAAAAAAGGCACCCAAAATTTGGGTGCCTTTTTTAATTACTATTTTCTATGAAAAGTTTGATAGCGAAGGGTAATTGACACGTTGAGCACCGTTATTTTTTAGTGTGTCTCTTACTGAATCGGGTAGTCTATTTAAATTGTTCATTTGTAGTTTGATTCCTGCACATGGGGTAGCTTTAGGTGGATTATAATTATAACCCAGTTTTTTATGTACAGTTTCGAGCGCTTTAAGAAAGACGTCTCTATCAAAGAAACAAAATTTCTCTCCAAACCCTATATTATCTGTACCATGGCCTAATTGCTCTAATACGCTTCCAAATAGAATGTGTCCATAAGCCTCGACTCCCCATTCTTTATCTAAGTCTTCGATAATGAAAGAGAAATCCATTTCATTATGAAACATTTGTAAAGCTGACTGTAGTCTTCTAGCATCTTGGCGATCTGAATCGAAAACAATATCTTGATTGTCAATCGGGGTTTCCTCATCAGTATCAAAATAAACATCTAAAGCACTTTCTGACTTAATTAAATTAAAATTTGACATTACCTTTTTTTGTACATCAATGCCAGGATGCATACTCTCTAAGAAAGGAACCGCCGATTCATTTAGAACTTGTATTGGAGTTTTCTTAGACCTTTCTTCTTGAGAGATGATTACATCAGGGGTTGCTCTGGGGATTTGAGCGTTATTATTTACTGAGGAGGCATATTCTTCAAAGGTGTTATTACCAGTCGCGCCAGTTCCAGTTGTTGCTACTTTGTAGGTATACCTGACTTTATTTGCAGTATCTGAAACAGATTGTTTGATCACATTGACTGCATCCATAATATTACTCAAAAAATTGTTTTGAGGCGCTACTACTTCTAATTGCTGTCGACACTCACCTGCACTTGTGATATTAACATTATACTCTACAAGCATTGAATCTTCTTCATTTAAGGGGACCCAACCTGCTAACTCGATTGTTTGAGCTAACTCGATTGTTTGAATTGTTGCCATAATTTACCTCTAATATTTTTTATTATTAAGTTTTAACTATTTTTATGTGTTAATTTTAACATTAATTGAATTTAATTAACTAAGATAATTATTGAGGAAGTTTAAAAACATGCTAAAT
Source organism: Chlamydiota bacterium (assembly GCA_021772245.1). Classification (GTDB taxonomy): domain Bacteria; phylum Chlamydiota; class Chlamydiia; order Chlamydiales; family Simkaniaceae; genus JAJFMG01. The sequence goes on along the minus strand of JAJFMH010000003.1, from coordinate 4,898 downwards.
ATTTGAGAATAAAATTTTAATAAAGAATTATGAAATAGTTATGATGATATTTTAGTATGATAAAAATTTTACTTGGAACAAGAAAAATTTAAAGTATGGGGAGTTAAAAAAAAGATATAAAAAAAGGCATCTAAGAAGATAGATGCCTTTTCAAAAATTGATTAAGAGTGAGGTTTGAACTCAGGAGGAGGAGTCACAAGGCGAATAGGTTTCGCTGCAACTTTTTCTTTAGGTGCTTCCTTTTTTGGAGGAGGAGTGCTCTTTTCCTTCCGATCAGTTAACACTTTGTGAGAAAGCTTTACCTGTCCTCTATCATTAATACCAAGAACTTTTACTTCTAAGCTATCGCCTAACTTGTAAAGCTTTTCTAAGTCACCATCGTTGATTCTTTCATGGGAAAGTTCTGAGATATGACATAGACCTTCTTTACTAAATATTCTGACAAAAACACCAAAGTCTTTAATACCAGAAATTTTTCCTGTATAGACTTTATCGACTTCAAGTTCTGCTGTTAGATCATGTATGATCTCTTTAGCGCGAGCAATTGCATCGCCGTCAGTTGATGAGAAGCTAACAACCCCGTCGTCATTGATGTTTACTTCGACACCAGTTTCTTCAATAATCGCTTTGATCTGCTTTCCACCAGGTCCAATTACAATTCCAATCTTGCTAGGCTTGATAGTAAGAGTTTCAATTTTTGGTGCATATTTAGATAGTGATTCACTTGATTTTGGAACAGTTGCAAGCATTTTGTTTAGAATGTGGATTCTTCCTTCCTTTGCTTGCGCAAGTGCTACTTGCATTATTTTTTTATTAATCCCTTCTACTTTGATATCAAGTTGGAATGCTGTAATACCCCTTTCATCACCTGTGATTTTGAAATCCATATCACCAAGTGCATCTTCTACACCTAAGATATCAGAAAGGATTGCATAATCATCACCTTCAAGAATAAGTCCCATTGCTATACCTGCAATTGGTCTTGAAATTGGAACACCCGCTTGCATCATTGCTAAACAACATCCACAAACAGATGCCATAGAAGACGATCCATTAGACTCTGTTACGTTAGATTCTAGACGAATGGTATAAGGAAAATCTTCTTGTGATGGGACTGCAGCCTTCAGCGCTTTTTCTGCGAGCTTACCATGTCCAACTTCTCTACGTCCTGGAGGTCCCATTCTTCCTACTTCACCAACAGAGTAAGGAGGGAATGAATACTGCAGATAGAAATTTCTAATGCCATCAGCATCTAGCGTTTCGTATCTTTGACCCATTGTTTCAGGTCCAAGAGTACAAACTGCAATTGATTGAGTCTCACCTCGAGTAAAAAGGGCGTTACCATGAGTCCTTGGAAGAAGATCAAGATCTACAGAGATATTTCTAATTTCGTTAGTAGCTCTTCCATCGCAACGAACTTTGTCCTGAAGAACCATATTTCTCATGTGCTTCGCAGTAACTTTTTTCAAAGCTCCTTTTACAGCATTTTCTGAATGCTTTGGTTCTTCCCCATCGATAAAGTATGTAGTCATTATCTCTTGATTAATTTCAGATAGAGCTGTTTCACGAGCGACTTTTTCTCTGATTTTAAGAGCGGCTAGAAGAGGTTCTTTAATTTTTTCTTCAATAGCATCCATTAGATCGTAATCCGTTTTTTGAAGAGTATCTCTTATCTTTGTTTTTCCAATCATTTGTTGCCAGTCTGAAAGGCCTTTACAGATTTCTTGGATCGCTTGATGTCCTTCTTCTACAGCTTCGAGTAATTGCTCTTCAGTTAAGAAATCACAGTACCCTTCGATCATAAGGATTGCATCTTCTGTTCCAGCAAGTACAAGGTCTAAAGAAGATTTTTCCATTTCTTCGTTGGTTGGATTGATAATAAAATTATCATCAATCATTCCAACTCTAACAGCGCCAATTGGTTTGATAAGAGGAATGTCAGAAATAACAAGTGCCGCTGATGCGCCGGTAATCGCCATCGGATCTGGGGAATGGACACCATCATAAGATAGAACTTTAGCAATGATTTGAGTCTCATTATTATAGCCTGTTTCGAACATGGGGCGAAGAGGTCTATCGATTAGCCGACAAATAAGCGTTTCACGCTCAGTTGGGCGACCTTCTCTTTTAATGAATCCGCCAAGTGTTTTACCAGCAGATGAAAATTTTTCTACGTAGTCGACTCTCATTGGGAGAAAGTCACAGTCAGATGGTTCGAATTTTGCGCAGGCTGTAACTAGTAGAATAGTTTCACCTGAGGAAATTAGTACTGATCCGTTTGCTTGTCTTGCTATTTTACCTGTTTCAAGAGTGAGGTCTCTTCCTGCAATCGAGAGTGTAAGTTTATTTTTATCCATGTAGTTTTTGACTCCTTATAAAAGGGTGTTCGTATTTAAAAGAATTTTTGGAAACAGATACCTGTCATCTGGTAAAAACTTTTTTTGGAAGTAATGTTATCAGGTTAGATGAAAAAATTCAATGAAAGAGAAAAATAAAGACCCCTTAAGCAAATAGCTTAAGGGGCAAAGAAAACTTTTATGAGATAGGCTTAAAAAGTTTACTTTCTTAGATTAAGTCTATTGATCAAAGTCTGGTAGCGCTTTGTATCAGTCGAATTCAAATAATCTAGGAGTTTTCTTCTTTGGCCGACCAATTTGAGCAAGGAAAGTCTTGAACTGTGATCTTTCGGAGCAAGCTTAAGGTGTTCTGTAAGTTCTGCAATTCTTTCAGTTAAAATTGCAATTTGAACATCAGCTGATCCGGTATCTTTTTCATGTAATTGAAATTTTTTTGTAATTTCTTCTTTGGTACCTTTATCTAAAGACATTTTTGTAACTCCTCAACCCAACTAGTGGGGTATACATATAGACATATTTGAATTATAACACGTTGCCCTCTATTGTAACAAAGCGGTGGAATTGGATCAATCTAAATGCAAAATGCCTGCGCTGTGAAAAAGTCTTTTATTAGTTTTGGTTACATTCAATTTTTATAACTTTGTTTGAAAAAGAAAATATTTTCTATCTTCATTGGGATTTCAAGTAAATAACTGCTCTTTTCATTTAAGTTTTAATTAAGAATAATAAGAGTTCGAGTTTTTTTGTGGTATCATGGAAGAAGATAAAAAATTTATGCAAGAAGCATTAGCTTTAGCAAATGATGCTCTGTTAAAAGATGAAGTACCTGTTGGCGCATTGATTGTTGAGGATGGAAGGATAATTGCATCTGCTCATAACCTTGTAGAATCTTTGCAAGATTCTACTTGTCATGCTGAGTTGCTTTGTATTCAAAAAGCTGCAAAGTACTTACAAAACTGGAGGCTTGTAGGGTGCACTCTATATTCAACTCTTGAGCCGTGTATCATGTGCGCATCTGCGATTATGCAAGCAAGGATTAGTCGGGTCGTCTGGGGCGCTCCAGATAAGAGGCTTGGCGGATTTGGAAGTTTTATTAATGTGGTAGAAAATCACCCAATGCATACTATTAAAATTGGAGATCGAGTGCTTCAAGAGGAATCGGCGCAGCTTCTACGAAGTTTTTTTCAGTTGCGACGTGAAAACAATAAACAAAGGGTGGTGGATCGTGGAAGATGTATTTGCGCAAATGATTGAGATGCAAGAGAAAAAACTACTTGAGCTTGGACGGTCTATTGTCTCACACCTTACATCTGACGATGTTCTACAGCCAAATGATTTTCCTGAACTTGAGTTTAATCCCCATTTTCGTTTCGAAGAAGGAATACTTAAGGGTATTCAAAGCGCAAGAGCTGCCTATCTAGCAGAAAAAAAACTTAGGTGCTCTTCCTTCTAGATAGCCGTCTTAGTTTTATTTTTTCAAAAAAACTAAGAGAGTTTTTGCCGTGCTTTGATATTTTTTCTAAACATGCGTTAATAAAGGCCTCGTCAGATGGAATCTCTTTTCCTGTTTGGATGTCAAAAATTTTTCCAAATGAAGATGTTGTAGCGTCAGGTTGAAAGGATTTTGTCATCATTCTCTTTGTACGGATAAGAATGTCCTCTAATGGTTGAAGGCCAGAAAAAGGACTGTTTCTTTCCCACATTACTAAAGATACTATGTATCCAACAAACAACGAGAATACACTTGTTAGGAAGTAAGCAATTCCTAAGTTAGAAAGACCTAAAATAAGGTCTACACAAATCATTATAAGAACTAGGTGTTTTACCTTGAGGGTAAATCTCATAAACAGAGGGATTCTGTTTTCTCCGTTTTGGAAAAGAAAGCTAATTAAAAAGCAAAATATTACAAATCTTGGTCCCCCGATTAATGTAGGGGAGAGGCCTCCTATAAAAAGAAGGTATGAAAAGAGCCCTGTAAGTATTGATGTTCCAAAAAAGAGGAAGTAAAACTTTTTCTTACCAAACGCTTGGAGAAAGGAAGATCCAAGCATCCATACCATATAAACTTGCATGCAAATAGTTATTAGATAAGAAATAGATATTGTAGGGGTATAAAGAGGGATGACCCAAAGGTAAGTAAGAGATGTTAGCATTGAAAAATGTTGCATTGAGAAATGAGAAAGACATAGATATTCCTGCAGAGGAGTCCCTTGCAAAAAGCCAAGAGTTAGAGCTGAAAGCAGTGAGCAAGCTGCTATTACAGTAGTGATAATTTTAATTGGTTTTGGAGTATTTCTTTGACGAAACTGCATATTATACTTAAATGATAGTTCATGATGCTTGCGATTATCTCAAAAAAGTCGTTTTTTGGGGAGAAATATTGATTCTTTATACATAAAGGGTTGTTAATATCTCTTATGAGAGTTAACATTTACCCCTAAGATTAATTTTGATTCAATAAACTATTAACTTTGGTGAAGTAAATGAAAGAAAAAGGCCATCCTCCTTACCAAGATATACTTTTTATAGATACATCAACTG
>JAJFMH010000020.1 GCA_021772245.1 Chlamydiota bacterium | reverse complement strand
TGTGAAGAATAACCTTTGTCTCTCCTGTACACCTCAGGGGTTACAAAATTACTTTTTGTAGAAGGTTCCTCTATTTTTTTATTGGTCTTCATATAGTTCTTTGGTATGTCGAATCCTCTTGTTGAAGGTAACTTTTGCACCTTTTGTGTTGTAAGCAACTTTCCCTTTTTCCGTAATGCAAACATCTTTTTAGCCTCTACAGAATTCCCTTCTGGAATATTATTAAAAACATTAGATGTTAACACTCTCACATTCTGTCCTCCAAAATTCAAGGAGTTAAGAGTTGCCCTGTCCGGAATGAAATATTTCTTGCCATCTATGAGAAGATAAATCTTGTATGATCCTTTTTGTTTTATAAGACCGTCTTCTATTGTTACCTTTTTAGGAAGAAGGGTTTCTTGAGGGTTTTCAGTCAATTTCGCTAATTCATGTGATTTCTTTTGTTCTGTTAAAGTTTCTGAGGCAAGCTGTCTTTCGTTGTATAATTTAGCTTGTATTTCTTTTGCGTAGTCTTCCCAGAATTGCAGATCAATTGGATGATGCCTACTAAATGCTGTAGGGTTATTAAATATTTTTAGCCCTTCACTTGCATCAAAACCGGCTTTATTTACATAAAGTACGCTAAAAAAGTGTGACGTATTTTCCTGATCTCCTTGGAATGTCTTTAATGTTTTCTCTGTAATCCAATTTACTATTTCTTTTGAGACTTTATCAAGTACTGTTGCAGACGCCCATGTGAATGGTGTCGGTAAAACTGCTGAAACAGCATAGCTTACACCACTTATAATATCATTGTATGTATCCTTAGAACTGTCTAACCCATTTCCCAGCATTTTATTTACCGTTTCTGTGTCTAGTTTTTTGTGGGCTACTATGTGCGCTATTATCATTGCCAACTTATCGTCTGGGTTCCCTGTTGAATTCGAATAAAGAAAATCCATAAGTCCCATTGTTATACGACCGTCAGCCCAGACATTAACCTCTTCAGAAGCAGTAAGCTTAAACTCAATGGAGGGAGGATTGGGAATATTTCTCAGCAACTTGCTACTAACGCTTAGAAGTTTACTTTTATAAACTTTTATCCGTTTACGCAGCAGAAGGGTTTCTTGAGAGTATTCCGGCAACGTCACTACTTCAGGTAATTTCTTTTGTTCTGTTGTTTTGGGAGTTGAAAGCTGGGTAACTGGGGATTCAAAGCTGGCATGTTTCAGTGGGTCTATATAGTTTTGGTAGCCGGGATTTGGCATCTTAGAAATTTTCATGCCAAAGTGCAAATGTGGATTTGTAGTGAGACCAGTATTACCTGACAATCCTATAACTGAATTTTTTTCAACTTTTTCTCCCTTTTCAACTTTAAGTTTACTTAGGTGTAAATAAACAGTACTTCCCCACTCATGCTTAATTCTCACATAAAGGCCGTTATCAGGTTTTGGGTGACTTTTGCTGGTTTCAACTACATCCCCATCATCACAGGTAAAGATGTCAGTCCCAACAGGACAGGCATAATCTATACCGAAATGCCCATCATATTTCATCCCAATGTATATTTCCTGTAAGTTTTTGTCTGAACTAGGACCAAAAGGTTGGCTAATTGGGTATTGGGCTTCTACTGGACGAACGAGGCTAATACGCTGTTCACCATATGTGGTATTAATTTCAAGCAATAAAGAATGGCAAAGTATTAAGATAGTGGCACAAGCGAACCATCCCTTTCGCATTTCATACATCTCCAACTAGTGGTTAACGAGTAAATATAGAAGAAGTTTAGAATATCATTTTATCTTACGATACCTGTGATATCTGCAACCTTAATTTGTATCTCCCCAAATTCACTTATTATCCCTACCTCTTCTAAAGTCAAACTTCCTTGCAATGTAGTTCCATCTTCTAGGTGTAAAATGCCTTCATTGAAAGAAGCAATATCTTTACCCTTAACTTTAAGCTCACCAAATTGAGAGTTAAAAACGAGTTCTTCTTGGAGGAACTTTCCTACGATTACAGAGTTGTCCGCTAATGTAAAAGTTAGTTCTTCTCTTTTAGTTGGATCAGTAACTTGAGAAGCAAGAACTTGTGAAGACGAAATTTCCTCTTTTCCAGAAGTGGAAACAGTACTATCTAATGATTTCTTTTGCTCTTGCTTTTTCTGCATCTCATCTAGTTTTTTAGATACCCACTCAGCTTCAGCACATCCTAATGATGTAAAGAATAATAAAGCAACCAACATATAACCATTTCTGTACATTTATATCACCTCCTTGGAATTAACTCCTCAAATCTATTGTTAAACTCTTCTTCCGAAATTTTCCCTTCTTCCTTTTCACTCTTAAGTTTTTCTAATTGAACCCATACAGTATCATCATCTTCTCCAGATTCATGTTCTGAGGAATATAAAACTCTTTTAACATCTACCTCGGTTACTATATCACCAATTTTTGGTTCATAACCTTCTATCAGGAAGCACTCTGAAAATTTGGGTTTAACTTTAATTACCTTAAGTTTTCCTACCCCCTCCAAATCCATTCCTAGGTTAACTCCAGAGTTCGGATCGTGTAAGCTTGATCCCTCACAAATGCGGAAGGTCATTCCTTGTTTTATTCCATCGAAGGCTCCAGAGTTGATGTAAATTTTCTTTCCTTTTACCTTAACAACACAACCCTGCCAGGGTTCTTCGTTAAGCTTTTGGCATATATACTGTACAGCCTTATCGATACATATCTGAGTAGCTTTGCCTAAAGGAGCTTTCCTAAAGTTTTCTTGGTGAGTAGAAAAATTCGGAATCATGCCACCATATGGAACAACACTTCCAAGTACTACACTAAGAAGATTTGAATTAACTTCAATATTAGAACCTCCTTCTTCTGCTGTGCCCTCTACCCTTTGAGACGCCAACACTTGTCCCGTGGAAGTATCTACTATTTGGATAACTACGGCTACATGGGCTTTTGCTTTCTTATTATTTTGACTAATACCAGTGAAAGTATAGCCTTTTCCAAATTGTTCTATGCCTGGATCAAATTCAGTAACTGTTCCCGTTATCAATGTTTGAGCCCAAGGGAGCGTTCCATCATGACCGGACTGCATATTACTATAGGTAGCAAATATATCCCTCTCTGCTCCCATTTCTTCAAAGTGTTCTCTGGAAAGAACTATAAACCTACCAGATTTTATTAATGCATGGTTAAGCTGGTCTGCCATTCCACGAGATAGAGCATACTCACCACCTCCAGCTACCGGAACATTGTTTTTAAATGTTGCGACAGCTATAGTTTTCTTCAGAGCATGAAGTGCTTGCATCCCTTGACCTGCAGCATGTTCTGGAGGAGATGTAAGATCTTCTATCTTACAATTTCGAATAACATCTCCATTACGAGGAAGGTTAAAAGTATCTTTACCAATCATTGCCTTTATATAGCTTCCTTCTTCTGAAATTATAGTAAGCCTCGCTCCTTTGGGAAGATCCCAATCACCTAAATTCACACCTTTTTCATTAGTTACTATAAGATACTTATTTATTGTTTCGTGTTGATCGTCGAGAGTTTGCATAAATGTCATGTCTTCGATTATTTCTACTTCTTCCACTTTTATTGAAATATTTCCAAACTTGGTCTGTATCTGTAATTCTTCTAATGCGATTGTAGCTTCCTGTAGTACGCTACCGTTTTTCAACCGAAGATTGCCCTTCTTAAAAGAAGCAATTTCGTTTGTTTTTACCTTTACGTTAAATTTTGGGGTGGAAACAGGAAGTGTCTCTGGTAGTTTTCCTACCAAGACATTCCCCCCTTTTAAATAGATGCTTGTTGCAAAGACATGTGAAACTGGAAACGAGAGAACCCATGCAAATAAAATTAAAAGAAACTTAGACACGATATATTTTGCACTCATAACATTTTCCTAATTTCAGTTTTAAATCTGATTGGAAATTATTTTCTTTATCTCGTTTGTACCCAATGATGTATGATAGCAATTAAACTACTCTAAATGGTAATAAACCGGATGGTAAAGCTTTAAATTATTGAAGTCAAGGAAAAAGAAAGCCTACTTACTTTTAAATAAATCATCCAAAAACTTATTTTTATCAAGTTCGGATTGCCATTTTTGATGCCTTTTCACAGATTCTATCCTCTTCTGGGGCGGAAACGACAAAAACCTACTCGTCTCTATTGACCCTAATTTTTCCATTAAAATATCAACACCTTGTTTCAGTAATTTTTCATCTTTTATATATTGACCTTGCTTCATCTCAAGTTCTCCTTTGTTATTCCATATTTACTTTCTCGAAGCAATATCTGCTTCATTATTGTATATATATCCTTAGAGGAATTTATTTTTACTTTTTGATCTTTGTTTAAGCGTATGTTCATAAATATCTTCTTGAATCACCTGAATAAAATAGTTAGTTTTTTCTTCTTTCTAAATTATTTCGTATCAAAGATGGATTGCGTCTCATATCCAATATGGCAACTACTTCCACGATATCCTTATCTATTTCATAGTAAATAGCAAATGGAAACCTTTTTGAAAGCATTCGATAAAACCCAAACTTTTTTCTATGAATTCCACCATAAAATTTTAAACATTCAAGATCGGACATCAGACAATCAAAAAAATAACCACCAACACCCTTTCCTTGCAAATCATAAAAAAGTCTTCCTTCTTCCAAATCTACAGTAGCTTCTTTTAAAAGAAATACATCCCGTAGCTTCATTTGTAATTACCTGCTTTTAAATCCTCCAAGGATATGAATTCAGCTTTACCTTCTTTAATTTTCCTTCTTCTAGATTCAAGTATATCTTTATGCCATTCTGGTGATTCGATTTCATTTTCTTCATGACACAATGAATCCCATAATTCTTCCATCGCTTGTAAACGTTCAATAATGGACATCTTTTTTATTTCAGTTATCGTCATAATTTATCTCCTTATTTAGACAATGGGTGACTCCACTTAGATAATCATGTAAAAGCTACGATATTATTTCTATTTAACACCTTTTCTTTTACATAAATATTCCGGGTTATTAATTCGCAGTATTAATAATTTCTTCTATGAAATATTCTGCTGTAATCATATCTGATGTTGAATTGAGTTGATAGTTTCCAGCAATATTTTTTTAGGTGCATCTCTATCTATTTTTTCTTTTAAATCGTCCAACATCTCATCTAATTTTCTTTCTAATTTAGCTTCATGGTAGGCTTTTTAGCAAATTCAGGGTTTTGCATTTGTTCTCGAAGTAAGTTTTCATAATTTGTCATTTGTATAAAAGGAGTCAACCCTCTCAGTTAAGCATTTTTCATTTAGACATGTTTTGAATTGTCCCAAAGCGTTTCTGGTGCTATATCAATGTTTCCTGGCCATACAACGGTACCATAGGCAACCGTTGCTTTCATAAATAAAGGCAAACGCTTAAGCTTCGTAAACGGT
>JAJFMH010000019.1 GCA_021772245.1 Chlamydiota bacterium | reverse complement strand
AAGGTATCTTTGATTCCCTTGCTCAGTTGCAAAGCCTCTACCTCAGGAATAATAAAATCACAGAGTTTCCAGAAGGTATCTTTGATTCCCTTGTGCAGTTAGAATTGCTCGACCTCGGCAATAATGAAATCATAGGGCTTCCAGAAGGTATCTTTGGTTTCCTTAGTCAGTTGGAAGTACTTTACCTCAATAGTAATCAAATAAGCGAGCTTCCAGAAGGTATCTTTGATTCCCTTGTGCAGTTAGAATTGCTCGACCTCGATAATAATGAAATCACAGAGGTTTCAGAAGGTATCTTTGATTTCCTTAGTCAGTTGGAAGAACTTGACCTCAATATTAATGAAATAACAATAGTAAATAGTCAGAATGGAGTTGAGAACACAGCAGATGACTCACTAAATTTTGAAAGTGTTTTTATGATGCTTACAAATTCAATTGTAAGCTTTATTGAAAAAGTATTTCATTTTTTCACCTTTGGAGTTTTTCGTCCTAATAATACGCAAGAAATCGAAGGGGAGGAATAAGAGAATTGCTGCAACTAGTTTGCTCGAAGTAGAGGGTATTTGTTTTTGTAGGAAGTCGTCGTTTTTTTTTTGTTCTTGGATTAGGTCATTTTCAGAGGATTTAAACAGTTTCCAAATTGTTCCATCGCTTAACAGGATTTCTTTTCGATTAAGATCTATTTCTTGTATAAAGTGTGTACAGTTATGGGTAAAAATCACTGAGGCCACATTTTGATTGGAGGCAAACTGTAATAAATAAATGACTGCGGATAGAGAGACCCTTTCTTTAGTGCGATGTGATTTTAAAAAAATTGTGTTAGGCTTGCTTCTTATTAGGATCTAGATTTTCTTGATAGCAAAAACAACTTGTCAAATGATCGTTAAGAACACCTACTGCTTGAAGATAAGCATTGATAATCGTAGATCCCACAAATGACATTCCTCGTTTTTTTAGGTCTTTGGAAATAGCGTCGCTTTCTTTTGTTGTTGGGTGGACATCTTCATACTTTTCATAAGAATGAGTAATGGGTTTAAAATTGACAAATTCCCAGAGGTATTTGTCAAAGGATCCGAATTCTTTTTGGATCTCAAGAAAAACAACAGCGTTTTTTCGTGTAGAATAGATTTTAAGTTTGTTGCGAATGATTTTTTCATTGGATCGAAGATCTTCTAACTGTTGGTCTGTCATGTTAGCAACTTTGATAGGGTCAAAGTTATGAAATGCATCTTTATAGCCTTGCCTTCTTTTTAGGATAGTTTCCCAGCTAAGGCCTGCTTGGGCGCCTTCTAAGATTAGCATCTCAAATAGAAGTCTATCGTCGTGAACAGGAACTCCCCATTCTGTATCGTGATATTTTTCGTAGTAATCTTTACCTGTTCCAAAGCAACGCGTTTTTTGTGTTGTTGATGTCATTTTTTAGCCTCATGCTCTATTAACCATTTTTTTCGAGGAATACCACCCCCGTAACCACCGATTTGTCCCGAAGTATTAATTACTCTGTGACAAGGTATCATGATTGCGAATTGATTTTTACCATTAGCATTAGCAACAGCTCTACAAGCTGTTCGCTTGCCAATAAAAGCTGCAAGCTGCGCATACGAAATGGTTGTTCCAGGAGGAATTTTTTGGAGTTGTTTCCACACAGTTTGCTGAAAGGGAGACCCAAAGTATTTTATGGGTGTTGTAAATTGATAGGATCCATTTTGGAAATATTCTTTAATCTCTTTTTCAATAGACACAAGAGGGGGAGTAGATCCTGGGATAATAGCAGCTTTTAGTTTGAGACGAAGATTTTCGATTTCTTTTTCAAGGCCTCTGCAATCCACAAATTCTAAAAGATATAAAAAGTCTTCATCTGCTAAAGCTAGCATGGGCCCTAGCTCTGTATCTATCCAAGTCGCCTTTAAAATCTTTGCATCAATCGCTGATGAGGGTGGTTTTTCCATAATATGGGAAAACGCATCTCTGAAGCCACTACTAGACTCAAAACCAGTAGAAAGTTGCGTATCAATAATACTTGTGTTTGATCTAATTTGTTTCATAGCAATTCCCATTCCTCTGGCTCTAGCATATTCTATAAAAGTCATTCCAAACCTTTTCTGAAACTGACGTCTTGCTGTTTTCTCATGTATAGAGAATTTGGCAAAGTCTACTGTTTTCCATCTTTTTTCAGGATTCTCTTCAACTGCCCTTACAAGCTTTTGAACTAGATCTGATTCACTATTTGGAGGGAAAAGAGGATTACATTTCTTACATGGTCTATACGATGCATAAAGCGCAGCTTTTGCATCTAGGAAAAATTCGCAGTTTTCGAATTTCGGTTTTCTAGCAGGACATATTGGTCTACAAAATATTCCTGTCGTTTTAACACCAACAAAGAAGATACCTTCATATTGGGAATCTCTTTGTAAAAGAGCCTTATAATACTCTTTTTGTAGTAGTTGGTTCATTTTGGCTTGGTTTGTTTTGTGTGGAGCATACAGGTTACCAAACTTGGAAATATTACATCGCCGAAAAAAGGACAGGTATTATTGGAGTATTATATCACATGTTTTTCTTGAAAAAGAAATATCTGATCACTAACCTCCCTAG
>JAJFMH010000018.1 GCA_021772245.1 Chlamydiota bacterium | reverse complement strand
TTCCTTCTCGTTCCCATCTACGAAGTGTTTGTGTAGAAACACCTAAAATATTTGCTGCTTCGCCAACTGTCAACAACTTGCTCATTCCAATATAGTATGCGCAAGTTTAAATAAGTTCAAGGCAAACTGTTAAAAGCCCCAACTTGTTGCTAAACAAATCCTAAATTTCTTTAATGAACCAACAGAAAACCTAGAAATGATATTCACAAACCTTACAAATGCCTCAAAAAAGATATTACATAGCTACGATAAAGATATTGATGATATTGGGTTGTCCTCCAGAGGGAACAAAGCCATTTTTCATAGTAGAAACTTTTCTAAGAGCAATATGCATAAAGTAGATCAGCATATTCAAAGTAAATACCCCCATCTTTGGGAAATATACTTATCCAGATATGAAACAAAATAAAACTGAAAAAGAGCACCCAATGAGTGCTCTTTCAACAACTGATTAAAGAGCCTCTTTTACAAACTCTTCGATTTGAGATTCATCACGTAGACCCACAAGTCTATTGACCTCTTTTCCATCTTTAAAAAGGATCACTGTTGGAACAGAAGTAACTTGAAACTGCCCAGCAATTTTATTGTTTTCATCGATATCGAGTTTCCCAAATTTTGCTTGGCCCTTTAAAGAACCTGATACTTTTTCTAAGATTGGGGTAAGCATTCTGCATGGCCCACACCAGTCAGCGTAAAAATCGATTAGAGTAACACCACTTTTGATAGTCTCTTCAAAATTGCTTTCGTCTACTTTATCTAATGTGCTTTCTGACATAGCTTTTCCTTATATTTTCATAAATCATGTTTAATCTTCCATTATACGAAAGATAAGATTATTAGGGAACATTTCCCACAGCTCCTGATTCAAACCATTTTCTAAGAGCTAAAATGGACCTTTCCAAATCTTCTAAAATTTTGATTTGAGCCTCTTTTTTATTTAAATGCTCATAATCCTTATAAAATAATGGCGATCCAAAAACAACGCTCGCATTTCCAAAAAGCTTAGGTTTTTTCTTTCCTCTTGGCCATATTTCATGGTTCCCATAAATGTAGGTGGGAATAATAGCAGATTTAGACTTGGTAACTAGCATTGCAATCCCAGATTTCAATTCACCAAGTTTATTATCATATGATCTTTCTCCCTCAGGAAATAAGATTACTTTTTTACCTTCAGCTAGCAAATTACAAACATACTTAATTACTTTGATGTCAGAGGCTGCTCCAGTTACTGGATACGCATTCAAGTGACTTATAAATTTGCCAAACAAAGAGCGAAATAACGTTTTTCTAGCAAGAAAAGATACCTCCTCTGGGCAAGCGGCTGCAACAATCGGGGGATCTAAATAAGAAATATGATTCGGGGCTATAATTGCAGGACCCTTACAAAAGTGCTCCAAACCATAGACTTTAGTTCGATATAAGAAAGTGCTAGCAAGATATGTCAAGCCTAACACTAGTCGATACAGTAATGGCAGCTTTTCTTTCGTTAAGAAGCATGGCTTTAACTTTACACTTGGTTTGGATCTTGGAATAAGGTTTATGATCTTCCCAATTACTTCATCAATAGTAAGATTGGATGTGTCGATTTTCTTTGCACCTTTAGGCTTTATAAGTGGAGCTATCTCTCGGTTCTGATCAGCAATGTCTCTATTCTTCATCTCCTTTTGAAGCTCTTTAATGGAAAGAATTTTTGTATCTGGAAATTTTTCTTCTAATTCGAGATGTCTTCTTTTTGCGCGCACAGAGCTATCGGCCACTAAAAAAATTTTTAAGTCTGCATCAGGAAAGATAACACTTCCAGTATCCCTCCCTTCAAAAACCGCATTATGGGATATACCGTATTCAATTTGGAATGACTTTAAAAAGTCACGAACACGCTTTTCTTTTGCAATAGCAGAAGATAAGCTCGTTACTTCCCGGGAGCGAATTTCATTCGTAATATCTGATCCATTTAAGATATATCTTTTTTCAGATAAGTCTTCTTTAATAGAAAAATCGAATAAATCAATCGCTTTTGAAATAGCTTCCTCATCATCTAGCGAAATACCTCTGTCTAAGAGAAGATATGCAAAAGCGCGATAAAGTGCGCCTGTATCGAAATAGGAAAACCCAATTCTTTGTGCTAACATTTTGGCAACTGTGGATTTCCCTGTGCCGGCGCTTCCATCAATAGTGATAATCATAGACTGCAAGTATTAACAAATATGAAGAAAAAGATACACAATTGGAGCAGTAAAGAGCAAGGAATCTAATAGGTCTAAAACTCCTCCAATACCTGGAATTCGATTACTATCTTTAATTCCAGCATCTCTTTTAAGAAGAGATTCAGACAAATCTCCAACTTGACTAAAAATGCCAATACATAGTCCTAAATAAACAGACTGAAAGAAAGATAGATGAAATGTACTATCAATTGGAAAAATAGAAAGAAAACTAAAAAAAACACTTGTTCCAAGGGCAAATAACAACCCAGCAACAGCGCCAGCTACAGTTTTTTTAGGGCTTACTAATGGAGATAACTTCTTTCTGCCAAAAGCCTTACCACAAAAATAAGCAGCGATATCTGTGATTTTAGTAACAGCTATCAAATACACAAGCCACATTCTGCCTCCGAAACTACTATAACATGGGGAAGACAGGTACAAAATCCTTAGTAAAAACCCAAGAGGAATGGCAATATAAAACACTCCAAAAAGAGAACTTGCAATCACAACAGTTGCATTTTGAATTTTGTTAAAAGAGTACAAAAACAAGATACACGCGCCCACAAGTAATATAATCAGAGGTAAAAATGAAAATAGCTTTGAGTAGGAGGAAAGGTAGATGCTTACTACCTCAATCGAGGTAAAGCACATCAAAAAAATAGTAGGAAGCTTTATCTCTTTTTTTTTCAAAAAACTCGAATATTCATACAAAGCAATCGCAGAAAGAGCTGTTACAACTGCAATAATTCCTACTTTCACAAAAAAATAAGTTGAAAAATAGACCAATACAATCAGCGCTGCGATTACAATTGACGCTACAACAACTCTTTGAGAAAGATCAGAAAAACGCCCTTTATTTATATTTGTATTATTCTCCAAGCCTTCTTACCCTTTTTTGATATTCATTAATTGCATCTATTAAAGTTTCCCTTGTAAAGTCTGGCCACAATGTATCACAAAAATATAGCTCTGTATAGGATAGTTGCCATAGCAAAAAGTTACTTAATCTATACTCACCACTACTCCGAATGAGTAAATCTGGATCTTGAAACTCTTTGGTATCTAAATATC
>JAJFMH010000017.1 GCA_021772245.1 Chlamydiota bacterium | reverse complement strand
AGCATCACCAGCTTGAGTAGCATCACCAGCTTGAGAAGCATCACCAGCTTGAGAAGCATCACCAGCTTGAGAAGCATCACCAGCTTGAGAAGCATCACCAGCTCCAGAACTAAAGCGATTTGAGACATAGCTTGCAGTTCTTTCAAGAACTTCAATTGCTGTAAAAGTTGAAACAGCTAGAGTTCCAGCAGTTGCAACAGGAATTGCATATCCAAATGATGTAGCAAGTCCAAAAATAGCAGCAGCACTAGCAATAAAACTAATTGTTTTTATAACTGTTTTTGTAAATTCTGAACTATCTTCAGTAAGTCCACTCTGATCTACGAAATAGTTCGTTGCCATAGCAGTAAGTTGTGTTGAAACTGCATAAGCAGCTGCAGTAGTTGGGTTTTCAGCATATCCAAGCGTGTATATTCCGTAGCTGATTCCACCGGCTGTTGCCACTTTTACTAAGTATGCAGCTGCTGATTTAATTGTATCTGTGTAGTTGTATGCAGATGTATCTGGTGATACAGGTGCTGTACCTTCAGGTATTGATGCCATTTCTTATTCCTCCGTATATTAAGCAAAAAGCTGTCGCAATTCTATTCTGAGAGAAAAAAAAATGTCAAGGTTATATTAAGAAATATTTAAGAAATATTTATTACTAAGCCAAGAGGAAGCTTTTGCAAGTTTACGTTAGCTTACTGAGGAGGGGGATCAAACCAAAAATAAAGTAAATGATGATGGAAAAAATAGCAGCTCCTGGGATTGTAAGGATCCATGCGATACTTAATTTTTTCCATGTGTTCCACTGGATTACACCATGTTTTTTAGCAAGACCTGTTCCCGTAATACTTCCGGTAATCATATTAGTGGAACTAATCGGCATACCAAGTAAACTTGTAGATATGATTACCATAGAGGCGCTTAAATCAGAAATAAATCCTTGTTCAGGAGCAATCTTTGTAAGCTTATATCCCACTGTATTTATTACCCTCATTCCTCCAGAAGCAGTTCCAAGACCCATTGTAATAGCGCATGATAAAATCACCCATAATGGAATATTTGTTGTTGGAATAAAGTTTAGGGAGTAAAGACCGAGGGTGATTACGCCCATACTTTTTTGAGCGTCATTAAATCCATGAGATAGAGATAACATGCTTGATGATCCAATATGTAAGTATCGAAAAAGTTTAGGACGTTTTTTTGTATCCATCTTGCTTTTTTGTAAAAGTTTCAGTAGTGAAAAGGAGGTGAGAGCACCAATAAATGGAGAGATTACCATCGGAAGAAGAATTAGAAGAATAATTGAGCGAATATAGATGTTTTCAATTCCTCCGTGGACAAGTCCACTTCCAATTAAGCCTCCTACAAGTGAGTAAGAGGAGCTGCATGGAAGAGCTAAATACCATGTGAATACATTCCAAATGATGGCCCCGCTTAGAGCTGAAAGGATTACTTTTTCCGTTGTAATATTTGGATTTATAATAGAGCTTGTAATGGTGTGCGCTACGCGACTTATTTGTGTTGCGCCAAGAGTGTTTAAAATTACAGCAAGAGAAATAGCAACAAGTGGTTTGAGCGCTTTTGTTGCAATTACTGTTGATACGACATTTGCTGTATCATGAAAACCATTGGTGAAATCAAAAATTAAACCAAAAAGAACAATGAGTATGACAAGCTCTAACATATTTTTCCTCTATCAAACATCTCTATAAAATATTTTTTTAAATTAAACGAGATATTTGTTATGTAAAGAAAAACAAGTAGGTAAAAAATGGTTCCAAGTAATTGGCCAAAAGATCTTGTCTATAGCCCCGAATCTAGGAGCAAACACATTTCATGCACTTTGTTGAAGCAAATGCTTTTTTCTTTGATCAATAAAGAAAAAATACTCACCGCTGTTGATGACTGTATCGGGAATAAAAAGGTTTATCCAGATGTTGAAATTCGGAGTTTGCAAGATAAGTCGCATCCTCTTTCTTATAAAAAAGGTGAGATGCAAAGAGGACTCTTTGCATCAAAACAAATTGAAGCAAATACCTTTCTTGGAGAGTACGTTGGAGACATGGCGCTTATTTCATCGATCGAAGAAATGCAGCCAAGAGACTCTGCATATTACTTTTTAGTAGATTTGATGGATGATTTGAAATGTATTGTAGACCCAAAAGTCTGCGCAAATGAGCTTGCGATGGTAAATGATTACCGTGGAATTGCTCACGATCCTAACTGTAAACCGACGTTTGTTACATATGAAAATCAAGCGCATTTCGGATTTTATACAACGCGAGTCATACCTATAGAAACTGAAATTTTAGTAGATTATGGAGAACTGTATTGGAGTTTGGATCATCGAAAGCCAATTGAGGAGCTGTAATGTTTTTTGTGCTAAATAATACTCCATTTCGTCCAGATTGGAGAAAGGTTAGACTCGATGAAGAAATCAAAAAAAGTTATGAGGAAGATCCATCTAACAGCGATGATCCAAATCAAAAAGAGCATAAGAAAAAACAATCACTTTTTGATTTAGTAAAAAAACCTAAGGGAACTTTGTCTCCAGATTCCAATCTAAAAAGCGCCTGGGAAACTTTAAAAAAGCATAAATTTCAACCATTGCCAGTTCTTTCCAAGGAGGGAAAGCTTTTGGGCCTTGTTACTGAAAATGATCTGTTTCAGTCCATGACAACGGCATCTAAAGATACCACTTTAGTTAAAGATGTCATGGATAAAGAGATTTTGTGCGCCACAAAAGATGTTAAGATAGATGAGGTAACCAAAGTATTATTTGATGATAAAGTTAAGGTTGTACCAATCTTAGATGAAAATCACGGTTTAATTGGTCTTATCACTCGAGATGAAATCATCGAAAAAATCACGAAAATTTCCTCTAAATTTATTAAGTAAATTTTTATTATTGTTCAGTTTATCGATTTTATCATGAATTAATTAATTTAATTAATGTCATCGTGGAATTTAAATTTCATTCAAGGTAGAATGACATGTAATTAATGAACTAAATAGGTTTGTTCTGTGTCTTGTACTGCAGATTTCGATTGTTTAAATAAAGAAAATCCCTTCTCGAACTTAGGTTGGAATGGTGAAATTCACGACCCAGAACCTGAGCTTGAGAATATTTTTTCTTACACAATTGCTCGTAAAAATAAAAGCGAGATAAATGGAAGATCGACTCCTTTTCAAGTAGAAAAATTACCAACAAATACAAGAGATGAGAAAGAAAACAATATAGCTACTGGTTTTAAAGACTCAAAATCAAGATCAGCTAGTGACTCTTCTGAATATCAAAGATATCCCCTATTTTTGATAAAAGATGATCTTAAACGAGAATTTGAGTCGATTATAAATTTTTCACTCCCTGATTATTCTTACTATGAAAAAGTATTCGAATATTTAGTTTCATCTTTTGAAGAAATAGGGGAAGAAGATTTTTGGTCTCCATGTTCTCCTTTTACCTTAGATCTTGAAGAATTTTTTCTAATCAATCTTTATGAGGGGAACACAGAGGTCCAAACTTCTATTTCAGACTATTTTTTTCAACGAAAAGAAGGAAATATTACAATTAAATTCTTATATCCGTTAGATCAAATTGTTTCTAAGGTTAGACACACCTTTGATTTAAATCATATTATAGTAATCGATCGCAAGTATTTCTAGGTTTGAAAGAGCCTCTTCGAGGTTATCCCAGTAAAAACAAGTTTTTTTCTGAATTAGATTCTTCGATCAAGTCGATGCCAAACTTTGAAGCATGGCAGTTTTTTCAGATTGTGATTCAAGATTTTGAAGAAAAAAGTATAGAAAAAAATAGTTTGCATTCAGTTTCTAAAGAATCGAATGAGTATTCATTTAACTTTTATGAAGAAGCAAGAGCGACACTTCTAACTTATAAACATCCGATATCAAGCCGATCATTAGAAGATGGCCCATCTGGGCGTGAGTCCGCCGCAGAGGTAGAAGCAACTTTTCAAAATGGGCATGCGCAGGGAAAATCTGAAATGGATCTCAAGAAAGAAATAACCGAGAAAATTTTTTCAGATTTACTGGGCGATACTGTAGATGCCTTAGATGAGATTGCTATACGTAGAGCTTCGCGTAGAGTCTGAGTAAGGTAACTTACCAAACCAATCATACTTTTAGTTTTCTCTTTCCTTGAGAAAAATATCTATTTCTTTCATCTTCTTTTTTTCTCAAACCAAGGAGTAAAAATGAATATGAAAAAGACACTTAATACATGTATTGGAATTTGCATAGCAGCATCCTCTTTGTATGCAGAAAGATATGAAGAAGCGCTTTTCGATAATTGGGCGCAAACCTTAGAAAAAAAAGAAACACTCTACTATGAGAAAACAGATTGCCAAGAGATGGAAATTTTCTCTAACCAAGAGTTTGGCAAAGTACTAACACTTGATAGTATTTTACAAACGACTACAAGAGATGAGTTTGTATACCACGAGA
This sequence comes from Chlamydiota bacterium, assembly GCA_021772245.1. Taxonomy (GTDB): domain Bacteria; phylum Chlamydiota; class Chlamydiia; order Chlamydiales; family Simkaniaceae; genus JAJFMG01. The sequence continues at coordinate 14,783 of JAJFMH010000017.1, read as the reverse complement.
TGATGACACATATTCCGATCTTTTCACATGGGAATGTTAAAAAGGTATTAATTATCGGTGGCGGAGATGGAGGAACTTTAAGGGAGACGCTCAAACATAAAGACATTGAGCAAGTGATCATGGTTGAGATTGATCGAAGTGTTGTAGAGCTGTCTAGAAAGCACTTACCAGAACTATCCTCTGGAGCATTCGAGGATCCAAGAACAAATCTGATTATTGGAGATGGGTTTACATTTGTAAGAGATACTGATGAAAAATTCGATGTGATTATTTGTGATTCTCCTGATCCAATTGGTCCAGCAGCTTGTCTATTTACAAGAGAATTCTTTGTTAATTGTAAAAAGGCTCTTCAGCCTGACGGTATTTTTATTGCACAAAATGGCGTGCCATTTGTGCAGCCAGATGAAGTGATTAATACCTATAATCGAAAAAAAGGACTTTTTGCGATCAACACTTATTATGTGGCTCCTGTGCCAACATACATAGGTGGCTTTATGACATTTGCCTTTGCTACCGATAACCAAAATGCAATTGATGTTTGTAACTGTCTAATTAATGAAAGAGTTGAAGAATCTGGAATCAATTTTAAGTACTATACTCCAAAGATTCATAATGCTTCCTTTTGTTTGCCACAATATGTTATTAATTTGCTGGATCAGTAACCGAAATAATTAGGAGATAACGATGAAAAGAAATTTTAAAGTGTATTTGGGATGGGCTGTTTTTACTCTTTTTGGTACAATGGTGTCTTTGAATGCAACGGAGATGGAAAAAAATATGAGTAATAAACCAGTTGTTGTCTTAGAGACAAATCAAGGAAATATTGAAATCACTCTTATGAAGGATGTTGCGCCTAAAGCGTGTGAAAATTTCATGGAGCTTGTGAAAAAAAATTACTACAATGGAATTATTTTCCATAGAGTAATTAAAGGCTTTATGATTCAAGGTGGCGATCCAACAGGTACTGGTCGTGGCGGTCAATCTCACTTTGGAACACCTTTTGAAGATGAGTGCGTAGAGCATGTATCTTTTGATAAAAAAGGTCTTCTTGCAATGGCAAATAGTGGTCCTCATACCAATGGTTCTCAGTTTTTTATTACAACGGAAAAAACACCATGGCTTCATGGAAAACATACTATTTTTGGTGAAATCACAAGTGGTTACGATATTGCTGAAAAAATAGAAAATACTAAAACTGGCGCTATGGATAAGCCTGTTGCAGAGCAGAAAATTATTAAAGCTTACATCAAGTCAGAGTAGCTTTAAAATTTATAACATTCGGGTTTTCGACTCTCGAAAACCCGCATATCTTTTCTTACTTTATCTACAAACGAAAGGTCTATGCTACCTGTTATCAGCTCTTCCTTTTCACTTATGGAAGTGGTAATATTTCCGAGAGGATCTATAATGCATGAGCTTCCAAAAAATTCTACTTTGTTACCCCTCATATCCTGAGATTTACCTACTTGATTACAACATACTATATACATTTGATTTTCAATCGCACGTGCTTTTAGCAGGGAAAGTAACAGTTCTTTTCGAGGATGGGGAACAGCTGATACACAAAAAGTTATGGGTACTTGTTTGAGTCCATAGGCTCTAAAAACTTCTGGAAAACGTATGTCATAACAAATAGATAGTCCAACTTCCCCAAAGGGGAGGCTTGCAGTTTGTAAATGAGTTCCAGGATCTAGATACGTGTCTTCCTCGAGGGGATAGAAAAGATGTATTTTATCATATGTTGCAGCGATTTTGCCAGAGGGTAAAATAACGAATAACCGATTGAAAAGCTTCTCTTCTTCTGGATACAGTGTTGATCCGACTATTGTAATTTGGTGAAGCTCTGCAAATTTGCAAAGAGCATCAATGCTACTTTTGATTTCCTGGAGACTATTTTCATCTTGATTGAACTGAAGTCCTGTTAAAAACATCTCAGGAAAAACAATTAGAGTGGATCCGAGTTGTTTTGCATCTAGAATATATTTTTCAGAAGTCTGTAAATTTTTTTGGATATTTTTTAGGTCTGAATTCATTTGAGCAAGTGAGATTGTGAGTTTCATTAACCATCTCCTGTAATTTTTTTCCGAAGGGATTTTTTTTCTGACTGTTTGTGTTTTTCTTGCAAGATTTTCTCTTTAGTCTTGCGCGAACGTCTTTTTTTTTGTTTTTTGATTTTAGCTAGTTTTTTTTCTTTTTCTGTTTTTTCAAAAAGAATCTTCGATTTGATTTTTTCGCAAAGTTCCTTTCTAGCGTAGTATCGATTCATTTCTCGCTCTCGTGATTTTTGGCATTTAACCTCGAAGCCTGTTGGTAAATGCTTAAGATATACACAAGAATTTGTTTTATTGACTTTTTGACCACCAGAGCCAGAACCTAAGATAAACTTTTCAATCAGGTCTTTTTCTACAATACCAAGATCATCGAGTTCTTTTTCGAGCTTGATAAGTTTTTCTTTGGAAACGCTCATGTTACGTAAGTACTTTATTAGAGTTTTGAGACTGCGTTACTCCTTGTCGAATGCTTAGGTTCTTCCCCTCTTTCATTCCAAGATTTTTGGTAGATTCATTCAATGTGTACCTAGATTTTTTGGATGTAGTTGGATAAAACCTATTCATATTCTCTACAAGTTTACTCTCAACTACCATAAGAGTCTTTTTATCCAAAAGAGAGTCTTGTTGCTCTTTCATTTTACTTAAGTAGCCTTCTGCTAAACCAAAAAAATATGAATTTTTGGCTCGAATACCACTCATCTGAGGATGAGTTTTTTTGGCTTCCAAGTAAAGCCTTTCAAACTCATTTGATAAGAAATGTGCAACGTATTCTGCGATATTGACAGTTGCTTTTTCACCAATAATTTCTAAATATATCCTGTTTCTGCCATAGCAAATTACAGGACTCACAAGAAAAGTTCTTAAAATAGAACTAATTGCTGCAAGCTTTGAAGATGTTTTATGCGAACTTAAGGCTCTTTTTAAATATACACTATCATCTTGAGCAGAAAGGTTTGTGAGATTGTATTTTATAAGTAATTCTTGCGCTTTAAGAGCTGCTAATTTGCTTTCATTTTCATTGGAACTTGCTGAAAGGGAGAGTAGCTTTTGCACTTTTGAAAGAGCTTTGTCTTCCTCTGTTGTGATTGCGTTTTTTAGATTGGGTGTAAGGTTTATTTTTGCCTCATATACCTCTTTATCATATCCGAAAGATCTACATAAGTTTCTATATTCATCGCCATGATCATCAATGCAATTTCCATACTCCAGGTATGCTAAAAAGTGCATGAGTTCATGACGAACCAAGTTTTTTACAACTTGATCAGATTCGAATAACAATGCTTTGCTAAATCCGAGCTCAAAAAATTCAGAAGAAAAGTAGCCCATTTTACCTGCTTGTTCGAATACTACAACTTTAAGAGGGTAGGAGTAGTTTTTGTATACAAACCGAGTTTTGAGGACCTGAAGTTTACACTCCTTTTTTAATATTTCTTTGGCGTAGCATGTGAGCTTATGAATAAAGGAGACAATAATCTCAGAAGTTACATAGGAATATGACACGGGTTCACTCTTTTCTTATATTAATTGAAGGCTTTTATTATGATGCGTATTTTAGATTTTGTTAAGATTTTTATGGGTGATTAGATTGGAAAAAATACGAGTAGGACTTTTTTTTGGTGGAAAATCGATGGAACACGAAGTTTCTATTCGCTCATTGCTTGGAGCTCTAGAAAATCTAGATCGTAGTAAATTTGATATTTCTCTTTTTGGTATTGGTAAAGATGGTAGTTTTTATGAATTTGAAGAATCAAAAATTCTTGATCTTGAAACTGCATCGAAACTTACATGTTTGGATGATAAAACAATATTGCTTTTGCAACCTATAACGAATTTTTCTAATGAGTCTTTATTTTCTCTTGCCGAGAAAATAGATGTAGCTTTTCCAATAACACATGGACCTTTTGGAGAAGACGGGTGTATCCAAGGTCTTTTTGAAATTCTTTCGATTCCCTTTGTTGGGTCTAGGGTTTTAGGCTCTAGTATTTGTATGGATAAAGACATTTCAAAACGACTTTTAAAAGAAGCTGGGCTCCCGAGTGTGAAACATATTGCAATTGAAAAAGGGCAAGATTTTAGTTTATCAACCATTTTAAATGATCTTAATTTTCCGATCTTTGTAAAACCGGCAAATTTAGGATCTTCTGTTGGTATTTCAAAAGTCAAAAAGAAAGAAGATCTCAAAAAAGCAATTGATCTTGCATTTTCATTTGATAGTAAAATTGTTCTCGAACAGGGGATAGAGGCTCGTGACTTAGAATGCTCAATTATTGGTAATAAGGAGCTGATCGTATCTGAGATTGGGGAGGTTTGCACAAGCGATGAATTTTACTCATATAACATTAAATGCACCGATCAAGGCGAACTAGTCCTTCATATTCCGGCTCAAATTTCTTATGAAACTAAGGAAAGAATACAAACCCAAACCAAGGAAGCCTTTAAAGCTCTTTCTTGCAGAGGCTTTGCAAGAGTCGATTTTCTGCTTTGTAATGATAATACTCTTTTCATTAATGAGATTAATACTTTGCCAGGTCTTGTTCCTAAAAGTAGTCTCTTTCCTAAACTATTTGAGAAAAGTGGCATTTCAAATATGGATTTATTCACGATACTTATCGAACTTGCAGTTGGAAAAGAAGAGTCTTTAAAAGCCGTAAAAATTCAATAAATGGTAGCCTACATTCTTTGCTGTTCCTTTAAGAGGGAATTCATGCATTGAAATCATAGGATTGAAATTAAGTTCAATCACAGCGTAGTTATTGTTTGTTCTTTTCTGCGCAATATTTTGAATTAAGATATCAACGCCGCAAATGGAGATGCCTAGAGACTCTACACAAGATTTAGCTATATCGAAGTAGGACGCGTGCATATTGTCTGTAACATCAATGGGATCACCTCCTGTTGATACGTTTGAGTTTTCTCTTAGATAGATTTTTTGATCTTTTTCTGGTATATAAGAAGTATTCAGGTTTTGCGTGGAAAGGTAGTTTTTTTCAATTGCTGTTAAGTGAAGCTTATTTTTTCCATATTTATAAGAATCTGGATCCTCATTTTTTATTTTGACAAGTTCTTGAATAGAGTGTCTGCCGTCTCCGACGACATTGGCAGGATCTCTTAATATGGAGCCTATGACCTCATCTCCGATAACTACGAATCTATATTCCTTATAGGGAATAAACGATTCAACAAGTACACTGTTATCATGGCAAAATGCCTCATTAATGCCTTGAGTAAATAGTGGTTCGCTATTTGGCTTTACAAAATGAAGTCCTTTCCCAAAGTTTGTAGAATTGGGTTTAATTACGCACTTGTTATTTTTAAATAATTTGTAATCTTCAATGGCGTCTTTCTTATGAAAATATTCTTTACCAAAGGGGGTGGTTATTCCTTTTTCGTTAAGAAGTTTTTTTGTCAGGTGTTTGTTTTTCATTATCTCAAATGAGATATAGGAATCAAACTCTGAAATCGTTGCTTGTTTGATGACTCGAACTTTAGATTCATTTTGCAGGCGAATGATGTTTTCTTTTCGATCTAAAATTTCTACACAGATGCCACGCAACATTGCCTCATGAATTAATATTTGCGTAGATAGCTCCATGTCACTAAATTCACTCGATAATGATCTTTTAGACATATTTTTTCTCCTCAAGGAAAGAGTCTGTTTTACGCTCCTGCATTTGATTTAAAAAAGCACTACTACGTTTCTGTGAGATTGCGTCAGTTTTTTGCATGTGCGCCAATTCTAATCCTGTTTTAATAAAATCACATTTCGCAAGTTTAGAGGATAGTGTTTGTTTGGTATCTTGCACTTGTGATTTCATTTCTTTAATAAGTTCTGAATATTCCCTATTTTGATTTGAATCTAGCAGATCTGCTATGGGTTTCATTTCATCGAGAATTGAAAGAGCGATATCTTTCATTCGAGCCTTCTTTCCATTATGGGAGATTGTGAGTTTTTGATCTCTTCCATATAGAGCTACTCTGTTTTGGTTTTCACAGAAAGTGCAATACTCTTTTTTATTGAAAATTTTATTCTTAGAGAAAAGTAGATAGAGTAAAAAAAGATGAAGAAACTGCATTTGTTGGAGTGATATAGAAGTAATCTCAAAAGGATTAAGATCTAGTGATCTAATTTCTAGATACTCTATTCCTTGCTTGGAAAGAGTATCTAGTATACTTAATTCACGGTGTATGTTGGCTTTTGGTTTTATTCTGCTATAGTGCTCAGCTGCTGTTTGCAAAATGGAATCGTTTAATTGAGAATCTTGCTTAATATTTGCATATCTTTGCTCCTTGTTTTGAAGCGCAGCTTTCATATCAAGAAGATAGTCCTCTAAGGAGTCAAACGAAATAGCAAGTTGCTTTTGCACTTTGGAATAATACCCAAAGTGACTCATTCGAAAAGAGGTGGCGTTTGGATAATCTTTATCTGCTTCAAATCCTAGGTAGGAAATGTCCATTTTGGGGCTAGCGCCAAAAAGATACGTAAGAAGCCACCCCTTTTCTAAAAAACTTCGGATGATTTTCAAATAGTTATCAGTTTTGAATGCCTTCAAAGATCTGGGATCATTTTTTTTAACTTCATTCCAGAATTCATTCTGGAATGAAAAATTAAAATGGACACCAGATATAGTTTGCATCTTTGCTCCATAACGATTTGCGAGTCCTTTTCGATAGAGGTTTTTTTCAAGCCCTTTTTTAGATGACCCAAAATTGGCAAGTTCAATTTCGTTGCAGATTTTAGGAGGCATACTAAGAGGCCATAGCAAATCAGATCCAAGATTTTGCATGGCATAGATACTAAGATTTTTCATGTTTGAAAGAGCCCTTTCAAAGGAATCAAATGGCATTGTCATTATCTCAAGTTGGGTATTTGCAAAATCGAGTGTAAAATTTGGGTGTGTTAAGGGATGGCCTAAATTTTTTGGATGACGGTTTTTTGAAAAAAATCCTTTATTGCAAATTCGATTACTTTCTTTTTCAAGTCCACATAAATACTTATGTAATATTGATTTGTTTTTGTTATTAAAATAAACTGAAATATTATCTAACATTCGACTGATTTTTCTTTATATTTAATTATTGTTTTTCTATTCATAATAAAAAAGGTTGAAAAGATTATGATAGCATATAACAAGATAAAAAAAAGTCGGATATATTTCTTAGGTTTTATTCTTATTGGATTTGCAGCATGTACAAACTTCAAGGGATCAAAGCCAAGCGAGACAATGGCAAAGACGGGCGGTATCCCAGATGAAATAGAAGATGTTTCACATTCGCAAGCCTTTGAAAAGGGAAACTGGCCCAAAGAAAATTGGTGGGAAATTTTTCAAGATGAAAATTTAAATATACTAGCAAAAAAAGCTATCGATAATAATTTTTCTCTGCTAGTTGCAAAAAAAAGAATTGAGGTTTCTTATCAACGAGCAAATCAGGTGAAATCTTCTTTGTTTCCACATTTAGGCTCGTTTTTTTCTGATAATTATGAGCATCTAAGTAAGGATAGTATTGATCGATTTTTTCCCTCTAAGGTACCAGCTGTAATCAATCAAGTTGATTTAGGACTCGATTTTTCCTACGAGTTTGACTTTTGGGGGAAGAATAGAAAGGCCTATTTATCATCTATTGAAAAAATGAGAGCGAAACTTGCAGAAAAAGAATTGATCAAGCTCATGGTGGTAACAAACCTTGTCAAAGTATATGTCGAACTGCAAACAGCTTACTGCCAAAAAGAGCTCTTAGAAGAATTGTTACACGAGAATCAAAGTCTTTTAGATTATAATGCTCTTCGACTTACAAGAGCACTAGATAATGAAATTGATGTTGAAAGCTCAAAGCAACAAGTTGCCAAAATAGAAAAACGTCTTCGTGACAATGAAAAAGAAATCGCATTATACAAACATCAGATTCATTTATTGATTGGATCCTCGCAAGATGAAAACATTCCACTCAAGAAAAGTGAAATGTTTTTTGCAAGCAGGTTTGCACTTCCAAATGATATTTCTTCTAACTTAATTGCTCGAAGAGCAGACGTTGCAATGCAAAAAAGTATTGTAGCAAGTTTTTGCTATGACATTGGAGTTGCCAAAGCAGCGTTTTATCCAAGTCTAAACTTAAAGGCTTCCGCTGGAGTAGAAAGTTTACATTGGAGCGATCTTTTTACATCGAGTAATTTTAGTGGTAATTTAAACCCATCAATTTACCTTCCCATATTTGAAGGGGGAAGACTTCGGGCAAATGTAAGAGAAAAAGTAAATGAAGTTGATTCTGCGATTTTGGAATATAATAATCTTATTCTTAAAGCAACTACAGAAGTCATGGATGAAATTTCAACTTTTAGTTCTTTTGTAAAACAGTGTAGCTATCAAGACGAAATTATTGAAAGTAGTAGGGTTAAAAGAGCTCTTTCTGATCTTCGATTTCAAATTGGAATTTCGAACATTAAAGAACTCATTGAAAGTAAAAAAGAGCTAATTGAAAGCACATTCACTCAAACCCAGCTTCAAAAAAACAAATCACTTTCGTTTGTACTTTTGATTAAAGCGCTCGGTGGTGGGTTTGAGATGGAGGAAGAAGATGACAACTAACTCCAAGAGAAAAAAGAGCTTGATGTATGCAACACTCGTCTTTCTAAGTTTAGCCTTTATTTGCTTTATGTATTGGTTTTTCATACTCCGGTTTGAAGAATACACTGATGATGCTTATGTGCATGGCAACATCATGGAAATTAATCCTCAGATTACAGGTGTCATTTCTTCGATTAATGTCGAAGAGACTGATTATGTTGAAAAAGGGCAAATTATCATCAAAGTTGATGATACGCAATATTCCTTAGCCCTAGAAAAACAAAAAGAGATTCTTGCTCATACGATTCGATCCACAGCAGCTCTTTTTGAAGAGGTGAAAGAGTTAGAGGCGAATATTCACAAGCTTGAAGCGAATCTCATTAAGACTGAGCAAGATTATAACCATAGAGATGCCCTTGTAGATGTTGGAGGGGTATCGATTGAAGAGTATGAACATTCCAAGGCATATTTAATGGAGGCTAAAGCCTCATTAGAAATGGCTTTTCATGAGTATTATGCAAAATATGCACTCATACAAAATACCGAAGTAAGAACTAATCCAAAAGTTCTTGCTGCAATAGATGCTTTAAAGTCTGCTTACATGAATGTAATTCGTTGTAATGTTAGAGCGCCAGTATGTGGATATATAGCTAAAAGAAGAGCGCAGGTTGGTGAGGTTGCAGAGCCAAATATTGCACTTCTTGCATTAATCCCACTTCATGAAATTTGGGTAGAGGCAAACTTCAAGGAAGTGCAGCTTAAATCTATGCGGATTGGGCAAGAGGTAATGTTATCATCAGATATCTATAAGGGACTTGTTGAATATCGAGGTAAAGTAATAGGAATTGGAGCAGGCACTGGTTCTGCATTTTCTGTATTGCCTCCTCAAAATGCAACTGGAAATTGGATTAAAATTGTACAAAGAGTGCCCGTTAGAATTTCCATTGAAAAAGAGCAGATAGAATCTTTCCCTTTGCGAATAGGCCTTTCAATGGAGGCAACAGTTAATATCAAAGACGTTTCTGGAAAGATGTTAGCAACTCCTCAAAAGTTAAAGCCTCTGTATTATACAGATATATATCAAGAGCAACTCGATGGCGTCGATACTTTAATTGAAGAGATTTTCACTCAAAATCTTTTTGATTGCGAGATAACTCATGGGACGTGATCAGCCTTTGACAGGCATACCACTCATGCTTGCTATGATTGGTATTTCTCTATGTACTTTCATGCAGGTTCTTGATTTATCGATTGCAAACGTTTCTATACCTTATATTTCAGGTGGACTTGCAGTTTCTGTGAATCAAGGTACTTGGGTGATTACCTCATTTGCGGTGGGTAATGCAATTGGGCTTCCTACAAGTGGATTTTTAGCGTCTCGTTTTGGCTCTGTACGAACGCTATGCAGCTCTATTATTCTATTTACTTTTTTCTCCTGGTTTTGTGGAGGGTCTTTCACGTTTGCAATGCTTTTAATAGGGCGGTTTTTGCAAGGATTTGTAGCCGGGCCTTTAATTCCTCTTGGAAATAGCATGTTAATTCAAATTTTCCCCAAAGAAAAAAAGAATTTAGCCCTTGCTTTATGGGCAATGATTGCTGTTGTGGGTCCCATTGCAGGTCCAATTCTCGGAGGTTACTTAACACAAGATTATAGTTGGAGTTGGATTTTTTATGTAAATGTTCCCTTCGGGATCATTTCTTATCTACTTGTAAGAACAACACTTAAAAAATATGAGACTAAACCTGAAAAAGGATCCGTTGACTATTTTGGATTTGTATTACTCGTACTTGGCGTTGGAGCGTTGCAAGTACTTGTAGATAAAGGAGAGCAACTTGACTGGTTTAGATCTCCTGTAATTCAAACGCTGTGTGTAATATCGATTATTTCACTCACATATCTTGTGATCTGGGAGCTTCAAAATAAAAAGCCTTTACTTGAGTTTAAGCTTTTTAAAGACCGCAATTTTTGTTTGGGAACACTTGTTGCATCCATTATTTATATGATGCTCTTTGGAGCCATTATCGTAACGCCTCTTTGGCTACAAGACTACATGGGATATACCGCGCTTTCAGCAGGTCTTGCTGTAGCTCCAATGGGGATCTTTCCTTTGCTTGCAGCGCCTCTTATTGGTTATCTGATGAATCGTGTGTCTCTGCGAATGCTTGTTGGTATTTGTTTGCTAAGTTTCGCATCAGCAGCATATTTCTACTCATTTTTTACAACAGATGTATCGTTTGCCTACATTGCACTTTCAAGAATCTTACTCGGAGTTGGAATCGCATTTTATTTAGGACCCATTATTTCTTTAAGTCTTGCAAAAATAGCGCCAGAAAAACTTTCTTCTGCATCAAGCCTCTTTCATTTTTTTCGAATATTTGCAGGGGGGATCGGTACATCACTATCTGTTGCTCTTTGGAATAGAAGAGCAACACATCATCATAGTAACTTAGCATCTGAGCTAACTCCATTTGATCAGAGAGAGACAAATATTCTCTCAAAGTTGCAATCTTTGGATTTAAAAAGGGAGGCGTCGCTTGAGACGCTTAATGTTATGGTAGATAAGCAAAGCTATATGCTTGCCTCAAACGATGTATACTACCTCTTTTCGTTTCTCTTTCTGTTGATGTTTATTACGATATTTTTCTTCCGTAGAAAAAAACAAGAACTAGTGTAGTTGCATTTTTTTAATACGAGAAATCAAGTAGAACCCTGCAATAAAAGCAAATATGGCTCCAATAATTAGGGGCAAACTGTCATAGTATCTAGCAAGCATACCTCCTGTTACACCAGTAATGGCTTCTGCGAGGACCTGAATAGATTGATTGGTTCCAAGAGCATGTCCTTGAACATCTTCATTAACTCTCTCTGAAATCATGGCTGCTGTATACGCTAAGCCACTTGCTAAAAAGAACCCAAGTGGTAAAAGCGTTAGATATAGAGCACTTGGATTTGATGGAAGTATCATAAAAATAATACAAAATCCGATCATAAAGGAAGATACGAGTGCAACTTTTATAGTTGAAAATCTTTTTGATATTTTTCCAAAAAATAAAGGTGCAATTGCAATTGGAATAGAGAGGTAAGAACTAAATTTAGCAAGCCCTGAAACTCCAAATCCAAATGTTTTCATTAGATATACAGAGAAAAAACCAAAAAGAAAAAACATGGCTAAGTACACCATGAAATTAAACCCATATAATGCTCGTAGGGCTTGAGACTTAAGTTGGAGGAAAAAACCCATGAATATCTTTGCAACACTTATTTCCATTTGTAAATAACGTGCCCTTGTTTCTTTGAATGAAAAATTTACATAGATAAGAGCTATACAAACAAGTATTCCCGCAAAGAAAAAGGGCGTTGCATAATTAAACCAAGAAACTAAGGTCGGATCAGCGAGTTTTCCACCAAGCAATGGCCCTATCACAAATCCAAGACTCGAAACGGCAACTACAAAACCAAAGTGTTTGGTTTTAACCTCTCTTTGCGCTGATCCATCTGCAATTGATGCTTGAGCAATCGCAATATTTCCTTCTGCAAGTCCACAAATAAGTCGAGAAAGATAAAGAAAAAATATATTTGTATAGTAGATAGAAAGGCCTGTTGCAATATAGGCAGGTATTACAATTACAAGAGATATTAATAATACGGGTTTACGACCATATTTATCTGAAAATTTTCCAAGGATCGGACATCCAAAAAATTGTCCTAGAGGATACATTGCAAGAAGGGCGCCCAGAGCAAAATACCTCAGTTTTGGAGTTATGCTAGTGGGAAGAATCGATCTTGTCTCATCTAAAAACATAGGAGGAAATAAGGGCAATGCGAGCGAAAACCCCAGATAGCCTAAGAATAATACTACGAGGAGAGGGAATAAGCTTGATATACTTTTAGGTTTTTTCATGAACTTTACTTCCTCTTTTCTAGAGAATTAGTTATAATGAACCTAAAAAAAATTCGTGTCTTCATGGAAACTACACCTATAACTATTGATAATCTTCCTATTCAGGATCATGTTAGCTGGATCGATAAATTAGAAGCAAACGAACCTAAATATAACAAAGATACGACTTTTGTAAACACGCAAACGCAAACTCTTTTTGAAGATGCCTCAAAACTATACTTTGAAATCTTCACAGGTCTTGATCAGAAAAATATTCCTTGGGCAAATATTGAAGAACCTCCTAAGTTCAAGGAGAAGAAAAATAATCTTTTTAAAAGATCAGTTCTTGCAACAGATAAACTTAACCTTCTTTCTAGTTTCCTAACTGAGATTGATGCTTTTTTTGAGATAAACATTGACCCTGTTTTAGATGAGTATAAATCAGCTATTTGCAAATTACTAGAAACCATCGAATATCTTGATAAATTGCTTCTTGAAATCAGAGCAAGCATTATCCGATTACAGAAAGGTTAGTTTTTAGGAAAAAGTTTTTTTAGCCCCATTTTATAAAATGTGGAAGACGCATTTTTTTGAATTCTAGAATAGAATTTTCTAGAATTCGATTGATTCTCTAAAGGTACATTTACTTTTTTCATAACGCATGGGATATGTGCCAAAAAGATCCTTTCATGTGCTGTATTGGGTGGCAAAGACTCTTTAGAGGAAAACTCCCATACATCTCCAAATAAAAGCCCAAATTTAGAGACTATGTCTCCTTTTCCAATAAAACCCTGAAAAGATGGTCTTTTATCTCTAGGGATTTGATTCCAAATATTTAGTAACTCTTGAGATACGCCAGGAAAATTAAACGCAACGGATGGGGTATTGCAATCATTTGTTAACAGATTGTGATCGAGTATTACTGCATATAAAGTAAATGCCCCACCTAAACTGTGACCAATCACTCGCGCTTTTTTTCCATTTTCTGTGACATTTGAAAGCCAAGATCTTACTGTATTACCAGCATGTTCATATAATGATTTTCCAGGGCCACTTGGGTCAAGGTCACTTAAAATAGTAGCTCTGCCTTCATCTCGCAGTAGTGAAAAATCTGTGCCTCGAAACAGCAGAATAGGGGATTCCTTTTTCTTACAATCTCTCAGACCATATGCAGTAACTTTATTCCATAAATCAAAGACATGATCTACTACATATTCAACTCGTTTAAAAGAACCCTCTTTTTCCTTAATCAATAATGGGATCATTTGACCTTTTTTCAAGGTTCTATATGCCATTAATTTAGCGAGTATCTCTATTGTAATTAAATCGATTTTGGGATGATCGTTTAAATTTTTATAAACAGTGTTTAAAAGAGAAAGTGCGATATCAACGTCTGCTTGATCCTGAGTTATTTTACAAATTAGTCTTTTATCCAAAGAAAGTTTTTTGTGCTTATTTACAAATTCTTGTAGATAATTACACTCATGAGAAAAAAATTTTGTTTTTCTCTCTACAAAGTAACACCTACTAGAGTAGGAAAAAAAACGAAACAGTAGATTCTCCCAAACCCATACAACTCGTCTAAACAAAAATTCTTTAATATTCATTGTAACCCTCTATCTATCTGTATAATCAAGCACAGGATTTAGAGCTCATAAAATATATACTAAAGCTATCTTCTAGGAATAGGGGGTAAATCAACACCTAGTGAAGGAGTTTGGTCTTGAAAATCATCACTCTGCCAAAAATACCATAAAAATACAATTGTTGCTCCTGTTATTACACCTGAAACAATAAGTGAGCTTGGAGATGATAAAGCATAAAAGGCCCCAATTGCAGCTATGGAAGCAGTGGCGACTATCATCACTTTTAAGACTTGCATAAAGCCTGATTCTTGAGGCGTAAGGTGACGATTGTCATCTTGAGGAGGGGTTGTAAAGCTATCATCCATTCCGATAGGGAATAAGGCTGCCATTTGATAAATCCTTGTCTGTTTTATGCTAAATTTCACCTAACATGGAAGAATCTTTGAATAATCTCAAGAATAAAATACTTGCAATTCCATTCATATTCAAAAAAGTTAATAGTAAATCGCATAAGATTTCTTTAAGCTGAAAATTCGATGCCTTCTATTGGCCTGTGCGTGTTGGTGGGGCTTTTAACAGTTTGCCTTGAACTTATTTAAACTTGCGCATACTATATTGGAATGAGCAAGTTGTTGACAGTTGGCGAAGCAGCAAATATTTTAGGTGTTTCTACACAAACACTTCGTAGATGGGAACGAGAAGGAA
>JAJFMH010000016.1 GCA_021772245.1 Chlamydiota bacterium | reverse complement strand
ACGCTTGTCTCTTTCTTTTTTATGTTGCTTCAGCAATGAAGCTCTTTTTTGATCTGATAGAAAATTTCTCATGCAACTATTTTACAAAACAACAATTTAATGTCCTAAAGATTTTTTGAACCTTCATTCCCGAGCGGTATAATATTGCGATGGTAGATCTAAGATATTATCAAATTTCCAATAGATCAATAAAAGCTCAGAGTGTCATCACTCTTTTTGAGCAGCTTCCTGCTACGCTCAAAGAATTGGTATTGGCACATCATGACATGCAAGAATTTATATTCACTGACATTAATTTGGATAAAGATTTCAATGATCCAGTTACTGTTTCGCAAACAATACTCGATATTTTAGCAAATCCAGATGTGGAGTTAAGGGAAGAAATTCTTAAGATTAAAGCAATTGAATATGAGAATTTATCGATCCCTTTTATTCCAAAAGGCTTTTTTTCTAGTTTCCCAAACCTTAAAGTTATATCGATAAACAGTTGCCAGACTATCGAAATTGAGCGAGGAGCATTCAATATTGGATTAGAAGAGCTTGACCTTTCTAAAAATAATATTCAGTGGATTGAAGAGGATTTACTAACAGGATTGATTAATCTAGTTTCATTTTCAATCGCTGATAATAATCTCATTAAAGTACCTGAAAATCTTTTTAAAGGCCTTATTTCGATATCTGTGATCGCTATCGACAACAACAAGCTTACCAAACTACCTGAGACGTTATTTGAAAATCTTGTCTTTTTGAATTCTCTCTCTATTTTTAATTCATACTCTGTCGATCAAAACTTAATTACTAATCTATCGAATAAAACATTTGCTGGCCTTATTAATCTAGACACTTTGACAATTCGCTCTGCTGATAAAAGCGATGAATTATTCAACCAGTACGTTCGAGATCTATTACATGTATCTGAACTTAAAATTGCATTGGCAACAACGCCTCTTAGAGTATTTGGTGTAAGGCATTTAATACAAAAGGACAATATGCCAAATGTTGAGAGTATCCATCAATCAATGTTGCAAAATCAACAACAAAATAACAAATTAGATACCGAAATATATTTCCAAATGCATATGAATACTATGCAGCATTGGACCGGTTATATGTTTGACTTTGAAATCCCTCTTAATTCCAAAGAAGCCGAAGTACAGCAATATTATGAATTAAAGGCATTAATGGCATCTTTAAATAAAATTTGTCACCAATTTACAAATCCTGAATACATTCATGAAAGAATGCGATATCATTTTGAGGAGAGTTTATTAGCAATAGAGGCAAAGGAGCCCGATCTACCAAAATGTTTTCACACAATTTTTACCCATGCATTAACGAATGTGATCACTGAACAAAAATATCAGCCGTCTAAAACACTTTTAACTCCAGTAGAGCTTTAAAATGTGAGCCATCAAGGATGATACAAAAGTCGATTCAACAGCTTTTCCAGGGAGTATATGACTATCCAAATATGGATGATGCGTTGGAGATGATCCTGCCTCGAGATTGAAAGGAGGAAGTTAAATTAAATGATCCATATAAGGATCATATGTTGGTGTGCATTTTGTTTCTTTGATAAAGAAAATGGAAACCATTGATCCAATCAGAAAACAAAGTGGGACAATGGATAGAGCCATATGGTAATTACCGAGCGAGTATACCGGAATAGATTCCAATGTATTCCCTTTCCAGAATCGTTGCAATAAAAAGCCAACGAATGGTTGCAAAAGCGCGCCACCAATTAAGGCTGTCATGTTATTTACGCCAACTGCAGCTGCAATATGTGTTGGGCGATTAATGTCTTTTACAATAGCGTAGCTTAGAATTTGAGTTGAAGATGCCATGCCAAATAAATAGAGTAATACAATTGCAAACTGAATAGATACTCCAGGAACATAAAAAAATACGATTGATACACTAAAACCAAGTACTGCAGCTGATGCCATAATGGTTTTTCTTCGTTTGATTTTTTCTGATAAATAGCCAACAAATGGGGCGCTGCATGCTACTCCAATCCAGATTATCCCACTCAACATTGAAGCTTGCAAATTAGATACATCAAATCGAGCTCTTAAGTAGGGAACAGCCCAAAGGATTGCAAAAATTGTAATGGGTGACCAAATCGAAAAAGAAAAAATCGCAATAAAAATATTTTGTGAGTTTTTGAGTATTTCATACATTCCCTGAAATACACTGAGTTTATTTTCGTAGTGATGGTCGCGTTGATCTCTAGACTTGAAATTACGAACAAAAATTAAACAAATAAAACTGAAAACAATACCGATAAATCCTAAAAATAATAATACATTTTGATATCCAAATTTGTCGGTTAGAAAGGATAGAGAGCTCATGCCAATCATGGCTCCGATTGCAGATAAAAATTGGGTGAGTCCGATAAGAACTGCAAAAAGCTCAGGTCTAAAAAATCTAGCTACGATCGTTAACGCAGCAATGAAGGCAAATGCTGATCCCAGACCCATTAAAAACCTTGCAAAGGATGCCATGGCTAAAGAATCTGTATCTGCAAAACAAAATGCGCCTATGGCGCAAATAAAAGATGCAAAAGTGAGTAAAATTCTTGGGCCAATGTGATCAAATAAAATACCAACAGGGACTTGCATAAAAGTGTAACTATAAAAGTAACATGATGCCATCAAGCCAAGACCTTGAGCATTGATCTGAAAGGCTTCCATAAGTGGAACTGTCATCACGCTTGGTGAAATTTGAAGAAGCGTTTCATAGAATAGAAAAAAAGCCGCTAGGGCGTAAATAAATACCCCTCTTAGATTGCTGTGATGAAAGCTATTCAAAAATCTCTCTTCTTTAATTTCATTTCATTTATAAAATGTACATAGATAAAAAAAAAGAGCTATTAGCTGGGCATGTTAGATGGTTTTAGAGAATTTGCAGCAATTCCCAATCCTGATAAGATAAAGATACATCCCAAATAAATGTTCCAATTGGGTGATTCTTGTAGAAAATATATACCTAAAAAAATAGAAATTACAGGTGTAATAAATGTCACAAGAGATAGAAAAGATGGCCCTGCAACCTTAATAATTTTGAAATACACCAAGTAAGCGAGACTCGTACCAAAAAAAGACAAAAATCCAATGGCTTGTAAACTACTTTGTGTGAACCTTGCTTTTTCAATAGGATTTTCTATAAAAAGAGCTAAGAGTCCCAAGATTATCCCTGAAAGAGTTAATGCATAAATAGGCGTGATAATGGTGGGAACATGACTCAGCTTTTTTTTAGCATAGATCATTCCCACACCGTAGGATACTGAGGCAATAAGCACATATACAATTCCTAAAATGTCTTCATAACATTTATCCGTAAGTATAGAAGGTAAAAAGATGACGTTGATTCCGATAAAACCGACAATTATTCCAATCAGCTTTTTTGTTGTGATTTTTTCATTGGATAAGAAAAAATGCGCCATAATAAGTGTGAAAAAGGGAACTGAGGCGTTAATAACGCTTGCAGTGGATGAAGAGATACTCTTTTCACCAATTGCGATTAAGGTAAAGGGGAGTGCACTTGAAAAAATTCCCATCAACAAAAATTCTTTCCAATGGATTCTCCATTTAAGTAGTGTATATTTTTTGGCTTTAGCAATCAGAATCAAAAAAAATGCTCCGATGAGTATTCGAAGAGCAATTGTTGTCATGGGAGGAATATCAGCAATCGCTATTTTGATAAACATAAATGATGGCCCCCATAGAAGAGCCAAACAAACAAGTAATGCTATTGCTTGAATCATGATATTCTCTGTTTTTAATTATAGAATATCAGATTCATTTGAAACTAGAAATTACTTTTCCCAAGAGATTGCGATTTTGATTTCTTCTTCTTTGTGTTTTGTAAAAGCTGTTTCAAATTCATTAATGGGGATTTTATGTGTGATGATTTTTTCAACAAGCTTTCCAAAAGTTTTTCGTGCAAGTTCTAGATCTTCAATCCCTCTTTTGAAATGCTTGATATTCGCATTGACACTTCCAAAGATAATCTGATTTTTAAGAACAAGTTGCTTCATGATTTTAGAGCCGTTTAGGCTGAGGGGATTACTTTCAGCAGGAACGCCTGTCAGCACGTAAATCCCGTTGATTCCTAAAACTTCTATTAAATCGAAGTCCAGTTTAACAATACCTGCAGCCTCCACAATTAAATCGATTTGGGGGTGCAATTTAACAATACTTGCTAAATTATGCTCCTTGCCATTGACATAGCTACCACCAAATTCTTTTATTAAGGTTGCTTTTTTAGATGTATCATCAGCAACATCCATTCCAATGACATTAACCCCACGAAGGCGTAGTACCATAGCAGCAAGTAGACCAATGGGACCAAGACCTGCTATTAAAGCGGTTTTGCCCTTTAAATATTCATCTGGAGTTTGATTTTGAGGAAGTCTTACTGCTTGGAGTTTTGATGACTCATCAATCGCTTTTTCTATCACGGTCGTCGGCTCAAGTAGCACTCCAAACTCTCGAAGTTCCTCTGGCATCTTCAAAACGAATTCTTCTTTTTCTACAACAAAACTAGCATGATATCCATGTAACCCTTTGATCCCTCTTTCTTTATATTTTCCTGTTTGACACATGTCATAACATATCGCTTTGCACATCTCACATATTTCACAGGACCTACGTACTGTTGCTACAACAAGGTCACCAGGTTTTACAGATTTTACATCTTTACCAACCTCTGTAACTCGTGCGAGCATTTCATGACCAATTACAAGCCTTACTTCCCCTTTAGGGGCATCAGCTCTTCCACCAGCAACTTCTTCTTTGTCGGTTCCGCAAATACCTACCTCTAAAATTTGCATTTTTACATGATCTGGCAAACTGATTTTTGGCTCTTCAAAATCAATGAGTTTTAAATCGCCTTTACCGGGTTCAATTGTGAGCGCTTTCATACAAATCCTTGGTTTGGTTTTTTAAATCCATAACAGAGGTAGTTGACGGAATTCAATAAAAAAGTTACCAAGGAAAAAAACGTATCAATTGGATCCACATGTTAGAAGAAGAAAAAAGACTCGAAGAGAATAAATCAGGACCTGTTCCTCCTTGGAGAAAATGGGGCCCCTATGTTTCTGAACGTTCTTGGGGAACGGTCAGAGAAGACTATGGAAACACAGGAGACTCATGGAGTTTTTTTACTCACGAAATGGCTAGATCAAAAGCATATCGATGGGGAGAAGATGGCATTTCTGGATTTTGTGATCGCTACCAAGTACTTTGTCTGAGTTTTGCTTTCTGGAATCACCATGATCCAATCCTAAAAGAAAGACTTTTTGGTTTAACTCCACACGAGGGCAATCACGGAGAGGACGTTAAGGAATATTATTATCATTTAGATAGTACACCCTCTCATTCCTATATGAAATACCTCTATAAATACCCACATAAAGAGTTTCCCTATGATGATCTTGTGAATGAGAATAAAAAAAGAGGAATGTTGGATCGTGAGTATGAACTGATCGATACTGGCATTTTTGATAACAACGAGTATTTCGATATTTTTATCGAAATGGCAAAAAATGATCCCGATGACCTCTGCTTTAAGATAGAAATTCACAATCGAGCTGAAAAAGAGGCCTCTTTAGATGTTCTTCCATCACTTGTTTTTAGAAATACTTGGGAATACAAGGAAAACAAAGAAGCTACACCTGTAATTTCGGATGGATCCGCTGGATCATCATCTCTTCTAATTGCAGATGATGCGAATGCAGATCCAATTCCAAGACTTAACATCGAATATCGATTAGGCAAAAGATATCTTTATGGAGATGTTTGCGAGACTCTGTTTACAAATAACGATACAAATGAAGAACTTCTCTACGCTGGAAAAAATAAAACTCCATATGTCAAAGATGCTTTTCATCGCAGTATTATCCAAAAGGAAGATTGTCTAAATCCTGCAAAAAAAGGCTCAAAAGCAGCTTTGCACTATAAGAATCTTTCTATCCCTGGAAAAAGTTCAAAAACACTCTACTTTCGCTTTACGAATAAAGAGATGAAAGATCCCCTTAAAGACATAGAAAAGATCATGCAACTCCGTAAAGGAGAAGCAGATCTTTTTTACGAGTCAATTCATCCCAAAAACGCATCTGATGAAGATAAAAAAATTCAACGATTAGCCTTAGCTGGGATGCTTTGGAGTAAACAAATCTATCTCTATGACGTCAATCAATGGCTTAAAGGAGATGATCCTGATAATCCACCACCAGATGGTCGGGAAAATATCCGAAACAATCATTGGAAACATCTTATCTCTAAGCGTATCTTATCGATGCCTGATAAATGGGAATATCCTTGGTTTGCTGCATGGGATTTATCCTTTCATACAATAGCGCTTGCTCTCGTTGATATGGATTTTGCTAAAGAGCAACTCTGGCATCTACTTTTTGATCAATTCCAACATCCTAATGGACAGATTCCAGCTTATGAATGGGAATTTTCTGAACTTAATCCTCCGGTGCAAGCTTGGGCTCTTTGGCGCCTTTATAATCTTGAATATGAGAAAAAGGGGATCAAAGACACCAACTTTTTAAAAAAATGTTACCATAAACTCATTCTGAACTTTGTTTGGTGGGTAAATAAAGTGGATGCAAAAGGTAATAATGTATTTGAGGGTGGCTTCTTAGGACTTGATAACATTACCATCTTTGATAGATCTTCCGAGATTCCAGGCGGTGGCTCCATGGAGCAATCTGATGGTACGGGTTGGATGGGAATGTTTTGTCTTTTACTCATGCGTATGTCTCTTGAACTTGCCAAAAAAGATTACGTATATGAGTCCTTGGCTACTAAGTTTTTTGAACACTATATCTATATTGCAAATGCTCTAGAACATGCTCAAAACCGTGAAGTGCAGCTTTGGGATGAGGAAGATGGTTTCTTCTATGATGTGATTAACTTGCCCGATAATAAGCAAGAAAGAATCAAAGTCAGATCTCTTGTTGGTATTATTCCACTCTACGCAGTAGATTGCATCACTGAGGAGGAACTTTCTCAGTTCAAAGAATTTTCAACCAATTTTCATTGGTTTTGTAACAATCGACAAGACCTTATTGAACATTGTATAACACCACTTGGAGAGGGAAAAGAAAAGAAATACCTCTTAGCGTTGATGCACATCGATCAGATGAAACGTGTTATCACACGAATTTGGGATCCCAAAGAATTTCGATCAGATCATGGCATAAGGTCTCTTTCCAAGGTTTATGGAGAAAAATCCTATGAACTACTCGATCACTCGATTAGTTATGAGCCAGGAGAAGCAGAAGTAGTCCTTAAAGGCGGTAACTCCAACTGGAGAGGGCCCATATGGTTTCCAACTAATTTTCTTCTTATAGAGTCTTTAAAAAGGTTTGATGAAATTCTAGGAGATGAAGCCTCTATCACATATAATGGACAAAAACTGACTCCTAAAGAGATGGCAAAAACATATTCTTTAGGTTTACTCTCTCTTTTTCAAAAAGGAAAAAATACCTACCCACCCATCTATCATGATCAAAAAATCTCTGAGTTTGATGAGCACTTTACAGATCATATTTTTTTCTATGAGCATTTTCATGGAGACACCGGTAGAGGGCTTGGCGCTTCTCATCAAACTGGTTGGAGCGGCCTTATTGCCAACATTATTGATGAGTATCAAAAAGATAACTAAGTTCTTATTTTTTTCTTAAGATACTTACAATCAGATTTTAATGCTTTATTTTACACTCATTGTAATTAAATTAGTATAATAGTATAATATTTATTGAAACTAGTTTTTTTTGAATTAAAGAAGTCAAAGGTAAATAAATGAGCGCAACATATGATTCATCAACTGCCAATGAGTTTTTTATATCTGGAGACCAATCAATTTATTATGGATATGGAGAATATCTTTTTTGTAAAAATGATGATTCGAAAGTGTCATATGAACTCTACTTGGAGATTTGGAAAACCTACTTAGAATTTAAAAAAAATGATAGTAATGATCCAGATACACAAGATAATTCATATCTTGATCTTAATAAAAGAATATCTCGTATTGATTCAAGTCTTCGAGCTATATTTGTTCCCAGGACATTATATGAGTTACTTTTTATTCAAGTTGCACATCAGGAAGAACTCAATTCTGTCGACTCAAAACTAAAATGTTATGCAAATTGTGATGAATATTCTGATACAAAAAATTGGTTAATAGAAAATGAGTCCAAAGTAGACTTTGAAGAATTAGAAAGTCGGTGTTGGCATGTTATTTCATCAGAGGATGGTCCAGGTGTTGATGATATGGATCCATTTCTTCTCAAAATAGCTTTTCGTTTTAACAACTATGCCTTAATAAAATTATCTCCTTATCTTGGCAATCAGATTTATCAATTTTCTCTAACTGAAATTTTAAATTTAACCATTGATACGCTTCATTTTTTTCATGAATTGCATGAGTCAAGTGGAGAAGCATTGAGTAAAAAAGCTCTTCAAAAAGGAAAAAATAAAACAGCCAAAGCACTTTGGGCATTTACATCGGAGAGTAAAAGAGGTGGTAACAAGCCGCTTGGAATCACAACTGAGCAGGACGGCATTATTTTAAATGCAATCAAAATTGAATGTTTAGCAAGCAGTTTCTTGCTTTATAGAGGTGGAAACTTAAGCATAGATACAATCAAACATGATGATGAAATTCAACCCGTTTCCTTAAGTTTTGGAAGTAGCCTTTTTGCAGGATGTTTTAATGATATTGGAGCATGCGTCTTTTCTTATATTCGAGGAGGGGATAGAGATGGCTATATCATATCTATTCCAAATGGAACTGATAAACATCCATTTTATATTCCAGAAAAATCTGTTTTGTCACAGTTGTTTTCTAAAGGGGAGTATTTCCATGCTAGATCACAAGTCTACCCTGAATCTGGCAAAAGATTTAATGGTGGCTTTCAACAATGGTCATTAGAAAGTCTTCCAGAAGTGTTGAAATATCCATATTCAAAAGAAGAGTTTCAAAAAAACTACAAAGATATGATGGAAGCTGCTTTTTTATTGATATCTACTACTGAAACAACCTCTTTACAGATCGCTTAAATATCTTGTATTTAGGCTTTTACACGCGATAGATTAGGAAATAAAACTGACCCAAGAACTCCAAAGCCAAAAATGAGTGGTATTCCTATGAAGGCCCAGTAAATTGTATACGTTGCATCTCCAAAATACAGATAGCAAAATATCCCCCAGATTAGTCCTATAATTATGCTAATAGAGGCTCCAATTGATGAAACTTTCTTCCAATAAAAAGCTCCAAGTAATGCAAATGAAAGAGCTGCAATTGGAATGTTTGCAAGAATCATTTTTGAAAAAATCTGATCTATTGCGACATTTGCAAATAAGTATGAAAGGATCGCTACTAAAATTGTATATCGCAAGCTGCTAAGATAAGAAGACTCCGTTTTTTTTCTAAAGTCGATACTTATCATGGAGCTCATTGCGCTCCAGACTCCTGAAAGGGTAGTACTGCCTACTGCAAATATAAGTGCGAATCCAACTCCTCTAAGTCCAATAGGAACAAGCGTTTTTATAAAAACTGGAAGAGCCATTTCGTGATTTAAGAGAGTTGTATTTACTCTAAAAAAAGCCATACTCAGTGTTATTATCCCATATAGAGCAAAAACCAAAATAGAAGATGAAATACTTGCTCCAAAAGCCACTTGTTTGCTTTTGGCAGCAAAGATTTTTTGTCCATACCAAGGCGCTAAAATATAGGTAAACATGGTGAGTACAACAAGTGAAAATATAAAAGAAAATGGAAGAGCTTCTGGTAAAAATGAGCTTTGTGACCAAAGAGCTGTGATATTATTTCCTTTAATAGAGAAATAGAAAATACAAGGAAAAAAAAGAAGAATAAAGGCCAGTGATACAAGATCTGTTCTTAATATAGAGGATAACCCACCACGAACATTGATAAAAAGTGTTAAGACAACTAAGGCAGCTGTTATTAGCCAAGAAGATGTGTGTGGTAAAAACGGCGCAAAAATATACTGCAACGATTTGATGTAAACACCTGAAAATCCAAGCATTGCAACAAGTAGAGAAATGGATGCTAAGTTAGCGATTCTATCCCCATAATGTCTTCTAAATAAATCAGAGACAGAGTTGACATTTGCCTCTTTCCATTTTTTAGCGACAGTAAAGGAGTAAAACAAAAGACCCATTAGAAATATCAGTGGTAAAAATAACGCTTTTTTACCGATCAAAAATCCAAGACCTGCAAACGACAACAACGTAGAGGTATTAAGCTCTGTCATGACAAGGGCTGAAGTAAGTTTGAGATAACCACATTTTTTTTCTGCAAAAAGATAGGAGTCTTGCGATCGCACCTTATTTTGTCTGTAGACACCTACCAGAATAAAGAGAAGTATGGTTAGGACAAAAAATAGTATGTCCCAATACATACTTACTCTACAGTCACAGATTTTGCTAAATTTCGAGGTTGGTCGATATCAGTGCCACGAAGTTTAGCAATATGATAGGCAAAAAGTTGGGTAGCTACAGAATAGAGAATGGATGATAGTTCATCGCATGCTTTTGGAAGCCAAATAATATCATCTGTAATGGTTTTGATTGGCTCATATCCTTTCGGAGCAAATGCTAAAATGGTACCACCACGAGCTTTAACTTCCATTAAATTAGAAATCATTTTGTCCTGAGTTTTAGCATTTCCGCAAAGCCCAACTACAGCAAGATCTGGGTTTACTAAAGCTATCGGACCATGTTTCATTTCCCCAGCTGGATAAGCCATGGCGCTTAAATAACTAATCTCTTTTAGCTTTAAGGCAGCTTCAAGACTAGTTGGGAACATGTACTGCCTACCCAAAAAGAAGAAGTTATCAAACCTTGCATACTTCTTAGCGAACTTTGCGATGATTTTTTCCTGGGATAGAATGCGATCAACTTTAGTTGGCAATTCTTTTAAACCCTGAATGAAGACTTTACCATCCTCTTTTCCCATATGGCGAAGTCTTGCCATATAAAGAGTAAAAAGAGCTAAAGCAGTTAGGTGAGAGGTAAAAGTCTTGGTAGAACAAACGCTTACTTCAGGTCCTGCTCGAAGAAAGAGTGTACTGTCAGATTCTCTTGCTAGAGTAGAGTTTTTCACATTGCAGATTGAGATTACCTTGGATCCTTTAGCTTTTGCTTCACGAACAGCTGCTATGGTATCTGCAGTTTCACCTGATTGGCTAATGGCAATGACTAGAGTATTTTCAGAAATAATGGGATTTGTGTATCTAAATTCAGAGGCAATATGAGCCTCTGTAGGAATTCTAGCAATGCTTTCAAGCATCGTAGCGCCAATACAGGCAGCATGCCAGGAGGTTCCACATGCAAGAAGTAATATACGGTTTGCTGATTGCAACTCATGGGGTGAGATTGAAATAGTATCAAAAACAGCCGTTCCAAAATCCTCTTTCAACCTATTGTGCAGGGTATGTTGAATAGTTTCTGGCTGCTCAAAGATTTCTTTGAGCATAAAATGCTCATATCCATTTTTAGTAACTCTTGTTTTAGAAAATGAGGCTAATTCTTTGAGTTTTGTGATGGGATCTCCAAGTGAGTTGTATGTCTCAACACCACCCTGTTTTAAAATGGCAACTTCTCCTTCTTGCAAATAAAAGACATTCAGAGATTCCTCTTTAAACGAGTTAGGATCAGAAGACAGAAAATACTCTCCATTTTTTTCACCAATTGCAAGGGGGCTCTCTTTTGCTGCAGCTAAAATTTCATTTGGATGATCTTTATGAATCACTGCAATCGCAAGTGATCCTTGCAGGATATTAATTGCTTTAAGTACAGCTTCTCGAATACTTCCTGTATAGTAGTGAGAAATTAATTGAGCAATTACTTCTGAATCGGTATCTGACTGAAAAGTAAATCCTTTATCAATCAACATATCTCTAAGAGTATCATGATTTTCTATAATACCATTATGGACAATGGCAACTGAATCATCTTGATCTAAATGGGGGTGAGCATTTAAATCCGTAGGTTTTCCATGTGTTGCCCATCTAGTATGAGCAATCGCGATATCAAGTTTTAAGTCATTTGATAAAACAGCATCTAGTAAAGATTGAATTTTACCAGCAGATTTACAAGATAGAAGTTTACCATCAAATACTCCTGCAATTCCAGCTGAATCATATCCACGATATTCGAGGCTCTTTAGTCCCTCTAAGCAAATTGAAACAGGATTTTTTTTATCTTTATTTGAGTCTTTTGTTCCTACATAACCAAAAATTCCGCACATACACCGATCCTAATTTGAAATCACGCTAATGGAAGTGGTTTTTATGTCACACATCTTGCTTCTATTGTTAAAAAAAGAGGAAATTCTCTGCGAGTAAAATTTTCTGTTTCCCCTTTGATTCCTACACTTTTCTTGTTAGAACATAGTTCGTGCATAGAGGCTATGGTAAACCCAGCTTCCTTTAAATCGGAAGATATCTGGGAAAGGGAATAATGGAAAGAAATGGTTTTTTCAGAGTTTTCTTTTCCTGGATTCATCTCAATTTCCACCTCAAAAGGACTTAAATATCGATCAATCTTACGGTATCTTTGTCCATTTCTGTCAGTTTCCCAAAAACTATGTTTGGGAACCCGAAAGCAGGGGTGATTGATTACAATGATAAGACTGCCGTCTTCTTTCAGATGCCTTTTTGCATTCATAAGAGCAAGCTTCGGGTTTTCCATATTTTGATAGGAAAGTACAAGAGTTGCATGTGTAAAATCTTTTTTATCAAAATCGAGTTTTCCAGTTGCATCCAAGGGATAAAAATGGTGTGAAGAAGATATGCGTTTCTTTTTCCCAGACTCTACTAAATCTGGAGCAATATCAACTCCATAGTAGATTGTATCCTTCTTTAAGCATCTCGATAATATCCCCTGTCCACAGCCAAGATCCAAAATACTGATCTTTTTCTTTTGGTAGATAAGAGGAATTAAATGGGGGAGTATCACTTCTTTATGATAGTAGTGCCCCTTTGTTGATACAAGATTATCATACCAAGGGGCTACTTTGTTCCAGGAAGTATTTTTTTCGTTATTCATGCTAAAAAATATAGAATAATACTTAGTTATAAGCAATGAAAATCAAGCTTGAATTACATATGTAAAGATGTATTTTAAAGTAATTTCAATCAGCAAACTCTGCTTTTTCAAGTGTTAAAAAAGATTTCTTAAAAAGTGGGAGATACTCTTTAAATTTATCTGCTTTAACAGTAGCAAAAAAGTTTACCATTCTGTATTCGCCATATTTATAGTAAGCTGTAAATCTGGATAAGTTCCTTCCACTCGATGCTTCCTTGAAAAGAAAAACAATTCCATGTCTCTTAGAACCATTTTCTTTTTTCATCTTTTCCAAATGTGAAAAGATCATCATGCCTTCAAGAGAACTTTTCAATTCCATTTTTAAAAATTCACGAGCAGATGAATTTTGATTATTTGGAAAATCTTCAATGACAACAGTTCCATTTTCTTCTGGAAGACTAAAAACATGTGTAAAAACTGTGCCACTATCTATTGATTCCTCAAATGACCCCTTATGAGTCCACTCTTGAGGAGTTTTAAATGAAAACATTTGGTTGTAATAGGAGGTATGTGAATCGCCGTCTTTTTTAGTATAAAGTTTATTGAGATCTAGTATTTTTGCATCGGCAATTGACTTTTTCAAATCAAATTCTATATCTCCCAGTTTTTTGGCTGAGTAGCAAATTACAAAAGTTTTTTCTTCTCCATTAATAATCCTTATCCAATCATGTCTAGGATTCTTGCTTTGGTTTTTAGTCCACCATTCAAAAAATAGGGAAGTTTCATCTTCATCTATTACTTGGGAGTCAATGGTCTCATTTGGATGATTACTTTGAATTGCTGAGAGCATATCTGTACAATAGCTTTCCAAAGTAATATTTATTCGATTCATATTGATAGTTGTCAGGAGTTCTGTCCAATTATTTACTGTCTCACCTTCAATTGTATAGAAATAGGACGAGCACTGTTCATTTTCGTATTTATTATCAAAAGTCCATTTGTCAGTAAAAAGTGTTAAGGAAAGGTCTTCAGTTGCGAATAACGATGCTCTGATCACAAGCAGGCCCAAAAAAAATAACTTCATCTTAAATCTCATATTTGACCTGTTGTTTTATCATTTGT
The DNA here is from genome assembly GCA_021772245.1 of Chlamydiota bacterium. GTDB lineage: Bacteria > Chlamydiota > Chlamydiia > Chlamydiales > Simkaniaceae > JAJFMG01. Next base: position 10,172 of record JAJFMH010000016.1, on the reverse strand, counting down.
AAAAAAAAACTATCAGAAAAGAATATTATGTAAATACAATTGATTTCAAGCTGGTAGGAGTTAAGGCAGATATCTCAAAACCAAAACCAGATTAAGAAGCAACTCTATTCTAAGATCTATTTCGTCGATATGGTAAAAATTTACCCATGTAAAATCGCATGTATATTTTTTACTTTGTTGCTTATTTTTATTGAGTGGATAACGTTGGGATTACAGCCTTAAACTCAATAAGCTTTTCCTCAAAAATTTCAACTGGCGCCGTTGCCATGAACAAATAGGATTTATCAGGGGTATGTACATAAGCAAGAAACTCATTTACAATAACTCCACTCGACATTTTCTGTGGTCCAAGAATTGCTCCAGTTATCTCACCATGTAATCTAGAATCCATTTTTTCATATCTTATTAAGGATCCACCAAATTTTTTTAGCATTTCTTTAACAAGAAGCTCAAGTTGATCGTTTTCTGAGTAATCGCGATTATTGATCATTTCAACAATGCAAAAACTCCCTTTTTTATTCGGAATTGCAAAAGAATATATATAACCATTGTCTTTTTTACTTTTAATTACATTAGAAGAGCTCCAATATTTTGGAACTGGGATTGAAAAAGCATCATTGATACCTTTAAAGTCAACACACTCTATTTTTGGTATCATGTCTAATTTTTCAAGATTTTGGATTTGATGAGAGTTTTTGAGATTTCCAATATGGGCTTCCTGTAGACACTTTTCCCATGTAGATCTTATTTTTTCGACTTGTCCTAGTTTTTTTGTAGTGTAACGAAGAATGAAACAATCCTTGGAGTTTTGTATCATTCGATACCACTCATGTTGGGCGTTAGGGCCTTTGCCCTCTAGCCACCACTCAAAAAAAATTGAATTTTCATTTGAGGAAATTATTCTACTACCACAAGAGTAGTCTGGATTATCTCGACGTAATCCTACTGTAAAATACTTGTAGAAGTCTTCGAAAGGAGCATTGATTCTTGGGATTTTTTGTATAGTGACTAGCTCAGACCAATTATTGACCGTTTCACCTTCAATTGTCATTTCATAAATGGAGGAATGCTCGTTTGAGGCAGTATAATCAACATGAAAACGAGTATCGGTTAACTCGAATATCAAATCCTCAGTTTCTGTATAGGCCAGTAATGGAACAGTTAAAATAAGCAGTAATTTACAACAAAATGATTTCATGATTTTTCCCGTAGATATAAAATCATCGAGCATATCATGAACATGATTTTTTTCTATAAAAAACACATTAAAAGCTTTTGATATTTAAATATTCATGGTGTAAATTTTCACTCTAGTTGGAGTGAAAAACATGAGTAATAAAGATTTATCCAAACCGATATCTGAGTTTGTCCAAAAAGTAGATACAATCGTCTATGTTGATGAAACGATCGAAGATGCACTTAAAAGAATTCGAAAAAAGAAAATTGATCTAAAAATCATCTATTTTTATGTACTTGACTCTGATGAAAAATTAAAAGGTTACGTTCCAACTCGAGCTTTTTTGTTAAATGATCCGAGCACCCCGATAAAAAAAATTATGTCAACATCCATCGTATCTTTGACATCTGATCAAAAACTACAAAAGGCTATTGAACTTTTAGAGTCAAATCGACTTTTGGCTCTACCTGTTATTAACGAAGATAAGCAATTTGTTGGAGTAATTGATGTTGACTTCTACCTAGAGGAGTCTGTCGATGTTGCTAGAGAAAAAAGAAGAACAGATGTCTTTCAACTTATTGGTATGGTAATCGAGGATAAAAAAAAGGTAAGTCCCTTTAAAAGCTACAAAAGCCGCATGCCTTGGATTACTTGTAATATATTCGGTGGAATTTCTTGCGCTATTATCTCAAGAGTCTATGAGCTAGTGTTATCAGAGGTAATCATTCTAGCTATGTTTATTCCACTGTTACTTACTCTTTCTGAGTCTATTTCAATGCAATCGATGACTCAAAGTATGCAATCCCTTCCCAAAAAATCGCTCAGAATGAAAGCTGCACTCAAAAGAGTTGTTTCAGAACTGAAAGTTGTTCTTTTGCTATCAGCTACATCTGCTGTCTCAGTTGGTCTCCTTTCTCTTTGCTGGGGACAGGGGATAGGACCTGCTCTTACCATCGGGATAGGTATACTATTTGGGATCTTTTTCTCAGCCTCTTTTGGTGCGATTGTTCCAATCATTCTTCACAAAAGAAAGTGGGATCCTAAAGTTGCAGCTGGGCCTGTTGTTCTTATGTTTGCTGACGTTTTTACAACAGCTCTATACTTATCTATTGCTACTTGGTGGCTCTTGTAAGAAACTAAACTTTGCTTTCACCTAATTTTGATTCCTAAACTACATAGAATAAGAATTTTGTGGAATTTTGGTGATTTTACTCAATTAATTGAGTAAAATCACTCAATAGAGTGAGTAAAGTGGGTATCCCTATGAAATCGCGCGAAATTTATCAGAAATTATTTGATAGAATCAAAGAACCAAGAAAGTTCATGCAAGTTCTTCTTGGCCCTCGTGAAGTAGGGAAGACAACCATGGCTCTTTATCTTGAAAAGCACTTAGGAATATCTATCCATTACAACTCTGCAGATATTGCAACGCTAGAAGATCTGCCTTGGATTGAGACTCAATGGGAAATCGCAAGAAAGTTAGCCAGGAAAAATCAAGGCTCAGTCCTTATCATAGATGAAGTACAAAAAATTCCAAACTGGTCATCTCTTGTTAAAAAATTATGGGATGAAGACTCTAGGAACAAACTTAACCTAAAAGTGATTATTTTAGGATCATCTCCATGGTTAATGCAGAAAGGACTTACTGAAAGTTTAGCAGGAAGATTTGAGACCCTGCACGTAACTCATTGGTCATTTTCTGAAATGGAAAATTCCTTTGGAATAGATCTTGATCAGTTTATCTTTTTTGGAGGTTATCCAGGACCTATAAATTTGATCGGTGATTTTCCAAGATGGCTGACTTACATTAATGACTCTTTAATTGAGACTACAATTTCAAGAGATATACTTTTGATGACTCAAATTAATAAGCCAGTTCTTCTTCGAAGGTTATTTCAACTCGGCTGCGTATATTCTTCACAAATCCTATCTTATCAAAAAATGATTGGTAAGCTTCAAGATGTAGGAAATACAACAACGCTTGCAAATTATTTAGAGTTTTTAGCTGGCGCGGGATTAATCACCGGCATCCATAAATTTTCAAATCAAACTGTTAGATCAAAAGGTAGTAGTCCTAAATTTCAAGTTTTTAATACAGCGCTTATTAGCGCTCAGAGTGGAAAAACTTTTCAAGAAGCTAGAGAAGATAAAGAGTTTTGGGGACGGCTAACAGAATCTGCTGTTGGAGCGTATATTCTAAATAGTGTACGTGGAAAACAAATAGAGGTGTACTACTGGAGAGAAAAAAATGAAGAAGTAGATTTTATTCTCAAAAAGGGAAATAAACTCGTTGCTATCGAAGTTAAAAGTTCCTCTAAACAGGAAAAACTTTCTGGTATGCATTCCTTTCAGAAAGCCTTTAATCCTCATAAAACGCTTTTAGTAGGTGGTCATGGAATCAAACTAGAGGCCTTTTTGAAAGAACCTATTGAATCTTGGTTTGGCTAGATTCAATTTGTAGTTCAAGCACTAAAGAAGTAATTACTGCTATATTCTAATCTAAATTTTTTATGTTGCGGCAAGAGAGTAGACTCTCTTGCCGATCTATTAATCTTCAAAATCAGGAGTCTTAACTTCATTCCAAGATGGTTTTTTGAACTTCAAGATCACATACGGCGCTATGCACATTGTAATCATTCCAATCACTAAGAATGATACATAAAATGTACTATTACCTGTTTCTATCTGCTCTGGTGGGAAAAGACCTAGTATTATACATGCAGCGGCGCTTAAGAATCCAAGTCCAGCTACAATCCAAATTCCAGGTAAACCACCTGGGATTCTGTATGGCCTTTCTACATTTGGACTCTTGTATCTAAGTCGAATGGCAGCAGAAAACATAAGCACATACATCAGCAAGTAGAGTTGTGATGCTAGAGCAAGTAGTAACCAAAACGAGGCACTAATATCTGGCATAAGCAAAAATACAGTAGCCAGGACTGAAACAAAGATTCCTTGGAATATCATCATTGCAACAGGCATGTTTTTCTTGTTCATTTTGTGAAGTACTGGTGGAAGGTCTCCATCTTGCGCGGCAGCAAGTAAACCCTTGCTTGGTCCAACTGTCCATGTACTCATCTGACCAAGGGCCCCAACTGCAATTAAAAAGGATACAAGAGGCACGCTCCATCCAAGTCCATATGATCTTAAGAAGAAAGCAATTGCTTCTAACCCTCCTGAAACTAAACTTATTTCTGATTGTGGAATCACAATAGCAATCGCAAGTGTTCCAAGTACTGAAAGAACGATGATAATAAGAGCTGAAAGTAAAATCGCTTTTGGGAAATTCTTTCGTGGATCTTTTACTTCTCTTGCGTGAACAGCAGACATTTCCATGCCAGCAAGTCCGAGAAGGACACCAGCTAAAAATGCTAGTTGAGATGGACTTGATAGATTTGGAAGAAATGAATCCATAGTGAACTCAATTTGAATGGGTCTGCCAGAAAAGTACCACATACATCCAAGTACAATAATAACAGTTCCAGGAATTAGTGTTCCAAAGACAGCGCCTATGGTACTAATCCAACCAGATGTTTTCATTCCGCGTAAATTCACTGCTGTTGTTGCCCAAAATGTGATAAAAATCACACAAAACATATAGGTGGTGTTATGAGCTAATGCTGGATTTATGCAATAGGCAATGGTTGCTGCAATGAAGGATAAGATAGTTGGGTACCATACCACGTTATTGATCCAAAAAAGCCACGAAGCTAAGAAAGCGCTTCTATGTCCAAAGGCTTCTCTTACCCATACGTATACTCCTCCACGTTTGGGCCATCCAGATGCGAGCTCTGCAGATACAAGTGACATCGGCACAAAAAAGACAAGCGCTGCTATGATAAAGTAAAAGATAGATGAAAAGCCAAATTCAGCTGTAAGCGGCCAATTCTTAATGCTGCAAATAGCTGATACGTTAATCATAGCTAATAGAAAAACACTAAGCGTTCGATTGCTTTTTCCATTGGTGGACATAGTAAACCCAAATAGTTAAATAATTTGGCAAAACAATCTATCAAAAGCGCTCTATATTGTCACCTGGTTATTACTTTGCTTTCATTACATTTTTTATTCAAAACGACATGCCGAAAAAATCAACTAAACACCAAAGGTTAAAATGATTAAATCAAAAAGTAAGTTGATAAATGCACAAACAGTGAGTGATTGCGGGAATTATTAGGATAAAAATAAATTTTTTGAAGCTATTCTCAGATTAAATCGAAATTGTTAAAATTTCATCCCAATTAGTTGTGAACTTTGGCGAGATGTTTTCTTGACGACTTTTGATTTTTTTACCATTTTTCTCTGAAGCAAAAAAGAGCGATTCTTGATTATACCTCTGATTGATTTGATCAAGTGTTTGCATAAGTTTCTTTCCTTTTTCATTTTTTTTCGTGCAGGAAAAAAGGTCTGATTGCGCATGTGACTCAGAAACAAGATCGTAAAAAACAACACCTGCACGTTTATAGGTGTAGTCAGAATTAAAAATTTGAGATAATCCTTCTTTTGCAACTTGAAGTAATGTAGATGTGTTAGAGGTTGGTATAAGCCTTACGTGGGACTCATTCGAATAATAAGGCTTTTGATGCCGATTTGAACAAATAAAAACTGACATCTCAGAGGCAACCAGTTTTTCTTTTCTTAGTTTTTTTGCGCTAGAAGACACAAAAGTAGAGATAATAGTACTTAAGTCTTCTTCTTTTTCTATTTCACTTGCAAAAGATCTAGAGTGCAAAAGACTTTTTCTCTGTATTTTAGAATCAAGTTCAACGCAAGATTTTCCATGTAGCTCTAAAAGGGTTCTATATCCAGTAACTTTTAAGTTCTTTTTTATCCAATCAGGGGAACTATTTTTGAAATCAAGAGCTGAAAGTATATATCGACTTTCTAAAAACTGCGCAGATTTCCTTCCAATACCCCAGATGTCTTTTGGCTGCCTTTTTTGTAAAAAAGGATCCGCGTGATTTGCATTTTCAAATGCAAATACACCCATGCAAACAGGGTCTTTTTTAGCAATGTCTGTTGCTACTTTTGCAAGTGTTTTAGTGGGAGCAATACCAACGGTCACTGGTATGCCAACCCATTTTTCAATTCTTTGTTTGATAGAGGCCCCAATATGAACAAGTTCAGCTTTTGAAAAATGGGGAAGGTGAACAAAAGCTTCATCAATTGAGTAAACCTGCGTTTCAAAAGGAAATGTATCAAGTGTTGCCATTACTCTTCGAGACATATCTCCATACAGAGAAAAGTTTGAAGATAGGGCTATTATTTTTTCTTTTCGGAAAAGAGATTTATATTTAAAAACAGGCGCTCCCATAGGAATGCCAAGATCTTTTGCCTCTTTTGATCTTGCAACTGCGCAACCATCATTGTTGGAAAGTACAACAACAGGTTTATTCCAAAGTTTAGGATTGAAAACTCTCTCACAAGATACAAAAAAATTATTACAGTCAATCAAAGCAAACATTACTTTGCCTTATGAATTACAAATGTAACCACTCCCCATACTTGAAAATCTCGGTTTTGAGTAACTTTAATTTCAGGGTATTTGGGATTTGCGGGAATAAGATATACGCACGAATTACCATATTTGATTCTTTTTACCGTAAATTCTGAATCCAACACTGCAATTACTATTTGATTCGATCTTGCTTGCAGTGATCGATCCACAATCAACATATCACCAGATTGAATTCCGGCTCCTATCATCGAATCGCCCTGTACTCTAACAAAAAAGGTAGAGGTACGGTTTCTAATTAAATAGTCATTGAGATCAAGCTTTTGCGAAAGAGGATCATTTGCTGGAGAGGTAAATCCAGCAGATACGGGTGTTTCAAAAAAGGAAAGTTCTTGTTTTTTCAAAAAAATTCTCCATGTAAGTATAGAATATTGTACTAACACAGCATTCTTTTTGTCTCTAGGTGAAAATGATTATACAAGTGAGTAGATTCTTCTCATATCAGATTGCATTTTTATCCCCTTTATTATTATTATTTTACAGCTAACTAGACAAGGTAGGATCGAAGCAATGGTGAGAGGAAAATGGAATTCCAGGATGGGATTTATCTGGGCTGCAATAGGATCATCCGTTGGTCTTGGTAGCATCTGGAGATTTCCTTATGTTGTAGGAGAAAATGGAGGGGCTGCCTTTATTTTACTCTACTTATTATGTCTTCTTGTAATCGGGTTTCCAGTTCTTCTATCTGAAATTACAATCGGTAGAAAAACGCAACTAAGCCCAAGTGGCGCTTATAAGACACTTGGAAATACTAGGTGGAGCAAAGCGGGCAAACTCACCATCTTTACTGGATTTCTAGTTAGTTCCTTTTATCTCGTAATTGTTGGGTGGACGCTTGGCTACTTTGTTGAAGCTGCAATCGGCAAAATCACAAACTTTCAGTCAGCTGCGCAAACACTTGCCTATTTCCAAACTCTGACAACATCACCCCTAAAGCCTTTGATATATACCGTGCTTGCTATGGGACTTTGTGTATTCATTCTTCAAACAGGCGTCTCTAAAGGCATTGAAAAAAGCAATAAAATCATGATGCCGCTTCTATTGATTGTGTTAATCGTACTTACCATAAAGGGGCTGACCCTTAAAGGGGGAGAGAAGGGGATATCCTTTCTTTTTTCACCCGATTTTTCATCGATCACTCCAAAAGCAATTTTAATGGCACTTGGCCAGGCATTTTTCTCTCTAAGTCTTGGGCAGGGGACTATGGTTACCTACGGTAGCTATCTAGATGAAAATGAAAATCTTCCTACCACTTGTCTGCCTATTGCTTTTTTTGGGACCCTTATTTCTATTTTAGCAGGTGTAGCTATCTTTACAATTGTCTTTGCTTTTGGGTTGCCTGCATCTTCTGGTGAGAGTTTAATGTTTCAAACGCTTCCCCTAATTTTTTCATCAATGAGTGGTGGATATGTTCTTTGCTTTGCATTTTTCTTACTTTTGCTTATGGCAGGACTCACTTCTCAGATATCGGCTATGGAACCATTCATTTCCTATCTAATTGATCGAAATCATTGGAAAAGAAAAAAGGCAGTGCTTATAGCATCGAGCCTTATCTTGTTTGTGGCAATTTTATGTACACTATCTTTTGGAGTCCTTCGCCATGCCCAAATTTTTGGCATGACCATATTTCAATTCTTAATCTATCTTTCGCTAAATATTTTAATTCCAATTGGCGGACTTCTTGCTGTCTTACTTGTTGGGTGGAAGTGGGGCATTCACAAAGGACTTACCAACATTAAAAGGGGAACTGGGTCTCTTTTTGAAAGGTATCCTTTTATTAGAATGTATCTATCTGTGGGAATTAAGTACCTTGCTCCATTTATCATTGTATTCATCATGCTAAATTCCCTAGGGATATTCTAAAAAAAATCTTGCCAAGATTTTTAGAAGATTTGATATTGAAAAAAACATGTGAGTGATTTTGTTAACCTATACCCTTCAAATACTTCTTTTATTTATTCCAAGTTTGCTGTTCCAGACTATTGGGAAAAAAAAATTCGGAATAAAGAATCATTTTCTTTGCGCCTTGCAAGCATTATTTATTTGCTCTCAAATTCTTCTTATTGCAAGTTTGCTGGGGAGCTTTGGAAAGAGTTTTGTTGGGCTTTTTCTATCACTTTCGTACTTTGATTTTTTACTCTTTCAAAAAAGTAGGGTTCGTTTAGAACTCTCTTACCTGAAATTTCTCAGAAAAAGCAAAATTTTTGCAGACTCTGTTTCCAAGACAGATACCCTTAGTTTTTTGGCTGGATTTGTATTCATTTTATTGATGGTTACTTATATTTTTCCACCGGTTGAATCCAGCTCCTTAGCGCTTTTTTATGCAAGGCTTGTGGCTCTTGGATTTATTCTGATTTTTAGAGCAAATCCAGATGTTGAATATCACTTAAGCCCCATTTTTTTTCTCTATGAAAAAGAGCTTTATCGAATCGGAAAGTTTTATTTTTTATCTCTTTCAAAAAAAGAAAAGCAAAATACATTTCTTCCAAGCAATGAAAATTGCACATATCTCGATCCTAAATTTCCACTTTTAAAATATACGAATGGTTTTCATGGAGAAAAAAATTTTACGTATGAAAAGAAGTCAAAAAACCCAAATATTATTTTTCTATTTATGGAGTCTTTTCGCGCCAAAGATGTAGGGGAACTTGGGGGAAAATGGAATGTCACCCCAGAGTTTGATAAACTTGCCAAACAAGGCGCTTTTTTCTCTAATTTCTATTCTAATTCAGTAACAACTGCAAACGCCGCTATTTCCTCACTTTTTGGAATTCCAGCCCCAATTGATACGAGTAGAAATGCAAGTAAGGTTCCTCTCATTAGCATTGCAAAATTATTGAAAGAAAGAGGGTATGCAAACTCCTACTTACACAATGGATCCCTAAATTTTGAAAACAAAATGGAATTTTTTCCAGCAAATGGCTTTGATCATATGGTTGGTAAAAATGAAATTTTTGCCAAATACCCAGAAGCTGAAAAAATGAGTTGGGGAATTCCAGATGAATACTTAATGCAATATTCTGCAGAGTACTTAGAAAAGCAAACAAAGCCTAGTTTTTTAACTCTTTTCACTGTATCGAATCATCATCCTTGGCATGTTCCAAGTCATTTTCAAAAAAAGACATTCCCAAGTCATTTAGATAAAAACTATCAAAAATTTCTATCTTCTATGCACTATAGTGATTACTGCCTTGGGGTATTTATAGAATCACTCAAGAAGAAAAAATTACTAGATAACACCCTATTATTTATCTTAGGGGACCACGGCCAAAGTGTCTTAGAAAAAGAGCAACATTTTGCTGTTATGAAAGACATCTCTTCTGAAAATGTGCATATACCTCTTCTGATTTATGGAAAAGATCAAATCAAACCAACAATCGTCAGCGAACCATCTTCACAAATAGATCTGTTGCCAACTGTCATGGATCTTCTAGAGATGAAGGGTGTCAATCACTCTATTGGCACATCTCTTCTTCGTTG
>JAJFMH010000015.1 GCA_021772245.1 Chlamydiota bacterium | reverse complement strand
TGAAGAACTACAACTTTTTTCTTAATAGCTCCAACTCCAACAATGGCAACTTGAGGATTAGGAATAATTGGAATACCAATAAGTGTCCCAGACATCCCAAAATTTGTCATAGTAATAGTACCGTTTTGCACATCGTTTGGTTGCAAGCCACCAGATCTAGCTTTGGATGAAAAAGTAGCAACTTTCTCGGCGATATCTGTAATAGATAAAGTATGAGCATTTGAAATAACAGGCACTAAAATACCCTGCTCAACACTTACTGCAATTCCAAGATTGACAAATTTTTTCACGCAGATCGTATCATCTTCTAAGGAAGAGTTAATAAGGGGAAATTCCTCTACAGCATCCGCAATTGCCTTTGCAATAAAACTCGTAATAGAAACTTTGAAACCATTCTTCTTTAAAAAAGCTTCTTTTTCAGTTTTTAATAAATCCATTACATCGGTTACATCAACCTCTGTGATAAGCGTCGCATGAGGCACTTCATTGAAGGATTGTACCATCTTTTGCGCAATTGCTTTTCTCATACCTGACATCTTCACGCGTACAATAGACGGGTTAGTAGAACTAAGTGGACATGGCTTAGGCTCGGATGGCATTGATTCCTTTTCAGAAAGATACTTTTCTAAATCTTTTCTTGTAACCCTAGAGGAGGATCCAGATGGGGGTACCTTTTCAAGTTCACTCATACTGATGTTTTTATTCTTAGCGATTTTAAGTACCGCTGGAGAAAAGAAAATATTTTTAGTCGGCTTGGTAGAAACAGATGGAGTAGCATCAGCTTCCTGCTTAATACTTTTCTCAAGTTTAGGAATGCTTTGCCCCGGCTCTTCAATGGCAAGAGATGCAAGCGGCGCTCCAACATCGAGCTCCTGCTCAGCTTGCACTAAAATTTTTGTAATACGACCTGATGCTGGCGCTGGAATCTCACTATTTACTTTATCAGTTGAAACCTCAAGCAATGGTTCATCTAAAAGAACGTAATCCCCTTCTTTTTTAAACCACTGGACAACGGTTGCAGTTAAAATACTCTCCCCAAGTTTGGGAAGCTCAATAATGATTTCGTTTTCCATTCTACTCAAGCCAAGTTACTGTATGATACTTCTCTTCATCCATTTGTTTCTCTTTTTTAGCAACATAAAGAGCGGCAGTTGCATCTCCTAAGATATTTACAACAGAAGACATCATTTCTCTAAGTCTATCAACACCTGCTACAAGCGCAATTCCCTCTAATGGAAGACCCATTGCATTAAGAACAACAGACAGCATTACAATCCCAGTTCCTGGAATTCCAGCAGCGCCAACAGCAGACACTAATGCGGTAACACACAATACTAGAATGTTTACCCAAGTAATTTCAATCCCATAGGCCTGGGCAATAAAGATTGCAGATACAGCTTGACCTATTGCTGCTCCATTCATATTAATTGTCGAACCCAATGATAAAACAAAGCCCGCTATATCACTTGAAATCCCCAAATGATCTCTGGCACATTCTATAGATACTGGAAGCGTAGCTGAGCTACTACTTGTCGTAAATGCCAGTACAATTGCATCTTTCATACCTTTGAAAAAAGGAGCAATTTCTAATTTTGTTAGATATTTGATTGACCCCGCTAGCACAATGACAATCTGCAATATACACGCTATATAACAACATGCTAAGAATAAAAGAAGTGGCAAAACTACTTTAAACCCGATAGATCCTACAGCTGAAGCAATCAAAGCAAATACACCATATGGAGCAACCTTCATAACAGAATGCGTGAGGGTATACATCACCTCAGATAGAGATTCGATAAGTTTTAAAATAGGTTTTCCCTTTTCTTTTGCAATCGTAATTGCAAAAGCAAAAAAAATAGCAAATACGATGATTTGCAAAATATTACCTTCTGCAAATGATGCAAAGGGATTAGATGGAACAACAGAAAATACAAAATCTATCATGCTAAGTCCAACACCGCTATCAGCTGACCCTGTTGGCATAGGCAGGTCTAATGAAGCGCCGGGCTTTATCAAAAATACAAGTAAGAGTCCAAATCCAATCGCTAAAAGAGTGGTAACTGCATAATAAGCAAGTGTTCTACCACCAATTCTACCCAGTTTTTTAGGATCATTGATATGACAAACACCTGTTACTAAGGAAGAAAAAACGATTAAACCAACAAGCATTTTCAGAAGATCAATAAATGCTTTTCCAACGAGATTCAAAAACTCAATCTGCTTGCCCACGACAAGACCAAAAATCAGTCCAAGTCCTAGGCCAATTAATATTTTTATCCACGGTTTCATAAGCTATATCTTTTGTTATTTAGTAAGTAAAAGCGCTTTATTTATCAGCTCTTCATAATGATCCATTCCAGATACTATCTGAATACTCGCTTCAAGATAGAAGATGGGAATTTCGGAGCATACAGATTTTGGTATTTTTATCCAATCTTTTTCAGAGCAAACCAAGGCTTCTCCCTGGTTTGTAAGAGTATTTTCAACTGTTTTTTTGATGTCATTTTCCCCAAAAAAATAATGATCTAAAAAATTTTTTCTATACACTACACTGCCACACACCCTCTCTAATGATTGGTAAAATGACTTTGGATTTCCAAGAGCGCAAAAAGCACCAACTCGTTGATTCTTAATATTAATTGCATTTTCATTATGATCTTTTACGCAAAGATTTCCCATACAGGTTCGAATAATCGGAGCATGTGTCACTCTGCGAATTCGCTCCACAGAAGACAGAAAGTCTTCATCTGTGACTGTATGTAATATAATATAATCAGCTCTATCTAAATTAGATGGAAAATCTCGTAGTCTACCCTTTGGTAAAAATGCGTCTTCTCCGAATAAGTTGTGACCATTTAAAACAATAACCTCTAAGTCTCTTGCAAGCTTGCGATGCTGCATTCCATCATCGAGCAGAGCAAGTTTGAATTTATCCCTTTTTGCTAAACGGGCTGTTTGAAGTCGAGATGGGCCAACATAGACCCCCACTTCATTTAGTCGCTTAGAAAGCAAGTATGGCTCATCGCCTGTTTGCTTTGGACTCATCGAAGTATTTATTCGAGTATGCGTGTTCGATGAAGAAATTTCACCTTTATAACCTCTTGATAAAATAGCGCATGGAATGTTTTTTGCTAAATCACTACAAAGACGCATGGTAAATGGTGTTTTACCAGAACCACCCACAATAATATTACCAATGGATATGACAGGTAGTGGCGCTTTTCGAGCAGAAAAAAAACCTAAGTCGTATCCTAAATTCCTTAGAAAAACTGCAAATTGAAATAAATAGCTTGAAATTGTTAAAAAAAACCGAATGCATGAGTTGTGATTTTTTTTCCCTAGGAAACCATCAAGATGGCAGAAGATCATTTTGGAGCTTTTTGTCATGGATCCAATTTTCCTCACTTGAAAGCTGAAGATAGTTTTCTACCATCTCAATAATAATATGCATAGCACACATATGAGCTTCTTGAATTCGATCGGAATAATACTTACCAGTAACTACCCATTGCAGATCCGAGATTCCAAAAAGTTCTCCCCCTTCTTTTCCAAGGAAACTAATGGTTTTGATTTGTTTTTGCTTCGCAAGTAGTGCAGCTTCGATCAAGTTCTTAGAATTTCCACTAGTTGAAAGTGCAATGAAAATATCTCCTGTTTGCCCAAGAGCATCTACGTGCCTTGCAAAAATTTTTTCGAACCCATCATCATTTGATACGCAGGTAATGTGAGATGGATCTGATAGGGCGATTGCCGGAAGTGGTTTTCTTTTTGCTCTAAAAAAACCTGTTAACTCTTCCGCAAAATGCATTGCATCGCACAGACTCCCCCCGTTACCTGCAATGAGTACTTTGTTTCCGTTTTGATAACAAAGAGCAATTTCTCTAGCAACTTGTTCCATAAATACAAGTGTCGACTCTTCTTGCATAGCGGTGATAACAGATGCAGCATCTTGCAAAGAGCGCAGTAATTTTTTTCTCATTGAATTATCCTAAAGCGTTTTAAGCCTTCAGTATGCTATTTTTCCGATTATTTATCTACCAAACGCATCGCGACATATGAAACTTGCTATTATTGGATCTACAGGTCTTATTGGGAATACAGTTATTCGTGTACTTGAAGAACGAAAATTTCCAGTAACGCATATTACTTTTTTCTCCTCTAAGCGCTCAAAAGGCACCCCCATTTCATTCCAAAACAAAATTTATTATACTCAAGAATTTCTAGATAATACTCCTTTAGAATTTGATATTGTATTTTTAATTGCCGGTGGAGAATTATCTAAAAAAATTAAAATAGAAAATAAAAACAGCAAAACTGTTTTTATTGATTTAAGTTCTGCTTTTCGCCTAGACCCAAAGATCCCACTTGTTATTCCTGAAATAAACATCGAGAAAGTCAACCTTGATACAACATTTATTTCCTCTCCAAATTGCACAACTACATTTATGAACTTAGTACTAGCTCCCCTTCATAAAGAATTTCATCTCAAAAAAATAATTGTCTCTACATACCAAGCTGCAAGCGGGGGTGGACAAGAGTTATTAAATACACTCTTGTCTGACACAAAAGCGGCGCTTAGTTCAGAATGCAAAGAAAATTCATATGCATTTAATGCATTTCCGATGGAAACTCTTGAAAATGGCTATGCTACCGAAGAGATGAAAATGATTCATGAAACCCAAAAACTTCTTGAAGATACAAGCGTAGCTGTATCCCCTACATGTATCCGTGTACCTACCAAGTATTCCCACTGCCTGTCTGTTACAGCATTTTTTGACAATAACACGTCAAAAAACGCTGCTTTAGAGGTTCTATCTAAATCTACAGGTATTGCATACCAAGAAGAAAGCAAGCTTACCCCGAGACACTGCTCAGGGAAAGACAAGGTATTCTATGGACGCGTAAGAGACGATCTGTTTACAAAAAACTGCTTGCATTTTTGGATTGCGGGAGATCAACTTCGAAAAGGAGGTGCACTTAATGCAGTGCAAATCGCCGAACATGTTGCTAAATTACAATCTATAAATCTTTCAAAAAATCAGGTTCAGACTGGAGTGTAAGTTCTTTTTGAGTAACAGGGTGAATAAATTCTAAACAATAAGAGTGCAGGGCAATTCCCTTTTTATAGATATGACTACTACCATATTTCTTATCCCCAAGAATTGGATGACCAATGTGAGATAACTGCACCCGAATTTGATGATAGCGTCCTGTTTGCAAATCAATTTTCAAAAGACTTGTATTAATATTCGTCTTTTCAACCTCAAAATTCAACACTGCAAGTTTGGATCCCGTAGCATTCGTTGAAACAACTTTTGAGCAATGATCCGTATGCAATAAATAATCTTCTAAGTGACCACGTTTAGAACTTGGTACCCCCTCAACAAGGGCGTAATAGGATTTTTTGATTTTTTTCTCTCTCATTTGTTTTTGCATTCTAGAGAGCGCCTTAGAAGTTTTTGCAAAAAGAACAAGTCCTGAAACGTCTTTATCGAGTCTATGAACAGCGTGCAAAAAAACAGCGCCTTGTTTATCTAGTTTTTGTTTTAGATAAGCTTTCAGTTGCTCTTCTAAAGAGGTTTTATGACCATCTGTTTTCTGAGTAACAAGCCCACGAGGCTTATCAAACACAATAATATGGTTATCTATATAAACAGGCTCCTTCATGAGCCTCTTTTTTGTCTGAGGCATTCATAAAGAAGAAGCGTCGTAGCTGACGCTACGTTTAAGGAGTCTGCAACGCCAAGCATTGGAATGCGAACTTTAATATCTGCATTTTTCAACCAAAAATCACTTAAGCCCAATTGCTCTGTTCCCATAACAATTGCAACAGGACCTGTCAAATTCGCCTGTGTATATTCCAAAGCAGTATCAGGAGTTGTCGCAACTATTTGTATGTTATTTTTGCGCAGAAACTTGAGTGTATTTTCAGAAGATTCTTCAACGACTGGAACTGTAAATAGTGTTCCTACAGACGCCCTGACAACGTTTGGGTTGTATACATCCGTTTTTCTATCACAAACAATAAGTCCTGACGCTCCAACAGCATCAGAAGACCTAAGAATTGATCCCAAGTTACCAGGCTTTTCAATTGATTCTGCAACTACAAAGAGATCTTTTCTTTGCAAAGAGTTGAGTGAAATGGGATTTTTTTTAGCAATGCCAAGTAGTCCATCAGGCCTGTCTCGATAAGATATTTTACTAAATAGATGTTTAGGCAATTCAATAATTTCTGAACCTTCTTTTGCAATAGAAGATATTAAATCTGGCTCTGAGACCCCTAAAAAGTGCTCAGATGAAAAGACAAAGGTTTGAAACGTAACCCCGCCCTTTTGAGCTCTTAAACACTCTCTATATCCTTCGATAATGTAGAGTCCTGTTTGATCCCTTTCTCGCTTATCTTTTAAGCGAACAATTGACTTGATAAGAGGGTTTGAAGCGCTTGTTATTATTTTGCTATTCATATTCTCCCTCATAGTTTACTCGCGCAAATGCACCAGCAGGTAGTGAAAGCCCATTTTTACAGGGTAAAATTATCTCACCAGAATCCACTTTCTTTGTGCAAAAAATTTGCCTCAAAAGATTTTCTTTTACCTGGGGTGTAAATCCGGGGGTATGAGAAGACAGTAAAACAAAGGCAGGGCTTTTTGAAAGTAGTTTTGGGAGACACTCTAAAAGAGAATACAACCCTTCTTCTATCTTAAAAAGCTCACCACTTTTTCCTCTTCCAAAACTTGGGGGGTCTAAAATAATTGCGTCGTAAACCCTCCCTCTTTTAATCTCTCTTCTTACAAACGCAAATACATCATCGATGATCCAGCGTATGGGCGCATCACTTAAATTGTTTAACGCAGCATTTCTGCGCGCCCACTCCACCATTTTTTTCGAAGCATCTAAGTGACAAACTGATGCGCCATGATCTGCCAAAAACAGGGTTGCTAAACCACTGTAGGCAAATAAATTTAAAACTCGGGTCTCTTTTCTACTCTCTATCTTTTTTTTCATCCAAGGGAAAAGAGTTGCATGCTCAGCAAAGATTCCCACATGTCCAAAATCGGTAAGTGTTAATTCACACTGCAAACCGGCTATTAGACACTTCCAGACAGGTTGCATCGATTTATTTTTCTTCCAATAGTTTTTATCTTCACGATAAAAAGCCGCGTGAGCATCAGACCAAAATTTTTTTTCTAAACTTGGCTTCCAAATAGCTTGAGAACATGGTCTATCAAGCACATACATGCCAAACTTTTCGAGCTTTCTCCCATTTCCGCTATCTAAAAATTCATATGGAAAACTCAAAGATCAACCCTCTCTAAAACACCATGTTTCAAATACCTATGTAGATAGGCCAAAACCACATTCGTAGCATACTCTATATTCACTTTGCGGCTTTTGGCTCCAAGCGTGGTCAACTTCAAAACTAATGGCTTTTCACCTCGCTTTCCAATTGCTGTAAAAATCGTTCCAGTAGGTTTTTCAACAGTTCCACCATCTGGGCCTGCAATGCCTGATACACTTGCAGCAATACTTGCTGATGTATTTGTAAATAGCCCCTCAAGCATATGTATAACGCAAGCTTTTGAAACAGCGCCATCGGAATCTAAAACTTCTTTTGGAACCTTGAGAAAGTCTTTTTTAAGTTCATCGCAGTAAGTAACAAGACTACCTAAAAAAAACTCTGAACAACCCGCATTCTTTGTGATGATAGAGGAAATAGATCCACCAGTACATGATTCTGCTAAAACTAGGCTCTCTTTTTTTTGAATCATTTCCTCTTGCAGAGATTGCGAAAGACTTTTATCAGAACTTGCAAAGACAAAAGTCCCAAATTTCTTTTCAATCTCTTTGCAAAGAGGGTTAAACTTTTCCATAGCAAGGTTTTTATTATCAGCATGTATTTGAAAGTATAAGGAAAGTGTTCCATAAGATGGACATATACCCACTTCGATTTCTGGGTATTTTTCTTCCCAACTTCGCAGCAATGGATCTAATGTATTCTCATTTAATAAGTACAGGTGCATTTCATGAAAATATTGCCTTTCTTTTATAGGATATTTCATTTCAAGAAATGGAATCACTTCTGATTCTAGAATCGCTTGCATCTGAGAGGGCACTCCAGGTAGTGCAACCACACTTTTATTTGTACATGTTAGAAAAAAACCAGGAGCTGTCCCCATCTTGTTTTCAAATAGCTTAGAACCCTCAACTATCATTGATTGATCATCAAGCGAACTAAGAGTTGGAAACCGCTTGTGAAGGTCATCTTTAAGATCTTCACAAGTTTCTAGTTTTCTTCTAAATACTTTTGCTACAATCTCTCTTGTTAAATCATCTTTAGTGGGGCCTAAACCACCTGTAATAATTACAAGATCAGATCGATTGCAAATCGTCGTAATAGCCTCATTAAGAAGGGTTTTATCATCTGGAAGAGAATGAACATACTTTATAGAAAAGCCCTGTTCTAGCAGTTTTTTTGCAATGTGCGCTGCGTTACCATTCACAGTCTTTCCAGTTAAAAGCTCATTGCCAATAGATATGATTTCAATGTGCATTTTGACCCCCATCAACAACCAATTTATTTTGTAGCAAACCACGATGTGAATTAATCCAGCTAAAACAATTTTTTCCCAGCCTAAATGTCGCAATCTTTCGTTTTCCATCAATTAGAAATGGAGTGGGTTTTGTGTTTTTTCGCATCCATTTCACTAAATTTTTATATAATAAATTATTTAAAAATTGATCTTCTTTTAATACATGGTGGATTTTTTTTGTTTTGGGATCTTGAAAAATTTGAGGGTAAGAAAACTGCACTCCAAAAGCAATCGTAGACTCCCCGAAATTCATTGAATGAAAAGTGTCATTTTCTCTGTTATAGGAAAAACTATGAGAGCGCATTTGCAGCATCGGTTCTTTTTGTTTGATCAAGCATTTGCCATCTTTCATTTCAAAAGCATATACGCTTTTTAAGTCCTTAGTAATAAATGATGAAAATATTCTTGTTTCGCTGTCCTCAAATTTTTCTTTGGAATCTACAAGAGAGGTTACATAGGCAGAGTATTTTTGCATAAAATCTTCCTTGGAAGAAATGGCCCTATCAATTGTGATCAGTTCAGAAAGATTACAAAGATAGATATCGCCAAGATAGCTAATTAGATCCTGCATTTCTGATGCATCAAGTAATACATCATAGGAGAGATATTTCGACATTAAAGCCATCCCCTCAACTTGGGGAGTGCTTTTATCAATTAAATTATTACTCATGAATTGATAGATTGATTACTCGATGGCAACTTTTCTTTAAAGGTAATCTTAGAGTATAGAGCATGTAATAATATAAGAAAAACACCAATAGAGATGCTCATATCGGCAAGATTAAATACAGGGAAAGAATAACCCCAGAAAATAAAATAAATCATATCTATAACATGATTATATAAGAAGCAGTCAAAAATATTTCCCATAGCCCCAGCGATAATCAATGCTAAAGGAATGTCCCTTGCCTTAATTTCATTAAAAAAGACAAGGTGCAGTATCATAATAAATGTCACTAACGATCGTACAATTAGCAAGAACAGGTGATGGGATGAGAACATCCCCCAGGCGCTTCCTCTATTAGTGACATGAACAAGAGACAGATCAATACCAAGCCAATCTTTGAAAACCGCGATCCCCCCATATGGAAAGAAAGAAGATGCGAAACGAATATTGGGTATAAAGCGATATACCATGGCTTTTGACACAGCATCGGCTATTATAATCCCAATCACAATTGTCAGAAGATAAAGAATCCGTTTTCTTGATTGTTTCATACTTAGGTTTTAAATAAGTCCCTGTTCTAATTTTGCTTGAGACGCCACTGTCATTGTTGCATAAGGAATTGCATCTAAGCGTTTTACTGGGATTTCATCTCCGGAGATGTCACATTTTCCATATGTGCCTTCTTCAATCTTTGCAAGCGCTCTGTTAATTTGCTTAATAATATCCATTTCTTTGGAGGACACTTCGAGTGATATTGTTCTACCAAAGTCATCTGTTCCTTCATCAGCTTGATGTTGGGAATAGCCTTTTTGTTCATCAGGCGATTTTACATCTTCAGATACACCTCTTATGGATTTTGAGAGCTGAAATTTTAATTCTTCCAAACGTTTTTTATATTCCTCAATTTCCTTTTTCTTTAGCGCCATAAAGTGCATATCCTCTTACATTTACTTTTCTAAACCAACAGTTTGGATGGCATCCATCAGCTCATCCACATCTTTAAATCGCTTATATACACACGCAAACCTAATATAGCAAATTGTATCAATCGACTGGAGTCTTTTCATGACGATTTCTCCAAGCTTTGTCGTATCAATTTCTTTAGATTGCATTTCCATAAGCTGAACTGCAATTTCATTTGCAATTGCTCTCACTCTCTGATGACTAACCCTCGTATGTCTTGCGGCAGCATCTATGCCAGATATTAGCTTTTCAATGCTAAAATCCTCAAAATTACCATTTCTTTTCTTAACTTGAATATTTGCATCAACAGTCTCAAAAGTTGTAAATCTTTGACTGCACTGCAAACACTCACGCCTTCTACGAATTGCATTCATTTCATTCGCATTTCTTGAATCTGTAACTTTAGACTCTATGTGATGGCAAAAAGGACATTTCATAAGCTTCTTTACAAGAGATTATTTCATTTCTTATGGTTTAGAAAATTTACTAATTAATGGGAAGAAATAACTGAAAAAAGATTAATCTTCACACATTGGCATTCATTATACCGATTTGATTCATTTAGAGCAGCTCCGTCAAAATTCTTAATTTTCAAGATTTAAAGCCAGCCACTAACTACCATTCTTCTATTATGAACTCCATTTCGGCACTTGTTAGTTCGAAGTAAAAAGGCCTATTTCTTCTGTTAAAAAATTTATGTACTCTACCTCCTTCCGTGCCAACATATGACAACAGCTTCTATGGCATTGATTTTCCCAATCGACATTGATTTTTAAGTTATTTTTCATGTAAATCTGGAGTTGAAGTCCGGATTTGCATGAAAAATGCCATTGTAGTAATATTCAATTAAGGCGACCACAAAAGGCTAATATGTACCAGAGACAAATGGAAAAAGAGCTTATAAGAGCTGCAATAGAGTACCCAGTCGTCACGATAATGGGACCAAGACAATCCGGAAAAACTACCCTTGTGAAAAAAGTTTTTCCAAACAAGCCATATGCTAACTTGGAATCTCTTGGAACAAGAGAAATTGCAGATAGTGATCCCATAGGATTTCTAGATAGTTTTCCAGAGGGAGCCATTTTAGATGAAATTCAACGCTGCCCAAAACTACTTTCAGAAATTCAAGTTCGAGTTGATCAAAGAGATAAAAAAGGAATGTTCATACTAACTGGCAGTCACAAAGTTGCCTTGAGTGAGCAAATTTCTCAATCCTTAGCAGGTAGAACTTCTGTTTTACATCTACTTCCTTTAAGTCTTGCAGAACTCAATTCTGCAGACAAAGATTGCTCTCTTGATGAAATACTCTACTTAGGCTGCTTCCCTCGAGTACAAAAGGATCACCTAAATCCTTCTAAGGCTTATAGAAACTATGTGCAGACTTACCTGGAGCGAGATCTACGTCAAATGATTGAAGTAAAAAACTTGCAACTTTTTCAGAAATTTTTGAAATTATCTGCTGGCCGCATTGGACAAATCTTCAACAAAGAATCTATCGCCAACGAAGTAGGTGTTTCTGCAAAAACCATTACCCAATGGCTATCGGTTCTTGAAGCGTCCTATATAGTTTTTTTGCTTCCTCCATATTTTGAAAACTTTGGAAAGAGAGTTATTAAGTCGCCAAAACTCTATTTTTGCGATGTTGGTCTAGCAAGCTATTTATTAGGAATTGAAAAGGTCTCTCAAATAGAGAGGGATCCCTTAAGAGGAAATCTTGTTGAAAACTTAGTCATTCTAGAACTAATAAAAACAAGATGGAATCAAGGCCTAGATCATAGACTCTACTTTTTTCGCGACAGCTCTCAACTTGAAATTGATGTTTTATTTCAAAGAGGTAATGAACTTGTTCCAATTGAAATCAAGTCCGCAAAAACCTTTAATAAATCCTTTCTGAAGGGTTTGTCTAAATTTAAAACACTCGCTCAAGCTCGATGTCAAAATCCAACTCTTATATATGCAGGATCCGAAGAGCTACAGGTAAATGGCGTTCAATTGTTACATTTCTCACACTCTTCAAAAGCAATTCAAACCTAGATGCTATTTTGGCTCTTAATATACTCTTCTAAACCTACTGCAAATATATTTTCACTTAACTGAAAATGCTTTTTGCCAGGATAAATGATGTAACATTTTTCAAGTTGCAGCGTCTCCATGGCAATAAGCATTGATTTCGACAATTTAGGAGCATCTGCCCACTTAAATTCAAAGCCTATCTTTTTACCATCTAGTATTAAAAGCAAATCAACTTCTGCTTGTTGATGAATCGCCCAAAAAAAACATTCTTCGGCAGGAATTTTATGTTTTCTTATGACTGATTCCATAGCAAAACCTTCCCATGATGCACCAAGTTTAGGATGCCTTGAAATGGCTTCTTTATTATTTGTGCCAAGCAAGATATGT
This sequence comes from Chlamydiota bacterium, assembly GCA_021772245.1. Classification (GTDB taxonomy): domain Bacteria; phylum Chlamydiota; class Chlamydiia; order Chlamydiales; family Simkaniaceae; genus JAJFMG01. The sequence continues at coordinate 26,356 of JAJFMH010000015.1, read as the reverse complement.
AATATTCCGCTATCTCTAAAATATACTTTAGGTGATTTCACTTGTCTTTTTTTGATATTTTCAAACCAAGGCTGCAATTGCCGGATCATAAATGTTCCTGTAAGGACATCTAAATAATTTCTCATGGTTGGAGCTGAAGACCTAAAGATCTACCTATTTCAGATGCATTAAAAATGTTTCCGTGATACGACGTCATCATCATCCAAAAACGGCGAAGAGATTGCGGCTGAATATTGAATCCAAGGCTTGGAACATCTCTTTCTAAAAATGTAGAGATATACTCTTTTCTCCACGCAACGCTATGCTCTGTAGATTCCGCCAAATAGGCTTTTGGCCCCCCCCCTCTTATCCATAATTTTTCCGTACTCTCTATATCTGAGATAGAAAAAGGTGTCATTTCTATATAACTAATTCTTCCAGCTAATGTTTCGGAACTCTGGTGAATTAAATCCCGCGATGCACTACCTAAAATTAAAAACTGCTTTGTATTCTCATCGCAATCAACAAGAACTCGAATAAGTGGAAAAAGCTCCGGAATTTTTTGTATTTCATCAATAACGATTAATCCGGACAGACTTCCAAGCGTTAACTTAGGATTTTCAAATAAAGCCAGATCCTCTGGGTCTTCTAAATCAAAATAATGTACGCTTTTAGCATCACCTAATTTTTAACATACATCCTCGCAAGTGTCGATTTACCACATTGCCTAGGCCCAAGTATCACAACAACAGGATTCACTTGAAAGGAAAAATTGACTCTCCTTATAAAATCAGTTCGTTGTTTTATGCTCATAAGATGAAAATCAAAAGTTAAGGTTTCAAATTTCATGAAAAACTCGAGTTTCGTATCATTTCATCATGACATAAAATGACTCACATCTTCAATGGATACGGGATTTGACTTTGAACTAACCACTTTTATTTGAGTAAGACGTCTCTTTAAGTATTCTAAGTACTCGTATTTACGCTTAATTTGAGGCGAATGAGGCAATTAAACACCGTTTTTTTTATTTTACTTGCCTCATTCGCCTCAAATGAGGCAATATCAAGAAAAATGAGGCGAATGAGGAGTAAAGATGAATGTACTTCGTTATCCAGAATCTGAGTCAGCTCTTTTAGAGTTCAAAAGAGAAGTTCCAAAACATGATCAGATAATTAAAACTATTATTGGTTTTTGTAATTTAAAGGGAGGCAAGCTGATTCTAGGTGTAGCCGATGATCGAAAAATAATCGGTTTATCCGAGAGTCAAGTAGATAGACTTCTTGAATCATTGGATCTTGCTATTTATAAGGCCTGCTATCCGCCTATTATTCCTCTGATATCCACCCAATTATTCGGAGAAAAAACTGTATTAACAATTTCTGTTTCATCAGGAATGAGCAAGCCTTATTTCAGAAAATCTGAAGGATTAGAAAAGGGAGTATATATTCGTATTGGACGCAGCACAGTGCGAGCAACACCTAATATAATTGAGGAGCTAAAATGGCAATCACAGAGAATCGACTTTGAAAAATTACCCGTTTATAATTCCAATTTAGACTCTCTTGATCTTCAGACAATCCAAAATTTTCTAAATAATCGCAGAAACCAAGCCATTGCTAACGTATCAGAAGAGGTTTTGCGTTCTTATGACTTAGTTACGGAAGAACATTCTAAACTCTTTCCTACAAATGTAGGCATATTGAATTTTGGGAAAGCTCCCCAAGCCTTTCATTCCGAAGCAATGATAATTGTCAGTCACTTTCGTGGCATAGAGGGAAGAAATGCAATTGCTTCAATTGATTGTGAAGGAACACTCTTGCATCAATTCAATCAAGCACATCACTTTGTTGTAAGCCGACTATCCAAATCATTTGAAATTACAGGGATTAAGAGAAGTGAAAAATTAGAAATCCCTGAAGTGGCTTTTAGAGAAGCATTGTTAAACTTATTAATTCATCGGAACTATCATATCCAGGCCCCATCAAAAATATCAATTTATGATAATCGAATTGAATTATTTAGCCCTGGAAACTTTTCCGGTCCCATAGAGCAAGATCAGCTATTGAAGGGAATAACCTATTTGCGCAACCCAGCAACATGTAAAGTATTTCGAGAAATGGGTCTTGTTGAAAAAATGGGGACTGGATTTATCAATATCTTTAAAAGTTATGAAAAATGGGGTCTTGAAAAACCACAAATCATCGAAGGAGCAAATTTTATAAAATGCGTTCTCCCAAGGGTTTCTTCTTTAAAAACTCGCGTAGACTCTCACTCTGACGAAAGCATCATTACACTATTTTATTCACAAAACGAAATCTCAACGCAAGATGTTGTTAATAAATTTTCTATTTCTCGTGCGACTGCTCAAAGATGGCTTCTTTCCCTTATAGAAAAAGACTTGATTGAAAGAATTGGAAAGGGACGCAATATCAGATACAAAAGAGTTGAAAACTAACTAGAAATCATGCAGAAAGACACTGTTTTTACCTGATTTACATAAAAAATGACGGAGGAGGTGGGATTCGAACCCACGAAACGTTTATCACGTTTACACGCTTTCCAAGCGTGCTCCTTCGGCCGCTCGGACACTCCTCCAGAGTTTAAAATATACTAAATCTCGCTATATTAGAGCGAGCAAAATCACGCCTAGAAACTTTGAATAAATCCTTCACAAAAATTAATAAACCTTGAAAAAGAGACCTCTTATTGTAATAATATACCTCTTTTCTATTAAAAACTGCTTAATGAGAATTCTTTGAAAAAGTTTATTACCCCTTTGTTTTGTTTTCTCTCCATAGGAGTAGCTCTATTTGGACAATCCAAACCAGAAGTACTCGTAAGTATTCCTCCCTATGTTGAATTTGTAGAAGAAATTGGAGGTGGTTTATTTGAAGTAAAAGCTGCCCTGCCAAAGGGGGCTGATCCCCACCATTTTGAAATTTCCCCTAAAGATTTTGCTACACTTAGCAATGCTAAGCTTTGGGTTGGTATCGGAGAAAGTTTTGAAAAAACCTTACTGTTCTCATTGCATAAAAGCAATCCAAATCTTCAAGAAATCAATCTGACAACTGCAGTTCCCAAAAACTTACTAGAAACAAGTCATGGATCTACCGATTTACATACTTGGATGAGTCCAAAACTTGCTATTTATCAAGCAGTTGCGATCAAGGATGCTCTTATTAATCTTTTACCAAATGAAAAAGACTCAATTCAAAAAAATTTTTTTATATTTAAAGAAAAGTTAGAAACACTCGATAAATCTTTACATGCTTTACTTTCTCCAAATAAGCATCGGGCCATTATTACTTCACATGGCTCTTTTGCATATTTCTGTAAAGAATACGATTTATCTCAAATTACTATCGAGGAAGAAGGGAAGTCCCCACTTCCTAAAAACCTAAAGCAAGTTTTCCAAAAAGCGAAAGCTCTAAATGCAATTTGTGTGATTACAGAACCTCAGTTTTCGAGTAAGGGCGCTGAAATGGTCGGGATGCAACTCGCCTTACCTATGTTCTGCTTTGATCCACTTAAAGAAGATTATATTAATAATATGCAAGGGTTTGGAGAAACCATCGCTAAGATTGCTCATGAACCAAAAAAATAATTCCCCCATCTCTTTTAAAAAGGTTTCTTTTTCGTATGACAAAGCGGAAGTCTTATCTGATGTGTCTTTTCAAGTAGATTCCAATGAATTTATAGGAATAATTGGCCCCAATGGCGGTGGAAAAACAACAGCTTTAAAACTCATACTTGGCCTTTTATCTCCTTCGAAGGGAGAAGTAAAGTTGTTTGGAAAATCACCAGAGCAGTCCCGGATACATGTAGGTTATGTTCCACAAAACATGCAGTTTGATCGATCGTTCCCAATTACAGTTTTAGATTTAGTTCTTATGGGAAACCTATCCCATTTAACATTTTTTGGAAGATATAAAAAAACGGCTATTGATAAAGCTCTAGAATCCTTAGAAAAGGTAGGATTGATCGATTTTAAAGATAACCATTTCAATTCACTATCGGGCGGGCAGCTTCAAAAAGCACTGCTTGCACGATCTATAGTTTGCGGCCCAAAACTCCTTATTTTAGATGAGCCTACTGCAAACATTGATCCAGGCGCTGAGGACCATATCTTTTCCCTTTTAACAAAATTGCAAAAAGAAATGACCATTTTACTTGTGTCACACAACTTTTCAAAAACATTGCAAAATGTCGATCGGATTTTGTGTTTTCAAAAGGAAGTGTCATCGCTGAAACCAACCGAGGTTTGTGAACATTTTGCTCTCGGACTTTATCATTCCCCTCTGCCATTGGAAAAAAAACATGACTGAAGCTCTTACTTCTTTTTTCTATGCACTTGGATCCTTTTCATTTTTACGAATGGCTCTTTTTGCGTCTCTTTCCGCATCAGTTGCCGGTGGTGTTATAGGATCTTATGTAGTTGTGAAACGAATCGTCTTTATTAGTGGTAGTATCGCACACTCCGTACTTGGGGGGATGGGACTTTTTCTCTATTTAAGCAGAGTGCATAACCTTCCATTTTTACATCCCATTTATGGTGCCTTTCTAGCTGCAATCCTCTCCGCATTTCTAATTGGTTGGATACATCTTTATTACAAAGAAAGAGAAGATACCGTTATTGGCGCTATATGGGCATGCGGAATGGCAATGGGTGTCATTTTCACAACATTATCTCCTGGATATAATGTTGAGATTATTCAATTTCTATTTGGTAATATCCTATGGACGAGTAAAGCCAACCTTGTCTCTTTACTCATTTTAGATGGTGTCGTTCTTCTATGCGCAACTTGTCTTCATAAGAGATTTTTAGCGATTTGCTTTGATGAAACCCAAGCAAAACTACAAGGAATGAAATCGAACCTAATTTACTTTATTCTACTTTCCTTAGTTGCTATAACAGTTGTTTTACTTATTCAAATTGTAGGAGCTATCCTTGTTATAGCTATTCTCTCCTTGCCTCCTGCAATCGCTAATTGTTATACCCAAAAACTTTCCAAAATGATCGGCATTGCCATTTTACTTGGAATGGTGATCACTTTTATCGGAATGTATTTCTCCTATACATTCAATTGGCCCCCTGGTGCAACCATAGCTCTCACAACAACCTTTCTTTATTTTATCAATCTAGCATTTGGAAAGAAAAGCAAACTTAGATAAGTCAAACTTTGCCTATCACCTTTAAATCTCCCTCCTGTTTTTCAAAAAAAATTACTCCTTTGAAAGAAATTAAAATTTAATTAACAAAATGATATAAAGTAATGCTTTACATTGTAATTCAGCAAAGATTGTATTACAATAATCGCAAAACATTAGAAGTGATTTTAATGACTGGAAATGTACAAACTATTGCAGATAACTCGCGCTGTGAAATAGACCGATGCTTACAAATTAATGCAGAATCATTTCAAGTTACCAGCTGTAATCATCGTTTTCACTTACCATGTCTGTTTGAAAGTTTAGGCAACAAGCGATTAAACTACATTGCCGATGATGAAAGCTCAGATATTAATTTCTCTGGCAATCAATCCTTGGACACTTTTGATCGGAATAGATCTCTATCTTATGACGCATCTGAACCCGATAGAATATGGTGTCCAATTTGCCCTTTAAACAATCCTAATAGATCAACTATAAGTATGCATCTAACAGCTGATCAAATTGATATACTTGCAATACAACTTCTTTCCAGCCCGGACAATAACATCCAAAGAACAGCGCAGTCAGTAGTTGATTGGAAAAATCTCTTCTCTGCCTCAGAAATAGCTATTAGAAACTTAGAAAATCATCTACGAAGTTCATTGATCCAGCTTAGTCAAAACACACAGGATCATATGGGAATAGCTGGTAACATGCTTACTGCGATTTTAGAGTGCCCTGAAATTATAGATCCTCAAACAAGAATGGTAAAAGACTATAGCTATATATCTTCTAATGCAAGAGCTCACAATCAACTTCCATCTGAGCAAGAAAGATTTATAGTTGGTTATACAAATGAATTAATCGAAAGTGAAAATAAAGGGCGCGACATTCTAGAAGATTTGCGATTTGAACTTGAAAATTTTTGCATTCCAAAGCTCTTTGGCATGCGTAACAACATACACCTGTTCTCAACAAATCATAAAATTGCTCTTCTATATTTCAAGCTAATCGAAAGCTCTCTTTCTGAAGAAGAAAAAGTGCAAATACAAGTCTTAGAGTTAACTGACCAATATATCAAGGACATGACTTCTAATGCTAGGGCTCATCAAAACCAGGAAGAAAGAATTTCTCTTAGCCAAACCATAAATGATTCCTATCTCTCACGGGAATCAATCGTACAAACAGAGAACCAAGATAGCGAAACATCATCTCCAGCATTTGAACCTATCTCGTTTAGTGGCATAGACGATACAGATGGAAGAAAAGCTTACCTAGATGCTCGACTCTCTCATAATGTTGCAATCACTGCACATATCAGAGCTCTCGTAGAAACTGGAAATCATGATGAGTTGCAAGAATTTATACTAATGTACGCCGATCAAGCAGATTCATTTTTTGCATCCCAAAACCCAAGTTACACACAACCTCTACCAAACGAAACAGTTGCATCTATTTCAAGAAATATCCCTCTGAATATACCCCCCCCAGATTCAGAAGTATCTTGGATGAATTGGATATGGGACTGCGCATCAAGCTATTTTAATTTGGTATATAAAGTTATTACATGGCCATACAATTATTTTTTTGAAAGTTCAGAATAGCAAGTCCAAACCTGTGATTTCTTAATTAAAACAACTTATATCCTTCAAATTATTTTTGAGTGCTCAAAGGTGTTTTCTCCATTGACATATCAGCTCCAATTTTGTATCATTTCTACCTTTCACGTCCAAACAGGATAGCGAAGTATTAATCCGGAGGATACATGTACGCAATTATCAAAACAGGTGGCAAGCAGTACCGAGTCGAGAAAGGGGACGTCATTGATGTTGAATTACTTGGAACAGAAGAAGGCGCTGTTGAATTTCAGGAAGTATTATTCCTAAATGATGGAAAAACAATGCAGATTGGCGAACCTAATATCGCATCATGCAATGTTAAAGGCGAAGTCATTGATACAATCAAGGGCCCTAAAGTTGTTGCTTTCAAATACAAAAGACGCAAAAACTACAGACGAAAAGTCGGCCACAGACAAAAATACTCTAGAGTGAAAATTACCGAGATCGCATCTCAAGGAGGCAATTAATGTCCCATAAGAAAGGTCAAGGATCATCACGAAACGGTCGCGATTCAAATGCACAAAGACTTGGTGTTAAAGCTTCTCATGGAGAGCTTGTAACAGCTGGCAGCATTATTATCCGTCAAAGAGGCACTAAATGGCACCCTTCCAAAAATGTTGGAAGAGGAAAAGATGACACTTTATTTGCCCTAGTTACTGGAAATGTTTCTTTTAAAAAAACAAAGAAAACATACGTTTCTGTAACCGCTGTTTAACTTTCATTTAGCAAGGCTTTTTTAAGCCTTGCTCTTCCCTTTTAAAACTATGTTTATTGATTCAGTTATTTGTAAATTTGTCGCAGGAAGCGGCGGCAGTGGAGTTATTGCCTGGAGACGTGAGAAATACCTTCCTAAAGGCGGCCCATGTGGTGGTAATGGAGGTCGCGGCGCCTCTATTTATCTCGTTGGCTCCTCAGAAGCATTTTCCTTAGACTCCTTTAGAAATAGACGAATCATTAAAGCGGAAAGTGGAAAGCCTGGTGGCTCAAACAACAAGCAAGGTAAATCTGGCTCTGATCTTATTATTACACTTCCACTTGGAACGCTTGTAAAAGATTCCAAAACGGGAGAGATCCTTTTTGATATTGAAAAAGAAGGGGAAAAAATTCTTTTATGTGAAGGTGGTTCTGGTGGCATTGGTAATACTTTTTTTAAAACACCAACCAACCAAGCTCCAAAAAAATGTACCCCTGGAAAACCTGGTGAAATCAAAGAATTTCAGTTAGAATTAAAGCTCATTGCAGATGTAGGGTTTATTGGTATGCCGAGCGCTGGAAAATCCACTCTTTTTTCAACTCTTTCTAATGTTCCTGTAAAACAAGCTGCCTATCATTTTACAACTCTGTATCCCAATTTAAGCTTTGTTGAGTTTGATGACTACTCTAGAGTCTACATTGCTGATATTCCAGGTATCATCAAGAACGCACATAAAAATAAAGGGCTTGGTCTTGAATTTCTGCGACATATCGAAAGAACATCTCTTCTTGTCTACATTATAGACATTTCTGGAATAGATGGAAGAGACCCATACGACGACTTTCTTACATTACAGGAGGAGCTTTCTAGCTATTCCAAAGATGTAGCAAAAAAACCATTCTTTGTTGTTTTAAATAAAATGGACACAGAAGACTCTGCTAAAAACTTACAAGAATTCAAGAAAAAATTTACCCAAGATAAAGATTTGCTTTTTCCTCTTTCTGCGCTCACCGGAGATGATGTTAGTCCTTTTATCTTTAAACTAAAAAAAGCAGCGCAAATCAACGGAATGCGTTTTCGTTAAACAATTGAAAACAAAGCAAAAAATTCATATATTTCCGTCTATTATTACTATCTTAAATTAGTAAAAATTTTGAAAGAAGACGATCCCTTTTTAAGCTCGGAAATAAAAGAAGTTTTTTTATCCTATCCTCAAGTGTACCGAGATAAACTACTGATTATCCGCTCTCTGATATTAGAAACAGCAAAAAAGATCGATAGTATAGGAAAATTACAAGAGACACTGAAATGGAATGAACCTAGTTACCTCCCTACAAAGCCAAATATCGGCACAACCATCAGAATTGCATGGAGTAAATCAATGCCTGACCTATATGCAATTCATTTCAATTGTAAAACAACTCTGATTGAAACTTTTCAAAACCTCTATTCAAACACATTTTGTTATCTTGGAAATCGGAGCCTTGTCTTCAAGAAAGAAGACAAAATTCCCAAAAAAGAACTTTCTGAGTGCATTCAGTTAGCGCTTACGTATCATCTTAGCAAAAGATGGCGCTAGACTATTAATTAAAATATTTTTAACGTGCCATAAACAAACAAGGTTTTTTATGGCAACTGCAGCTTGGCAAAGAATATTTATTCTAATTTCGATGCTACTTCTTACTGTTATGCTCAATATAGATGTTACCGCTCTAAATATTGCCGTACCAGTAATTGCTACAGACTTTAATGCAAGTCTTTCAAATATGCAGTGGGTAATTAATGCATATGTCTTGGGATCTGCTTGCTTTCAGATACTTGGCGGGAAACTTGGCGACTGTTTTGGTCATAAAAAAATCTTCCTCTGGGGTACGTTTTTCTTCGTACTCACCTCTATGATTGCAGGAATTTCTCCAAATGAAAAATTTCTTATTACTTGTAGAGGTTTGCAAGGCCTTGCTCTTGGAATTGCATATCCTTTAACCTATATCATTACTTGCGAAGTGTTTCCCAAGCACAAACAAGCTTTTGCGCTTAGTTTGATTATATCGACAGCAGGTGCATCACTTGCAATCGGGCCGTTAATTGGAGGTCTACTTGTAGAATACCTTAACTGGCGATGGATTTTCTTTATCAATGTGCCACTTGGTATTATTACGCTCTGGCTTTGTAAAAAATATTGCCATTCAAGTGAAAAAGATCCAAATAAACAAATTGATTACAAAATTGCATCGCTTCTCGTTTTTGGCTTGTTTGCACTAACACTAGCTACAAACGAAGTTCAATATTGGGGAGTTTTTTCGAAACCATTTCTAATTGTTTTGTTACTTGGGATATTGCTCTTTGTATCCTTATATTTGTTGGAAAGGAAAAGCAAAGACCCGATCTTTCCTTTTCAACTATTTAAAATCAAAAATTTCTCACTTCATACAGTCATTCGCTTCTTTGTACAAATTGTCTTTATCCCTGTACTTTTCTTTTTTCCCATCTATTTGCAAAATATAGCAGGATACTCTCCCTTAATCTCTGGAGTCCTAACATTATCCTTAACTCTTGGAATAGGAATATTATCTCCCCTCGGTGGTAAATGGATTGATAAGATAGGAGATAAAACTCCCACTTTTATTGCGTGTCTTTTTTTTACCTTAGGAAGTTTTCTTTTTTTATTTTTACAAAAAGAGCCGAATCTCTACCTAATGGAAATAGGTCTTCTTTGTATTGGAATTGGAACTGCAATTTCTTTTGTGAGCACAACAACCGGAACACTTACCCAAGTCAAAGAATCAATGCATGGCATTGGTATGGGAGTATTTCTAACCGTTGCGTGGGTCTCATGCGCTTTCGGTATTGCCATATCAGGCGCAATTTTAGCAATGAGTAGTAAAGCTCATTTAATTCATTTGATTTCAAAAAAAGGAATCTCCCTTACAAGCGAACAATTTCTAGTTGCAAAAAAAGTAGCCCGTGGTATTGCTCCTTTTTCTAGATTGCAAGAAAGTTTCCCTGCAAGCTTGCAAAATATCGTTTCTGAAATCTGCTCCCAATCATTTATCAAGGGATTTCACCTTATGGTAATAAGTTGGATTGGGATATCCATACTTGGAGCTTTTTTCTCATTATTACTCGAGAGGAAAAAAACGAGAATCTCATCTCTTCATAATTCTCCTCTCTAAAAGGGCCTTCCCTTAGAAAATCTATAATAGTAAATTTACTCCTATTTTTTCTTTCTTCTAATCTTCTTGCATTTGGGGGGAACCTGCTCAAAAGGTTCTTTTTGTATCGACTCTAAATTTTTTATTGACTGATGAACATAAAACGAATCATACCTCGAATTTTTTACGAATACGTACCCATTTCTAAAAAAAATTTCATTTAATTCAGGTGTTGGTCTCTCTATTGTCATTGCTAAAAAAGTATATCTATCAAAAGGGAAATTTTTCATTATTCTTGTTTCAGCACCTTCCACATCCAAACTTAGATAGTCAATTACACTTGGAGCATTGTTTTCATCTAATACTTGCTCTAAGGTTTTAGTCTGAAAAGATAAAAGAGTTATTTTTTTTGTGTTTCTATCAAATTTGAAGAGTGAACTACGATTGTCTGTGTCTTCTGCTACAATTCCACCATGTAACTTATTATCAACTCTGAAATCCACCTCATGATTTGTTTGATCAATACATGTTTTAACAAGAATACAATTTCTATGCATTTTTAGATTCTTAAACATATTTGGGTTTGCTTCAATGCAAATTCCATTCCAACCCAATTCCTTTTCTAGTAAATAGGTATTGCTGATGTTTTTTCCATCTGCCGCTCCTAAATCCACAAAAAAGCCATCGCGTTCATAATTAAAAACATCTTCAATAACCCATTGATCCTGCCCTTTTTGAGACATAAATTTTAAATCAGAACAAGTTCCAAAGCTCATCAAGAGCAAAGAAAAAATTGTCAAATATGTTTTTTTTAGCATCGGTCTTCTCCTTTTTGCGATTAAGTTTTCTTTCTTGAATTACCAGTATTGCAAAAAAGAAAAGACTCACAATTTCTTTTTCAATAATGCCCTTGGCCAAGTTTTCAATTGAAAGCAAAGATGAAGAAGAGAAAGGTTTTAGTTCAAGAAAAACTTTGAGCATATCAAGCGATTAAACATGTGACAAAGATTTCATACACTAAAGAGGTATAAATTTCTAATTTTCAAACAAGCTACTCAAAGCTTCATCTTGATCAAGGTGAGATAGAGTCGCTACAGCATAAAGTGGCAAGGATTCAATATTTTCAGAGTCAGAGTAGTTTTTTGCCCAAAATCTAACCCCAAGCAATGATTTTTCATGCTCATCTAAAAAGCGATGCATACTTCGCAACGTTGAACCATGCCCACTTTTAACTTCTATAGGCAATATCTTGTACTTATAACCATAAACATAATCCACTTCTGACTGTGCACTCTTACTTTCTCTTTTCCAAAAATAAAGATCTTGCTTCGATTTCGGAGAGCCGTATGCGAGAAGCTCTTGGCCTACAAATGCCTCCACGATAGAACCTCGATTAATCAGATCTTTGTCTGGATTTAAAAACCATGTAGGCAAATCAAGTCCGAGTAAATTTTGACATAAACCAATGTCTAAAAAAATGATTTTAAACCAGTTTAAGTTCACTTGCCCACCTAGTGGAAATCCATTGCCTGATGTATGAGTTACCTGATGAATAACATTAGCTCTTTTAAGTAACTCAATACAGGGCAAGAGCTCCTTTTTTTTGAAATTTCCATGCACTTGTGAGTATTTAAATTGTTTTCCGATAAATTGAGGTATTTGATTGAAAAGAACATCCAAAGAGGTAAGTTCATCTCTTTTTGCATATTTAGGAAAATCTTGCCGATAGGTTTCTACCAAACTCTGTTGCGCCTCAAAACTTGCTCTTGGATCTTTTGTTTCGACCCATGCCCGAATGGCCTCTGGCATGCCACCAATTGCTAAATAGTGGCCTAAAAGATCAAGAAGCTTTTCATGAAGGACTTCAGAAAGTTTTTCTTTTTTTAGTATTGCATCGATTAAAGCCTCATTACCAAGAGCAGCTAAAAACTCCATAAAGGTGAGCGGGTATACATATAGCATTTCCACTCTACCAACAGGCATTCCTACTTTTTCAACTGCAAAATCTACTAAAGAACCTGCTGCAACTACATGCAATGAAGGCATTATCTCATAAAAATACCTAAGTGCAATGATGGCTTTTGGCGCTGCTTGCACTTCATCTAAAAAGAGAAGCGTCTTTCCTGGTATAATTTTTTTCTCTAAAAGTAGTTCCAGTTCCCATATGATTCTTTTTGGATCTAAATTTTTTTCAAAAATCGTTTTGGCATCCGGTGTCAGTTCGAAGTTAATCTCAACTAAGGAATCAAATTCCATTCCTAATTGCCGAACAGAATAGGTCTTTCCAATCTGTCTTGCGCCTTTTAATAAAAGAGGTTTACGCTCCTTCTTATTCTTCCAAGTCCTTAAATGCCAATCAACTAGTCTTTTCATACTTGAAATACAAACCAAAATTTTATCATCTTACCTTAAATATAAACCAAAATATGATTAATTTCTCTAAAATACAAACCAAAATTTAAAAAAAATGGTGAAATACAAACCAGAAAGAGTCTTTCGTTTTTTTGCGTATACCACTTATAAACTCGATCTTGGAAAGGTTATATACAGGACGTATTGTTTAACATCTCATGCTACTAACTCTTTTAGCAGGTGGAGTGAACACATTCTCAAGGGCAGTGCTCATACTAACTAGTCATTTCTCTTAAAATAGAGGCAGTTTGGATATCAATTTTCCTATCAAGGAGATGGGAGTAAATATGTATCTAATCGATTGAGCCATCCGCTTAACCACTTCCCTTCGTTTCTCTCAGGTGGAGAATTTTGAACTCTTAACGTAAGGACATATTTCGCAGCTTCTACAAAATCACGCAAAGAGTAGTTTGAGGAAGATGGAGCATGCAGCAAAACTTGCAATAATCCCCAACCTTGACCTTTATAAGATTCGCTTGGTGCAATTCCAGCTCCCTTAAAATTTAAATAATCCATGAGTGCATACAACCCATTAGGATCTTTTACAAGTAGAGCAAACCGAATATTAATCTTCTTTTTCTCATCAATCGAACAATTGCTGATCAGGTCAGGTAAAATATTTTTAAGTCTATTTGCCATAAAAATCGCCTGCAAACCTCGAGTCTCAAATAAAAACTGGCGCAAACTATTAATTTTAGAACTATTTACATCTGAAACAAACTCTTCACGAGAATTCCAAGGACAATCTGAGGAAACTTTCAACCAAATTGGAAAAGTTGCACCCTGCAAATGTAAAAATGCAAGCAGATCAGGAAAAGTTTGCTGAAATAATTCTTTTTGCCCACTTGTATACCAAATAAAATGCCCAATTCCAAGTGATGGAAAACTCTCTCCTTTATTCCAATGGACAAGACCTTCCACTGTGCCACCACATTCATTTTTCCAAATTCGCTCACCAACTTTATTGGCATCATATGTAGATATTGAAATAGAAAAACATTTTCCAATCAGGACTGTACTCAGCAAAAAACCATACTTTTTTATTAGAGTAAAATTAGGCAACATAAGTAGAAATACACTTTGAAATGAAGTGTGGCTAGACCCAGAATCGAACTGGGGACACAAGGATTTTCAGTCTTCCAAAGAGCCTCAGGTTAAGCTTTTCTACCGATCATACAGGAGAAATACAAACTTTTGCAAGGCTTGGTTGTCACCCATGTTACTTGAAGCCAAGCCATGGAAACAAAAGACTCTGGATCATTTACAAATTGAAAAGCAAAACCACTCATACCATTGCCACCGGATTCAAATTTGATCTTTACTAAGTTTTGTGGCAGCATTCCTGTTTTCTTGAGGAGACTGATGAAAACAACTAATATTGTAGCTGACACAACAGAGTATTCCCTTTTGTTAGAGCAGCTCAAGTCTGATATCCAAAAGACTCAACTATCTGCAGCAATGTCCATCACAAAAAAGCTAGTCAATCTGTATTGGCGGATGGAGATGAAACTTTCCACAAAAGTCCTTGAATCTGGCTGGGGAACCAAGGTCATAGAGCGACTATCTCAAGACATATGCGTTTCATTTCCAGATATTTCAGGGTTTTCCTATCGGAATTTTTACTTCATGAAACAATTTGCTGAAAGCTACCCAGAAGGTATTTCTGAAACAGCTGTTTCACAAATTCCTTGGGGACATAATATTGCGCTTCTGCAAAAAATTGACCACCCTCAAGAGAGGCTTTGGTATGCAGAGCAAACAATTGAAAATGGCTGGAGCCGAAGCATGCTGATCAATTGGATTGAATCAGATTTATTCGGCCGCCAAGGCAAAGCAATTACGAATTTCCAAAATACCTTGCCGGAATCCCAGTCTGATCTAGCTGAACAAACATTAAAAGATCCCTATAACTTTTCGTTCCTTGCTCTAGATAAAAAATTCCGAGAAAAAGAGCTGGAACAGGGACTGGTAGATCACATCCAAACTTTCTTATTGGAATTGGGAACTGGGTTTGCCTTTGTCAAACGACAACAACGATTAGAAGTCTCTGGGAAAGAGTATGTCATTGATCTATTATTTTATCATCTTAAGCTACGTTGTTACATCGTCGTCGAATTAAAAACTGGAGAATTTGATCCAAGAGATGCTGGACAGATGAGTTTTTACCTTTCAGCTGTAGACGATCTCATTCGTCATCCGGAAGATCGTCCTACCATTGGGATGATCCTCTGCAAAATGAAGGATAAGGTGATCGTCGAGTATGCACTGAGAAAAAATTTAAAGCCTATTGGCGTCGCTAGCTTTGAAACCAAGATTTTGGAGTCGCTGCCGGATGACTTTAAAGGCAGTCTTCCAACAGTAGAGGATATCGAAGCAGAGCTTTCCAAAAACTAGTCTTACTCACCTGAAAATACATGCATAACTGTCTTAAAATCAAATTAAGATGCTCTCGCAACTTATTCTTTTTTCCTTCCTTTCATCTAAAAAAAAGGCAATATAAGAACCTTTGCCATCTGGCATGTCCAAATAAAGATGAAAGAGTTTTTGAAAACTTTGCTTTGCGGCGTGTTACACAAACAGCTGTCTCAAGATGAACAAAAAGTCCATTTCGTTTTGCAAATTTTATTTTTCCAAGCCAACAACGTATATGCTGGATTTACTTTGAAAACCTCTATTCTAAATCGATTGGATCTCAATTTTATCGCTTCTACAGTTTTAATATATTCAAATAAAGAGAGTATCTTAAGGCCTTGCTTTTGGGTTTTTCCATGCAAATTTAGAGTCTATCATTGCGTATTGATAAAATTCTCCTTCCATTGTTCTATCATAGTCATTTTCCAGGTTCGCTCACCAATTTTATTGGCAATGTAAGCAGATATTAAAAAAGAAAAACATTTTCCAATCAGGACGGTACTCAGCAAAAAACCGTACTTTTTTATTAGAGTAAAATTAGGCAACATAAGTGGAAATACACTTTGAAATGAAGTGTGGCTAGACCCAGAATCGAACTGGGGACACAAGGATTTTCAGTCCTCTGCTCTACCAACTGAGCTATCCAGCCAAATATATGGTAACGATAAGCTCTTTTTGGTTTTACTGCAAGGGAAGAAATTGTTTATGACGCAGCCTTTTGCAATTGATCATGCGCAAGCATGTCTTGCATGATATAAACGGCTTCTTCAAGCTGAAGGTCTTTTTCTCCCAGATTTTTTTTCCCATGTTCAACAGTATTATTTTTAGGATCAATTACCTGTAAATAATGCTTAAAATTCCGGCTATTAGAAAGTCTAATTTCACTATTTGTAACAAGATTTGGAAGCATTGCTCGCCACTTCGTCTCTCTTTTTTGCATATAGGGAATGGCATTTAAAGAGAAATTTTCTTCTTGCGAAAAGTAGAGTGAATTTATGATTTCTAAATCTAATTGATCATTTGTGAGTGAGTTTTCTAAAAACTCTTCTCCAATTTCATATGGAGAATACTTACTAGGAACAACCACATCAGACAAAACCCCTTTTCTTTGTGGAGATCTTCCAGATGCTGTATAATATTTACCAACAGTTACTTTATAAAAATGCTTCGCATTTTCGTTTGTAATAGTTTGATATTGCATAGTACCTTTTCCATAGGATCTGACATCTCCTACAATCAATGCTCTTCCATGATCTTGCAAAGCTTGCGCTACAATCTCTGAGGCGGAAGCGGATAATTTTGATGTTAGCAGTATTAAAGGCCCTGAAAAATATGGTCTAAAGCTCCGATCTTTCATGTATCGAATTTCGTTATTGGCATATTTGGAAATAACAACAACGCTTTTGGGTATAAACATTCCCGATACTTTGACAGCTTGCGATAAAAAACCACCTCCATTCTCACGAATATCTAAGACAATACCAAGTAGATCATCTTCTTTGCGAAGCTCTTTGATAGCTCTTTTTAAATCACTCTCTGAGCTAAAGTCTCCGTTTTCATAAAAACCTGGGAGATTAATAATTCCAATTACTCCTTTTCCGTATCGCTGCTTTTCAAAGGTCACTCTTTCGGAATCCATCGAAATTTTTTCCAGTTTTAACGGCGCTTTCACTTTTTCACCTTCTCTTTCAAGAACGAGTGTAACTTCCCCTTTCTTATTCCCTCGAAGCGCGTTTAAAACTTCTTCGAAAGCAAATCCTTTAATTTTTTTACCGTTTATTGAAAAAATTTTATCATCTTCTTTGATGACTTTGGATTTAGCTGCTGGAGACCCCGGGATAACACCTACGATATAAACCCCGTCAAACTCTTCTTGCAGAACAATTCCAATTCCTTCGAACTCCTTCATTAAGGATGCCCGCAAGGACCTTGCTTCTTCAGGACTATAAAAAGCAGAGTGCGCATCTAGACTTTTAGTCAAAGCTTTCAGTGTATGCAAAGATGTATAATGCTCCTCTAGCTGCTTATTAATAGCTAAGCCATCAATACTTACAGGACGATAGGTTGCCTCATATTGCCTTTTTTTCTTATTCCAAAGTGCAAATACTTGCGTTTTATCATCGCTTGTTAGTTCTTTCTTTCGAGTATTGCTAAGCACGAAGGCAAAATGCCCTTTTAGTCTTTCTCTAAGCTCTTCCTTTGATTTTGCAAATTCAGCGTATCGTATAATAGGCTGCGCATCCTCTACATTAAATCCATTTTTTTTTACATCCTTAGCAATCTGATTTCTAATTGTTTGTGATCGAAGACTCGCTTTTTCCATGACCTTATTTACCGCAAAATATTGAGAAATTTTGCTCTGTTGAAAGTCAGATTGGATTTTCTTGATTTTATCCGTATCAAAGTTATTAAGAGAATCTACTTCTTCTTGCAAGAGATAGACTTTATTCGGATCAAAATCCTTTATGTATAAAGAAATAGATCTTTTTATAATGTCTTCCGAAAATCTACCATTTTCAACATGAAGGGTAAGAAGGTCTTCAAGAACAAATCTCACATCTTTGACCTTTAAAGTATCTTGCGTACAATATGCAGTTCCAATTATTAGAATTTTGAATAAAACTGTTCCAAGAAATTTCATCACTAGCCATTTATTTATTAATTAATAATTAACTTTAATATACATAATTATAAATAACATTAAAGTATTATTTTAATTTAATTAACATCAAATATTTAATTTAAAATATTTCTTGGCTCTAAGAGGATATTTTTGTTATTCTTTCGGGAAAGGGGTTTTACATAGGATTTTTTTTGCAATTAATCTACTCTATTCAGTATTATTCCCCTGTTCATATAGGACTATGCAAAACTAAGACGAAGGAGATCGGCTTCTAATGCCTACTATCAATCAACTTGTACGTAAAGAACGTAAATCAAAAACGAGACGTAAAAAGTCACCAGCACTTCAGAAATGCCCTCAAAGAAGAGGAGTATGTCTGCAGGTGAAGACTAAAACACCAAAGAAACCAAATTCTGCTTTAAGAAAAGTAGCTTGGATTCGCTTGTCTAATGGACAAGAAGTAATTGCCTATATCGGCGGTGAAGGACACAATCTTCAAGAACACAGTATTGTTCTCGTTAGAGGTGGAAGGGTAAAAGATTTACCTGGTGTTCGTTACCACGTAGTTCGTGGAGCACTTGATTGCGCTGCGGTAAAAGATAGAAAGCAAAGAAGATCAAAATATGGCGCAAAAAGACCTAAATAAGAAAGGATAAGTAGATTATGTCAAGAAGACGACAAGCAATCAAAAGAAAAATTGAAGCAGACCCAACTTATAACAGTCTAACTCTTGCTAAATTTATCAACAAGCTTATGCTTGATGGAAAAAAATCTTTAGCTAGAAAAATTGTTTATGGTGCTATCGAGAACTTTTCAAAAAAAGTAAATGCAGAGTCCCCCCTTGCTGCCTTTGAACAGGCGCTGGAAAATGCAATGCCTTCTCTTGAAGTGAAATCAAGAAGAATTGGTGGAGCAACCTATCAAGTTCCTGTAGAAATTTCTTCAAATAGAAGAACTTCAATGGCTATGACTTGGATTATCAATAATGCAAGAGCTAAGTCTGGTAAAAGCATGGAAGAAGGTCTTGCGACAGAACTTCTTGATTGTTTCAACAACCAAGGCACAACCATCAAGAAAAAAGACGACACACACCGTATGGCAGAAGCTAATAAAGCCTTCGCTCACTACAAATGGTAATTTAATATAAAGGAAGTACAGCAAAATGGGAAAAAGACCTGAAGAAGATCGCTTAGATAAGCTCCGTAATATCGGCATCATGGCTCACATTGATGCAGGTAAAACAACAGTTACAGAAAGAATACTCTATTACTCAGGTCGAGTTCACAGAATTGGTGAAGTGCACGAAGGCGCAGCTACCATGGACTTTATGGCGCAAGAGCAGGAACGAGGAATTACCATTACATCTGCCGCGACTACTGTTTACTGGAAGGGAAGTAAAATCAATATCATTGATACTCCGGGTCACGTTGACTTTACAGTAGAAGTAGAAAGATCTTTAAGAGTCCTTGATGGTGCTGTTGCTGTATTTAGTGCCGTTGATGGTGTACAACCACAATCAGAGACTGTTTGGAGACAAGCAAACAAGTACCATGTACCTAGAATCGCCTTTATCAACAAAATGGATAGAGTGGGAGCTGATTACTTCGAGTGTATTACAAGCATGAAAGAAAAGCTTGGAGCAAATGCTGTTGCTGTCCAGTGCCCAATCGGATCGGAGGGAGACTTCAAAGGAGTAGTTGATCTTGTTGCTATGAAAGCCTACATCTACTTAGATGAAACTATGGGAGCAGATTACAAAGAAGAAGAAATTCCAGCAGATCTAAAGGATCAGTGTGATGAACTAAGAGCTGCATTGCTTGAGGAACTTGCTACTATCGATGAAGAAAATGAAGCCTTTATGACAAAGGTGCTAGAGGATCCAAGTAAACTCACAGAAGATGAAATCCACACCGTAATCCGAAAAGGTGTTTGTGAAAACCTTTTCAACCCAGTACTTTGCGGAACTGCTTTCAAAAACAAAGGGGTGCAACCACTTCTTGATTCTGTTGTTAGATGGATGCCATCTCCGATAGATAGGGGAACAATTAAGGGAATCAACGTCGATACAGATGAAGAATTCGGATTAGAGCCAAAAGACGATGAACCTCTTGCTGCCCTTGCCTTTAAAGTAATGACAGATCCATATGTGGGACGACTCACCTTTGTTCGAGTATACTCTGGAACCCTTACTAAGGGAATGAACCTAATAAATACTACCAATGGGAAAAAAGAACGCGTATCAAGGCTACTTGAAATGCATGCGAATAATAGAAAGGATAAGGATGCTTTCTTTACTGGCGATATTGCTGCATGTATTGGTCTAAAAAATACAAAAACAGGTGACACGCTTTGCGCAGAATCAAACCCATTACTACTTGAAAAAATGGAATTCCCAGATCCTGTTATCTCTATGGCGATTGAACCAAAATCAAAGCCAGATAGAGAAAAACTATCACAAGCTTTATCCGCACTCTCTGAAGAAGATCCAACATTTAGAGTTTCTACCGATGAGGATACAGGGCAAACAATTATTGCTGGTATGGGAGAGCTTCATTTAGATATTTTGAAAGACAGAATGTTTAGAGAGTTTAATGTAGAAGCGAATGTAGGAAAACCACAAGTATCCTACAAAGAGACAATTACAGCTGCTGGCAAGACAGAAACTAAGTATGTCAAGCAAAGTGGTGGTAGAGGTCAATATGCACACGTTTGCTTAGAAATTGAGCCAAACGAAAAAGGAAAAGGAAATGTTGTTACCTCTAAAATTGTAGGTGGTGTTATTCCGAAAGAATATATTCCAGCTGTTATCAAAGGTATCAACGAAGGATTAGACACTGGAATACTTGCAGGTTACAACCTAGTCGATGTAAAAGTTGATATCGTATTTGGGTCATATCATGAAGTTGATTCGAATGAAATGGCCTTTAAGATTTGCGCCTCTATGGCAATCAAAGACGCTGCAAAAAAATCAAAGCCAATTCTACTTGAACCTATTATGAAGGTTGTTATTACAACTCCTGAAGATTTCTTAGGAGACGTAATGGGCGATGCAAATAGACGTCGTGGAAAGATTATGAATCAAAAGAATGAAAAGGGTGTTGTTATCTTTGAAGCTGAAGTACCACTTAGTGAAATGTTTGGGTACTCCACAACACTTAGGTCTCTCAGTTCTGGAAGAGCAACATACTCGATGGAACCGAGCCACTTCGAGAAGGTACCAACTAAGATACAAGAAGAAATTGTCAAAAAGTAAAAGGGTTAAAAAAGCATTATGGCAAAACAACAAATGAAAAAAATTCGCATCAGGCTAAAAGGTTATGATCAGCGTATTCTAGATAGATCAACTGCTGATATCGTAGAAGCTGCAAAGAGAACTGGAGCGCGAGTAATTGGCCCTATTCCCCTACCAACTAAAAGGGAAATATACACAGTCTTGAGATCTCCTCACGTAGATAGAAAATCACGTGAGCAGTTTGAGATGAGAACGCACATTAGATTACTTGATATCATGAACCCAACACTTGATACAATTGACAAGCTAAAAGTATTGCCTGTAGCAGCTGGTGTTGATATCAAAATTAAAGCTTAGTAATTCGGATAGGGATCATCTGAATAAATTGCTTCAAAAGGTGGTGGGTTAGATACTTTTAAGTACTTCCCACTAACTTTTCCGTTCTCTACCACTAAAAAATATCTTCTTTGTTCCACAATTTTTACTTCACGAGTTATTCTTTCGATATATTCATAGATATAAACATTGTTACCCTTGGAAGTTATCGAATAAGGCTTTCCATAATCTTGCACAACTTGTTCAATCGGCATACCGACTTGCACAGTTGCATAGCCGTCACTTGTCATTACAGCTCTTTGTGTAATACAAGCTGTGCAAAGCAGTAATAGAGTAGATATTAAGATTGCTATTTTCATTCGTCCAACTTTCTCCAAATTTTTCCATGTATTATGGTTCTAAAATCTTCAGTGGTTGCATACTCAGCATGAACCTTATACTTATCTTTCCCATCCAGCTCATACAGCTCTAATCCTTCGAAACCAAGATTACCCTGCCTAAACTCCAAAGCGATGATTTTTTTAGTAATAACACCTTTTCCGATTACTTTTCCAAGGGATTGATTTTCTAGCTCAATAGCAAAGGAATCTTCCTTGATTTTCGAAAAAAGAAATTCATTTTTCATAAGATCTCCAATCCCTGAAATTTCAATTTCTTGAGAAGTTGTTATTATTCCAGATTGGTCTTTTTCACCAATTGTCCACCTAGTGAAAAATCTCATCTCTTCTTTTGCCATATTCAGTTTAATGGTTCCTTCACCAAGCCATTTTCCAGGAGTAAAAATAAAGGTGTGATCTTTCATTAAAATGTGAACCTCCTGATATAAATACTTTGCAAAATACCAAGTGCCATCATCGTCGAAAGCACTGATGACCCTCCCGATGTTATTAAAATTAATGGCACTCCGGTTATTGGAAGAAGTCCACTCATCATTCCTATATTTACGATCACATGAACAGCCAAATAAACCGTTATTCCAGATGATAGCATTCTTCCAAAATAGTCTTTGGCAACAGCTGTTACTTTAAAACTGAAATATATTAATCCAAAAAAAAGTGAAAGCAAAATAATCGCCCCAAGTGAGCCAAATTCTTCTGTGAATGCTGGAAAAACAGAGTCCGTATATCCAAAGGGAAGAAAATGCCTGCCTGTAAATTCAGATTTATGCCATCCAGATCCAGTAAATCTTCCAAGTGCAATCGCTGTTTGTGAAGCATTTTGATGATAGTTTTCTGGGTTTAGCCGCTCATACTGATACTCTTTAATAAATTTGGTAACAACGGGTTTGGTGTCCTCATGCGAAATAATCCCAAGAAAAATCGAAACTACAAAGCTTAATCCAATAAGACCCCCAATTGTCATAACCCTTACAAATTTCTGATTCACATCCCCAAAATAAAACATCACGAGAGTAATTGGAAATAACACAAGAGCAGACCCAAGATCAGGTTGTTTGAGAATCAATACAAAAGGAATAAAGACGATACAAAGAGCTAGAGCTGCCACTTTAAAACGATTAGGGTCAGAGCGTTTATACTCTAAAAACCAACTAAGAGCAATGACTACAATCAGTTTAGCAAGCTCTGAAGGCTGCAGGCTAAAAGGAATAAAAGATACTCGATACCACCTTCGAACATTTTGGATTGGCTCTGTAAAAAACAAGCCCAAGAGAAGCGCTACAGCGATAATATATAAAACCCAAGTCCACTCTCTAAGTTTGTGATAATCTAATAAAGAAAAAAAGAAAAACACTCCAAAACCAAGTATAAACCACTTGATTTGATTTTTTACATACGATGTAAAAAAAACATCTGCTCCAATTTCATTTGTGGTAGATGAAATTACAAGCAGACTGATCACCATTAGAGATAAAATAATACCAAGGGCCTTAAAATCCACTCTCAGAAGGTATTTATAATTTCTCATATTGCTACTTATATGTTACAATAAACTCTAAAAATCGCCCACAGCGTATCATATGAAACATATTCATTTAGAAGAAGTGGATTCGACGCAAACTTGGATAAAGCGCAACCTCCATACACTTGATCCAAGTAAAATCACACTTGTATCTACACCTAAGCAAACACATGGCATAGGAAGATTCAATCGAACATTTGTATCTGCTCCACATAAAAGCATTACAGCAAGCTTATATTTTACTCTTCCTCAAAATGCTGCGTTTATTGCAAACCTATCTCAATTTCTTTCTATCTGCATTCTTACAGCACTTAAAAAACATGGTCACTCCATTTCTTTAAAATGGCCCAATGATCTTTTTTTCCACGGAAAAAAAATCGGCGGTATTCTTTGCGAGATATTCTCTCGCAATGAAAAGTACGATGTTATCCTTGGATTTGGAATAAATGTGAACATGCAAAAAGAACACCTGTGTGATCTTTCTGATATTGCTACATCACTTCTTATTGAAACAAAGCTCACATGTAACATCGAGATGATTCTATCCACGATTAAAGAAATTTTTTTAGCTGACTTAGATAATTTTTTGAAACATGGGTTTGCTCTCTTCAAGAAAGAATATGATGCAAATCTTTTATTTAAAGATGAGTTTCATCTTTACTCGGTTGATGGAGAAAAACAAGAAGCAAAGCTTCTTGAAACAAACATGGATGGAACAATTTTAGTACAACTACGCTCTGGTGAAACACGAAAGCTCTTTTCAAACGAGTAGAGCTTCAGTTTTCACTTGCAATGGGATCTCTATCTTTGGTACATTGATCATCTAATTCATCGCTTATTTGTAAGGAGTACAGAATGAAAACCAAAAAATATTTACGACTATCAATAGCATTTGCGCTACCTATTTTTGCAACGCTTATTTCCTCTCCTCTTAATGCGAAAGAAGAGATGACAAAAGAGGTTCCTGCTGAGCAGCAGGTAGACTTAAAAAAAGTATCAGAAGCTTTTGGGCATTTAATTGGTAAAAATTTAGAGTCATTAGGCTTTGAGTTCGATATAAATGATGTCATTCAAGGCATGCAAGACTCAATTGCTGGTAAAGAATCTCCACTAGATGAGTCTCAGTGCGTTGAAGCGATCTCTAAAGTGCAAGAAACTGCTTTTGCAAAACTATCAGAAACAAACCTCGAGAAGGCAAACAGCTTTATGGCAAAAAATGCCAAAGAGGCTGGAATTGTTGCTCTTAGCGATGGAAAATTGCAGTACAAAACAGAAGTTGCAGGAACTGGAGCTGAAGTTAAGGCTGAAAATACACCTCTAATTCGTTATAAAGGATCTTTTCTTGATGGAAAAGTATTTGGCGAGTCTAAAGAAGATGAGATTGTTTCACTAGAAGAGACAATTCCAGGTTTTAGCCAAGGTATTGTTGGCATGCAAGAAGGTGAAAAAAGAACTCTCTATATCCATCCTGAGCTTGGATATGGGACATCAGGTTTTTTACCACCAAATTCACTGCTAGCTTTCGAAATTGAAGTTGTAAAAGCACATGTTGAAAAACCAGCAGAAGACAAACTTTCTATGGTTGATGCAGATATTCCATCTGACATGCAAGAAATTGCAATGCCAGAAATGGAAGAAAACCAAGCAACTCGTTAATATAACTTAGCTTCCCAGTTTTGCTGGGAAGCTTCCTTTCTATGAAAATCATCTTATATCAACCTAAAATCCCTCAGAACACTGGAAATATTGTTCGAACGTGTAGCGTCACAGGCATCTCTTTAGTGCTTGTAAAACCACTTGGATTCCAAACTGACGATAAAACACTTAAGAGAGCTGGTTTAGATTACTGGAATGAAGTTGAAATTGAAGAAATCGATGATTTAAAGTCGTATCTAGAAAATACAAATCATCCTTTTTACTTTTTTTCGTCACATAGCACAAAAAATTATAGTGAAGTTTCATATACGCAAAATGATCTACTTATTTTTGGCTGCGAATTAAAAGGGCTTCCCCCATATTTTCTAGAAAAGTATCCTGCCCGTTTTGTGAAGATCCCTATGAAAAAAGACAGCAGATGCTTAAACCTTTCAAACGCGGCTGCAATTGCATCCTATGAAGCTTTAAGACAAACCAATTATTCACTCTTAAATACAAAATAGGCACATGACAAAATATATTCTGATTGGGTTTCTATCGCTTTCAAGTTTATGTTTTGGAAATCAGCATGTAAGTGACAGGTACCCATATAAAATTCAAGACAAGGAGTTTTTACTCACCTTTCCAAAATCAGGCACAAATTTTACAGCAAGTCTTATCCAACTCCTTACTAAAAAGCCTCTTGGAACTATGGGACGTACAGGAATGTTTTTCAGACATTCTTTAAATCCTTTGAATCTGCAGCTCGACATGCAAAAACCTGCGGTGCATTTATCCCACTGTTTTGGCTCAATGGAACGTAACTTCTTTTCTAAAATAGATACTACAAAAAACAAACTCATAATGACTATTCGTAATCCTAAAGAGTGTATTGTAAGACACCATCGCTTCAGCGAAGAACAATTTATTTGTTCTGTTTTAAATAATACATGGGGATTTAGGGAGTATATTCATCTACTTCAGATATATGATAACTAGGACGATGCTTCAAAATTACTTATCTATTACGAAGATCTTATATCAAGGCCGCTCAACAAAAGTTAATCAAACTTATACAAAACACGATTAACTAATGCTCAGAAGCTACCACGCTTCTGATTTAATTTCTTGATAGTTGCAATTACTGCTGTTTTGCCCCCGATTGACCATTTCTAGTCCTCTAGGCAA
>JAJFMH010000014.1 GCA_021772245.1 Chlamydiota bacterium | reverse complement strand
GAATTACTGGATCTAATCGGAGGTATCCACAATGGCTAAGGAAAGTTTTCAAAGAAACAAGCCTCACGTAAATATCGGAACCATTGGTCACGTTGACCATGGAAAGACTACATTAACAGCGGCAATCACTAACTACCTTGCGCAAAAAGGTGGGGCTAAATTTCGTGACTACGCATCGATTGACAACAGCCCTGAAGAAAAGGCTAGAGGAATTACAATTAATTCTTCTCACGTTGAATATGAAACTGAAAATAGACATTACGCTCACGTAGACTGTCCTGGACACGCTGATTATGTTAAAAACATGGTTACTGGTGCTGCTCAAATGGATGGAGCGGTTCTTGTTGTGGCTGCAACTGATGGACCTATGCCACAGACTAAAGAGCACGTACTATTAGCTCGCCAGGTCGGAGTACCATCACTTGTTGTGTTTCTCAACAAAATGGATCAGATCGGAGAAGGTGACGAAGAGCTTGTTGAGCTTGTTGAAATGGAAATTACAGAAATGCTTGAAGCCCAAGGCTACAAGGATGTACCTATTATCCGTGGATCTGCATTAAAATCTTTAGAAGGTGATGCTAAGTACCAAGAGAACATGGAGCAGCTTGTAAAAGCAATTGATGAAAAAATCCCAACTCCTGAAAGAGAAGTTGATAAGCCGTTCTTGATGCCAGTTGAGGATGTATTCTCTATTCCTGGTAGAGGAACTGTTGCAACTGGTCGAGTTGAAAAGGGTATCATCAAAATGAATGATAAGATCGAGATTGTTGGTCTAAAAGATACTCGTGAGACTGTAGCTACAGGCCTAGAAATGTTTAACAAGCTACTTGATGAAGCAAGAGCTGGTGAAAATGTTGGGGTTCTTCTTCGTGGTATTGATAAAAATGCTATCGAGCGTGGAATGTGTCTAACAGCTCCTGGAACATGTACTCCTCACACAAAATTCATGGGGACTGTTTATATCCTTAAGAAAGATGAAGGTGGTAGACATAAGCCTTTCTTTACTGGTTACAGACCTCAGTTCTATTTCAGAACAACAGATGTTACAGGTACTGTAACTCTTCCAGAAGGAACTGAAATGGTAATGCCGGGTGATAATGTTGAAATTACTGGTGAGCTTCTAAGTCCTGTAGCGATGGAAGTAGGAATGCGTTTTGCTATCCGTGAAGGTGGTAGAACAATCGGCGCCGGAACTGTTACAAAGATTATTGAGTAACAGATTCGAATGTTAGAAAAGCTAAGCCAAAATTTGGCTTAGCTTTTCTTGTATAAAAAGATATATTTTGGGTGTGTAGCTTAGCTTGGTAGAGCAGCGATCTCCAAAGTCGCAGGTCGGGGGTTCGAGTCCCTCCGCACTCGATGAAATAGTAAACAGGCTTCATGGTTAAAGAAAGTAAGAATAAAATGTCATTTTCAGAAAAGGCAACAAAATTAGCATACGAGAGAAAGAAAAAAAAGAGTCGTCAAAAAACTCCATTTCTCGAAGGCATGAAAACCGAAATTAAGAAAATTTCCTGGACAAGCAAGCAAGAGCTTGCTTTAGCAACAAAAATTGTTTTGGGATCCATTTTCTGTTTGAGTATCGGAATCTATGTGATTGATCTAGCTCTTAGAGGTATCATGCATGGACTATCCCTTCTCACTCACATTATTAATTAAGGAATGATTTCATGAAAAAATGGTACGCTATTCAAATTATGTCTGGTCATGAGAAAAAAGTAAAAAAAGCTCTTGAAGAAGGCAAAGACATTGGAGAAGTTAGTGGTTTGATTGAGCAGATTGTTGTTCCCACTGCGCAAGTTGCTGAAATGAAAAAGGGAGAGCAAAAAATTAGCGAGAAAAGGCTGTGGCCTGGATACGCTCTCGTTAAAATGGAGCTCACTGATGACTCTTGGATGTATATCAAAAATACAAACGGAGTAATCGGTTTTATTGGCGGTGGAAAACCACCACCACTTGATGATGATGAAGTACAAAGTATATTGAACGAGCTTACTGAAAGAAAAGATGAAGTTGTGTCAAAGCATTTATTCCAAGTCGGAGATGAAGTGAAGATTGTGGATGGAGTTTTTGTCAACTTTACAGGTAGTATTTTAGAAGTATTTGATGCAAAGGGACGTCTAAGCGTTATGGTTTCTATTTTTGGAAGAGATACCAGGGTAGATGATTTAGAATTTTGGCAAGTAGAGCAAGTTCCAGCTGATATGGGAACAGAATAAAAGTAGGATATAGGTAATGGCAAAAAAAATTGAAAAACTGATTAAGCTTCAAATTCCTGCTGGAAAGGCAAATCCAGCGCCACCTATTGGTCCAGCTCTTGGAGCTGCTGGTGTGAACATCATGGCCTTTTGTAAGGAGTTTAATGCAAAAACACAAGATAAAGCTGGTGACGTATTACCAGTTGTAATTACTGTGTTTTCTGATAAAAGTTTTACATTTATTACGAAACAGCCTCCAGTTGCAAAAATGATCTTAAAAGAGCTTAATCTTAAGTCAGGATCAGGCGTGCCCCATAGAGATAAAGTGGGAAAACTAACTAAGACACAAGTTAAAAAAATTGTAGAAAAAAAACGCTCAGATTTGCGTGTAAATTCTGATAAAGCTGCTATGCTTGTTATAGAAGGTACTGCGCGATCCATGGGAATTGATGTGGTAGAGGGCTAATATGAGCAAACAAAGCAAACGTTACAGAAAAAATTTAGAAAAGATCAATTTAGATAAGACCTACTCAATTGAAGAGGCTCTTACCGCTTTAAAAGACTGCAAGAAAGTGAAATTTGATGAGTCTGTTGAGGTTTCAATTAAACTTGGTGTTGATCCAAGGAAGTCTGACCAGCAAGTAAGAAGTACTGTTACTCTTCCTAACGGAACTGGAAAGGATATGAAAATTGTCGTCTTGGCAAAAGGGGACAAGGTAAAAGAAGCACTTGATGCTGGAGCAATGGAAGCTGGAGATAACGAACTTGTTGATAGGATAAAGAATGGTTGGACAGATTTCGATGCAATGATTGCTACTCCTGATATGATGAGAGAAGTAGGGCGACTTGGAAAAATTCTTGGACCACGTGGTCTTATGCCTACTCCAAAGGCAGGAACTGTTACAAATGACGTTGCAAATGCTGTTGAAGAATTAAAAAAGGGTAAAGTAGAGTTTAAAGTCGATAAAAGTGCCCTTATCAATAATGTTGTTGGAAAGCTTTCGTTTGAAGCAAAAGCTTTAAAAGAAAATATATCCGCGCTTTTATCAGCACTTACTAAGATGAAGCCTGCCAGTAGTAAAGGGCAATTTATGCAGAGTCTATACATATCAAGCACTATGGGCCCAGGGCTTAAAGTGGATGTAAATTCTGCAATCTAAAGCTTAAGTAAAGAGGAAAAAATGAGAAAAGAAAAACAGTTTCTACTTGACGGAATGGTAGAAGAAATAGATCAATCAAGCGCATTTATTTTACTTAGCTATAGCTCTTTAGACGCGAATGCAACAGCTGACTTTAGGTCTGAAGTATTCAAGTCTGGAGGAAATTTTTCTGTAGTTAGCAAAAGAATCTTTCTAAAAGCTGCTAAAGAAAAAGGTCTTGACTTTGCTAAAGATGACCTGAAAGGGCATGTGGGCATTGTTTATACTGGTGAAGATACAGTTGCAACAACAAAAGCAGTATTCAATTTCGCCGGAAGTAATAAAAAATCACTTGATGTCCTAATGGGATATTTTGAAGAAAAAATATGTAGTCCATCCGATGTAGAACAAATTTCTAAGTTGCCTGGTAAAGATCAAATGAGATCTGAGCTTCTTGGACTATTTGAAGCGCCAATGTCACAGCTAGTATCCGTTATGGAAGCTGCGATGTCAGGTGTAATCGGGTGCATTGATAGTAAAATTAAAAAAGAAGAAGAGTAATCATTTTTCTTAAGTTGAGAAGCACAAGAAAAATTTATTTAAAGTAAAAGAGGTAGAAAAGTGAGCGAGACGCAAATAGAAGAACTAGTGGATAGCCTAAGCAAATTGTCCGTTTTAGATATGTCCAAACTAAAAAAAGCACTAG
>JAJFMH010000013.1 GCA_021772245.1 Chlamydiota bacterium | reverse complement strand
CAAGCAGCATATTCTCATTAATAGATCCAAAGCTCCTATATTCATGAAAATACCAATATTGAATTCATTTCAAGAAGGTAGTATGAAAAATAAAATGAAACCAATTCATCCAGGTGCAATTTTACAAGAGGAATTAGACATGTCAGCAAATGCTTTTGCTAAATGTCTTTCCGCTTTAGACAATCGCTATAGTACTATATTATATGGGAAGAGGTTTGTTCTTATGATGAGTCTGCTTAGAATCATAACGTTAAAAACCTATTAAATATTTTTTAGCCTGTACTTTTATTTTGAACTTCATAAATGATGCTATATCTGGCGTATTAAACGATAACAGTGAAAGCCTCTACTTGAGAGAAAATCACTTTCAACGTATGATAATAAAATTACGCCAAAGTTTATTTGAATTAAATAGCGATAAATATTACTAAGTTTTTTACAAGCAACACACTATGTGTTTTCCAAACTTTTTAATTTACATCCTATTTATTAGAAGAATTCGCATCAGCGAGTAACGAAAGTAGGAAAGTCCTAGGAATGGGAAAAAAATTAATCATCGTCGAGTCCCCAACAAAAATAAAAACCCTCAAAAAGTTTTTAGGCAATGACTTCATCATTGAGTCCTCAGTGGGTCATATCCGTGATCTCCCAAAAAAAGGATTTGGAATCGACTTCGATAATAATTTTGAACCCGTTTATGAGGTCTTAGATGACAAAAAAGACGTCATCGCTAAATTAAAAAAGGCTGCAAAGCAGTGTGATGAAGTCTATCTATCTCCCGATCCCGATCGAGAAGGAGAAGCTATTGCTTGGCATATTGCTGCGATCCTTCCTCCCAAAACAAAATATAAAAGGGTAACCTTTAACTCGATTACCAAAGATGCTGTTCTAGATGCGCTTAAAAAACCAAGAGACATTGATTTTTCTCTTGTGGACGCGCAGCAAGCTCGTCGATTACTCGACCGCATTGTCGGTTATAAAATTTCTCCTATACTGCAACGTAGAATCAAAAAAAAATCTGATGGCGGTCTATCTGCTGGAAGAGTGCAATCCGTTGCATTAAAACTTGTTGTCGATCGTGAAAAGGAAATTGATGCGTTTAAACCTGTTGAATATTGGAGCATAGGCGCTGATCTCTCCTCCAATGGAAAACCCTTTAACTCATACCTTTTATCTATCGATTCTGAAAAAATTGTCAAAGAAAAGGAAGAAGGAAAAAAAGGCGTTACCATTCCAAATAAGGAAATAGCCGATAAAATCGTATCTGAGTTAAAAGGATCTTCTTTTCTTGTTAAGTCAGTTGAGAAAAAAGAAAGAAAAAGAAACCCAGTACCTCCCTTTACAACATCTACATTGCAACAAGAAGCCTCCCGTCATTTTGGATTTTCTGCAACAAGAGCAATGGCAACTGCCCAAGGCCTTTATGAGGGTGTTGGATCTGAGGGTTTAATTACTTATATGAGAACGGACTCCGTTCGAGTAGAACCAGGAGCACTTACTTCTGCTAGAAAGTATTTAGAAAAGGAATATGGAAAAGAGTATATCCCAGCAAAACCAAATTTCTATTCCTCAAAAAAGGCCGCTCAGGACGCTCACGAAGCTATCCGCCCAACAAATTTAAGCCAAACTCCTGAAAGTTTAAGAAACACTCTTTCTTTGGACCAATTCAAACTATACCAGCTTATCTGGAGACGTTTTTTAGCCTCTCAAATGATGCCAGCAATTTATGATACCGTAACTGCTGATGTAGAAGCTGGAAATAAAATTCTAAGAGCTACAGGATCTGTGATCAAATTTAAGGGGTTTTTAGCGGTTTATGAGGAGAAAGAGGATGAAGAGAATAAAGCAAATGATATGATTTTGCTTCCTCCCTTAAAAGTTGGAGAAAAGCTTTCTTTAATACAGGTGATTTCTAATCAATCTTTTACTAAACCGCCTCCAAGATTTACCGAAGCATCTCTTGTAAAAGAGATGGAAAAAAGAGGGATTGGAAGACCGTCTACTTACGCTGCGACTATGAATAAAATTCAAAGTCGAGAGTATACCACAAAAGAGCGCCTTACCATCAAGCCTACCGAACTTGGTAAAATTATAGCCCAAATGCTTGAAGATTATTTCAAAATCATCATGGATATTGATTTTACTGCCCATATGGAAGATGAACTGGATGAAATTGCGGAAAATCACAAAAACTGGAAGGAGTTTTTGCAAGAATTCTGGGATAAATTTGAGCCTATTGTAGAAGTTGCGCTTGAAGAAGCTCACGTGCCAAAAATTCCAACAGACATCAAATGCCCAAGTTGTGGAAGCACCCTTCAAAAAGTCTGGTCTTCTGACAAATACTTCTATGGATGTAAAGAATATCCTGAATGTAAGTTTACTGTTCCCATTGAAGCTTTAAACTTTAAAAAAGAAGATTACGCTGAAAATTTTGATTGGGATCAAAATTGCCCTAAATGCGAATCAAACATGGTTATTCGCTTTGGAAGATATGGAACCTTTCTAGGTTGTAGCAAGTATCCCGACTGTAAGGGAATTGTTAACATTCCTCAAAAAGGTGAACCAACGCCTGATGAAATGCCTGATTGCCCTGCAATTGGGTGCGATGGAAAAATTACCCAAAGAAGATCTCGGTTTGGAAAAATATTCTTTAGCTGCACAAACTATCCAGATTGCGACGTTATTGGAAATAGTTTGGAGCAATTAGAAACCAAATATATCGACCATCCAAAAACAGCATACGTAAAAAAGC
Source organism: Chlamydiota bacterium (assembly GCA_021772245.1). GTDB lineage: Bacteria > Chlamydiota > Chlamydiia > Chlamydiales > Simkaniaceae > JAJFMG01. The sequence continues at coordinate 14,548 of JAJFMH010000013.1, read as the reverse complement.
CAAGAAAAGGCGCTGGAAAAATAGCTGCAAAGAAAGGCGCAAAAAAGACCGCTACTAAAACGACAAAGAAGAAAGCTGCTCCAAAGAAAAAAGTTGCAAGGGTGCAGCCCACCTACCCTCTATCTGATGAACTAATCGCCATTGTAAAAGAAAAAGAACTCTCACGTGGAAATGTTACAAAAAAGGTCTGGGATTACATCAAAGCAAACAATCTTCAAGATGAAAAAAACAAACGGATGATTGTCCCTGATGAAAAGCTAAGCAAAGTATTTGGGCATAGTGACAGCATCGATATGATGAAGCTTGCAGGGCTGTTAAGTAAGCACATCAAAAAGGATAAATGAGAACTGCTCTAGCACAGAAATCAGCATTTTCCTTTTTGTTTCCCCTTCTTTTTATCTTTTTATTTGTATTCCCGAAGGGAGGAATCAAAATAAATGATATTCCCATCACATGGGGATACTTACTTCTTGCAGTAACGGCCCTACTTTCTTTTTTTTCTTCTCCAAAAAAGTTACATTACCCACAACTCATGGCGCTTATATGTATGATTCCATTTATGCTTGTATTTCTAAGCTGTCTGCTATTCTATGGCTTTGAAGATCTAAGTCTTTTTCTTTCATTTCTTACATCCATGGTTATTTTTCCAATTGTATTTTTTATTACCCTTTCCGATGCAATTTACAGGGTAGAAATGGAAAGATTTTTTTCCTTTTTAAAAAAAGGCATGCTCTTTGTGGCAAGTTTTGGGATATTTCTTTTTGTTTTTCGAATCTTTTCGGATCATTTTTTTACTATTCCATATCTAACGATAAATGCAGCAGATAGCGGACTTTTGGAAACAGAAAAATGCATTGATAGAGGTGGTTTTTTTAAGCTTATTTCTACCTACAATAATGGCAACCTTTACGGCATATGCCTTCTTTTATTTTTACCGCTTTATAACTTGGTAGAAAAAAGCGCTTTAAAAAAAATCATTGTAAAAACATCGTTTATCTTTACTCTCTCGAGAACCGTTTGGATAGGGCTATTTTTTGCAGAACTTATTTACTTAGTAACTATGAAACTCTCCCCTCATGAAAAAAGAAAGCACATTTTTACATACTTCTTTTTGCTTGTTCTAACTTTCTTAACAGTGGAATATTTCCCTTTTCAACAAAGCTTTTTATTGGATCAGAATTTAGGCGGGAGAGCCGATCAATTAAACGTTTTTTCAAACCTCACCTACTTTCCGACAAAACCCTTTTTTCAAATAGAAGAAATGGTTTATCTATCAATGCTTGATCAATTCGGAATTGTAGGATTAATATGTTTTCTAATAGCCATGATAGGCCCAATTTTCACTGCTATTTTTCTTAGGAAATCACGTTTACAAAAAAACCACATAGCTATTGCTCTTGGACTTATAACATATCTGTTTATCTCCATTTCAGATGGAGCCATTATGCTTATTCCCACAATGTGTTTTTATCTCTTTTTGGCAAGTCTAATGCATAGGGATTTTTGTACAGATCTTTAAAACTCAAAGCGCACTATAAATTAAATCATATATACTCTTACATTTTCTTATTCCTTCTTGAAAAATTAAGTTTTTATCAATCATTGTAATTGTCCATATTTTATGCAAGTCATTCTATATTGACGATTTAGGTTTTTTAAAATGAATTTTTTATTTCATTTTTTTCAATTACAAAGCTTATTAAATAGACCAAAAAAAACATTCTTAGAAGATTAAAGTTATAACTAGCCAAAATTTTTAATCAAATTTTATTTTATAAACATCTAATTTATTGCATTAAATAAAGAATTAACCAATAATAAAAGAACAAATAACTTTAAGGTTTTTTATGTCCGCATTTCCTGCTATGCCTGCTGAAGGTCAAACTAGTACTTTTGCTTTAAAAAATTTTGAGCAAATCAACAATTTTAATGACATACTAAAAAGTTACAATGACATAAAAGAGGAAGCCTCTAATAATAATTTATTAACACCAAAAGACTTAACTGATTTAGAATCTCTTACTAATTTTTTTATTCCAGAAAATTCTTCAAATAAAATTATTGACATTGGCTTTATTGGAATAAAATCAAGAATTTTAGATCGCATTTTCAAGGACAAATTGGAAAGACTTTCTAATTTATCAGATACTGCAACAAATGAAGTTGTTAAAAAAAATATATTAGATAAAACATCCCTGCTCAATGAAGCGCTAGCCAAAATAAACACATTACATTCCTCTATTGAGTCGTATCAAGAAGGTATAGAAATCATCCCAGGTACAATTGATATAACCAGAGAAGATCAATTAATAAACATATTAACTGCCACTCCTAAGCCTGAACAAGATACGACAAATTTATTATGCTCAGTCTCAAAACAGCTAGAAAATGCGCGTGCATTTTTTGAAAAAAAATGTCCACCTCCCTTGTTTCCACTAGAAAACTCTTCAAATGGGGATATATTAGATAATATAAAAAATTCAGATTCGCATATTAGAAAGGCCCTGCTATCACATGTTTTTTCTATCGCTGATGATAATTTTAACGACCTGCCACAGGTTCCTTCCGGAGCGGCTCAAATTTTAAAAAGCGTAGAAGTGTTGTGTGATCTTCGAGCCACGCAAAAGAATAGAGATCTCCCAATGAATGAAAAGAAACTCTTGTGTCGAATGGAGGACCTCTTTGTTGCAGGAAAAAATACAGACGAATTCTCGGTTCTCGATCAAGACACATATTTTAGATTAAGAGACAATATCAAAACAATATATCCTATAGAATACTGTCGTGGAATTTATTCTTTTACAGGTTGCCTTGACGAGAAAATTAAATCTTTCTCAACAGATTTATCTCGTGATAACATCAAAACAGACATGATCTCTCATTTGGACACATTATTAAATTTCACTAAAGAAATCAGTAACGAATCAGCAGACCTTTCAATTCTAAACAATATTGAATCAGAATTAGCAATAATAAAGAATATAGTTTCAATAGAAATAGAGTATTTAATAAAAAGAAATGAACAAATTTTTTCTGCTAAAAAACTTGTTGAAATAGCGTTAAAAGTTATACCTTTTGCAATTAAGATGGTAGAAGAACAGCAATATCTTATATTTGCTGATTTTAATCCAAATACAACATTTGACAGCAAATTCCTTTCTGAATTGATATTCCAAAGCCAAGCTTTACCCCCTAGAGAAAAAAAAGCTGTCGATCAAAACCAAGCTCAAATTGATGCTTTTTGTTCCATATTCAGTGGTCAAGCAGTACCCACTCAGTTTGAAGATGATGGGTATTCAAAAATACATGAACCATTATTTGATCTTTTAAATACTTTTTCAATGGAAGAATACAAGGAAGAAGTTCAAGTTTTAAGGTCTGTAATAGCCGGTATAACATTTCTTAATGCTGAGCTCGAATCCAAAATTCGTACTGCATCCCGTAAATTATGGTTACTTGAAGTGAATCGAGAAACTGCTAGGCAAGTGCACGCAAGAAAAGTAAGTATCTCTAATACCCCAGCTGTAGTTGATCCTGAACCTATATCCGTACATCAAGAATATGTCGAAGCTACTTTTACCTACTTTATCCAGACTATGATAGGCTCATTTACTGAAAAGCAGGAACATTTGACTAATCCATCTGCAAAAGGATGTATGAAATCCTCATATGCGCATTTTCTAAATCTAATGATACTGATATGTGATTTGGCAGCAATTCCCGCTGGAGCAGAAGCTGCTGAATCAGAGTTAGATAGCAATTCCCTCTTCGTAGACTCATCTGTAAATTTTGATTCTTTAGGACCATCTTCATTTGATACAACTTCGGTTGAGCCACGAGGGGAAGCGAAAGATTCATCTTCTGTCTCAACGTCATCCGAAGCCAAAATTCCAGCGGGAATTACTGACACAAATATGCAATCTCATCAGAATTATACTATCTCTCTTGTTGCTCTTGCTGAAGCAAATTTACTATTAGAGCAACTTCTAACAGCTCTGATACGAGAACATTGTAATAGTGAAGAAGTCGAAGATGTTTGCAATTCACACAATCTTTTAGATAAAATAAATACTCTAGTCGAAGTTTCCAATGATTTTTCGATTGAAGCCGAAGATTATACAATACTATCTGAGATTAATAAGGCATCTTTAAGTGCCAGATATCCAACAAAATTAACTAGTAAAAATACTCATAGACCCATAGATCAAAGAATTATGAGTTTACACAAAATTTCATCATCAGAGTTGATATGTTTTTTTGACGAGATATTGAAATTGGCACACAATCTAATCAAGGATGAGTCAGCTCCGGCTTTACCACAACTTCATACTGTAAATATCCCAAATCAAAAACCTCCTATTTCTTCTGATAAAGAGGCTTCAAGCCCACTACGAACAATTATTAATCAATTGCCCTTACAGGATAAGGAAGCACCTTTGGATCTTATTGCAAGAATGGCCTCTCTGGAAACTTTTCATAAAATGGATAAAACTTCGGGAGAAACAGCTCACATATACTATTCTCATATGAATGAAATGATGGTATTTCTGATTGAAGAAGTCTTTAAGCAGCTTGCAGTAACTAAATATTCAATCGAAGAACATGATCTAAAGAGTATAATAGAAAATGACTCTAAATTCAAAAATCTATATTTAACTAATGAGCAGATATTTTTTCTTGAAAAAGCTCGAGTCACTCTATACAAAGTTCGCTACTCTAATCTCGACGACTACAGGAGAAGCGATCTTCAACTAGCTGCGCTACATAGAAATGCAGAGTACTGCTTTTTGGATAGAATCTATCAGGAAAATGATCCAGATAACGATTTTACACCCATTTTGGATCCAAATCGAAAAAACAATAACATGTATTTAAAACAAAAGGAAGAAGCTATTTCCTCTGTTGAAGTAGACTTGAAAACAACTCATGATATCCTTCAGGCCCTAGTTTCAATGTATGACGGCTCTGCTGAATGAAGTAGGTATTTCCCGAAACAGAATTGCAGTTGTGTGTTGTACACATGATCAGAAATTCGATCAAATTTACTCCCTATAAAAATACAAAAGATTTTCTAACAAATTTAAAAACAGTATATAAATTTGTTACAGAAGAGCAGTAACGCTATTGCACAGAAATATCAGTACAGATCTTTCAAGAGTAAATAGTACTTAAGCTCGACTGGCATAAAGCTAAAGCCAACTATTTTTCTAAAATAGAAGGCAGCTCTTTCCAAGGAAGAGCGATTACACTCGATGATAGTTTTTGCGCTCGATTTACTCTACAGACTACATATCCCTTTGAGCAATTGGAATACTCTTCAATAAATGTATGAACATGGCGAGCATCTTGCGCAGTTGGATTTTTGGTCCACTTTACTTCTACTGGTATATATTGATTTTCTTTTTCAATTACAAAATCTACTTCAGCGCCAGACTGATCACGCCAAAATAAAAGAGAGCATTTTACTGGCTCTGTCCTCATTTGGCGAAGCAACTCCAGGCCCACCCATTGTTCAAACAAATCACCCATATATTTCTCTGGAAAATCTCTACCTTCACCCGCAGCAATTCTACGCACACCTAGATCGTAAATCAAAAACTTCGGAGACTTAATCAATTTTTTTCTGGTATGTGACTTGGACAGTGCTTCGACTCTCTCAGCCACAAGACAATCAACAAGAATTTGATAATACTCATTAATGGTTGGATTGGATACACCAACATCTTGTGATAATTTATGGAAATTACTAATCAGGCCAGATTCAAGAGCTGCAAGCTTCAAAAAATTGGAAAATGCGCCGATATTTCGAACAAGAGCTTCAGATCGGATTTCTTCTTCTAGGTACGTTGTAACGTAGGAAAACAGATCTTCCTCTCGGTTTTCTTTAGATTTTTCTAAAATAATTTGAGGCAGACTTCCATATAATAGTAAATCTTCGATTGTAGGTCGCATCGTTGTCATTTCAGAAATAAGTAAAGGATCCATACGAAGCACCACAAGGCGCCCTGGCAACAGATTCGTCTCTTCTTCTCTTCTTAATTTTCTTGCGGAAGATCCCGTCAAAATAAACTGGGCCAGTTTCGAATCGATTAAGTCTTGAATTGCATCTAAAAGAGGTGTTACTTTCTGAATTTCATCAATTATGACCCATGGGAACTCAGCATCCATTGCTTCAACTTCTCTTGTTAATCTCCCTGGATCTTTTTCATAGGCTTGCCTTGTATCTGGTCTTGCTAGGTTAATATAAAGGTTTGCTTTGAGGCTTTTAACAAGAGTTGTTTTTCCTGTATTTTCAGGTCCAAGTAACAATATACTTTTTTTTCGATCAATCGCCTTCTTAAAGCGCTCTTCAACTCTTCTTTTAATTAAACTCATTTTCAATAAACCTGGTATTTTTAAACCAAGCCTTAATTTCACCGTGTTTTTATAAGGCTGTCAATAAATAGATCGAATTTTTTAAAAAATTTATATGTGTGTTTTAATAGTTAGATGGGCGTCATTCAAGCATCTCTACACTTAAGATGCTTTTTTAGAAGCTCTTTGTCACTTTTTTTAGCAATAAGAATTGCATCAGCGCCATCTACTACTATCAAATCTTGAACCCCGACAAGATGAATCGGTTTTTTACTCCCTAAAACCAGGGTGTCGATTGTATCACTAGCTGTAACATCACCTTTTAATACGTTTTGATTATGATCCTTTTTAAAAGATTGGTACAGCCTCTCAAACGATCCAATATCACACCATGAAGAGTTAAGAAGTATCATTCCCATATTCTTAACTTTTTCTAAGATAGCATGATCAAGTGAGATGTTTTCCATTTGGGGAAACATCTCTATGGCGCTATTCCAAGGAAGTTGCATCCACTCATGTATCTTTGGCATATGTTTTGCATATGCATCCAGCATGGTTTCTATTTTAAAAATGCACGCGCCGGTATTCCAAAAGTAATTTCCATCTTCTAGAAACTGCTTAGCTTTTACCTTAGTGGGTTTTTCAATAAAGCGATCGACATTATAGTTACCATCTTCCCTTTTGTTCGCTTGCAAATATCCATAACAGGTTTCGGGAGAATCTGCCTTTGCTCCTATTGAAACAATTTTATCCTCACTCAGCAAAGAACTTGCTTGCATAATTGCATTAGTAAATGCCCTGTCGTCTTCTAAGTAGTGATCTGTTGGACAAAGCATACAGTCATCCATTTTAGAGCACCCAAAGCGCTCTAAAAGGGTTTTAATACAAAATGCAGTAGCCATTGCAGTGTTATTTGAGCAAGGCTCAACAATGAGTGGAACATCTACAAAGGGAGTATTTATTAAATGCTCTCTAATTTTTATCTCAAGATCCTTCGTTGTTGAAATAAACAAATCCTCTATTCGATCTTCGAATCTTAGGAGCGTTTCATACAAAAAAGAGAGTTTCTTTTTTTCTCGCGAGGCATCAAGCAAATTAGAAAGAAGTTGCTTTGGAGATTCTTTGACAGAAAGTGGCCAAAGCCTTTTACCAAAACCACCTGCAAGTAAAATAATTTTCATGAGCACTTTTCCTCAATAAAGGCTTTGAACTCTTTTTGAAATCTCTCTTTCGAAAAAGATGCGGCATGCGCAGAAATTTTCTTGCCATCAAACCTATCATAATTTTGCTCAAACTTCATGATGGTATCTCGAAGCGCTAATCCAGTCTGATCAAATACAAACATCCCCGTTTCATTTTCAACAACAGTTTCAAGCGCTCCCCCCTTTGCAAATGCTAAGACAGGACAACCAGTAGATTGCGCTTCGACTGCTTGGATTCCAAAATCCTCATGAGCCATGAAAAGATATCCTTTAGCTCTTTGCAAATGATCTCTTAAAACTTCATTGTTTTGATAACCTAAAAAAGTGATATTACTCTTCGCCATTTTCATCAGTTTTTTTCTCTGCGGTCCATCACCAATTACAACTAATTTTTTGTCTGGCATTTGATTAAACGCTTCAATGCAAACGCAGATCTTTTTGTAGGGAACAAGTCTGCCGCCTGCAATATAAAAATCTTCTCTTGGAGTTTCATTTAATGTAAAAAACTGCGTATCCACAGGGGGATAGATAACGCTAGCATCTCTTCTATAGATTTTCTTAATCCGTTTCGCAACGCATTTAGAATTGGCAATAAAATGATCAACTCGAAGTGAACTTCCCACATCCCAATTGCGTAGTTTATGCATATAGTGCCTTGCTAACAAGCCTTTGAAACCCTTATGCAAATTTGCATGTTTTAAATACTCAAAATGTAAATCCCAAATGTATCGCATAGGAGTATGGCAATAACAAATATGGGTTTGATGAGCGTGGGTCAGGGATCCCTTTGCAACGCAATGAGAAGAGGAAATAATGACATCGTATTCACTTAAATCAAAACTTTCCATTGCAAGAGGAAATAGAGGTAAATAGTATTTAAATTTGGAGAAAATTTTAGGCATCTTTTGTAAAAAGGAAGAAGTAATATCAGCATCTTGCAAAGGAGTTCCTATCATGCTTTTTTCTTTATGAAATAAAGAAAAAATCGGAGATGGATACATTTCTAAAATAGAAGTAAGTACTTTCTCAGACCCCGCGTAGGTTGCAAGCCAATCATGTACTAAAGCTGTTCTCATTCTCATTCTCCTATCCGTTTACACCATATTCAATTTGAGAGATAGACGCTACTTTTTGCTACGATTTGTTTGTCTGCAATGCCAAAATAATTTCTTCTTTCACCCTTTCTTTAGCATCCATATCAATAAGATTCCCATTATCATCAAAAGCATCCATTGCAGATGGAACAGAAACCATTTGCTCTATCACATTTCCATCAAGATTTGTAAGAATTGCTCGAAGATGAACAAGGCCTCTTTTTCCGCCCAGTTTACCAGGAGATGTACTCATAATGGCAAATACTTTTCCTTTAAATGATTCCTTAGAACCAGAGCCTTCTTCTGTTCTAGACATCCAATCAATTGTGTTTTTTAACGCAGCTGGTATTGAAGCGTTGTATTCTGGAGATACGATAACAACTACATCTGAAGACTCCATCAGACTCTTCAGTTTTTTTGCATTTTCTGGAAGTTTTTCTCTTTGCTCTAAATCTCCATCGTAAATCGGCATCGGATAGTCTTTCAAATCAACATAGGTACATAAATATCCAGAATCTTTCACAACATTTACCACCTCTTTTGCTAGCATCTTATTCCATGAGCCGGCTCGAAGTGATCCTGCAAAAACCAGTACATTTTTCTGCGCCATAAGACCTCCCATAAAAAGACAAGTAATTAGAAGTGTTTTTTTAAACATAAGCTGAACCTTCTTAGATAAATACACTGCTATTTTCAAAAAAGACAGGTTAAAAAGACACCTAAAGTTTTAGTTACATAATTTGCATTAGATTTTTTTGCCACATCCATTTATTTACAACTGTTATCGGCATAGAAAAAAAATAGGTATTCTTACAAACAATCAATTCTGAAAAACCAAAGGAATAAAATACTTATTTTCTATTTATTAAGAATATGTCTTCAAAGATTTTTTGTACCGACAACTTAGATAATTTAAAGTTCAACTTCAGATTATCTAAAGTTGAACTTTAAATTAGTCATAAAAAATTATTCTGTATTACCTGTTCAACCACAAATTTGAAGCCCATTATTTTTTTGAGTCAATTTCAAGTCTGATTCTACCATGTTTGAAACCAGCTCCTGCAACGAAGTTTTTGGCGTCCATAGAAGTTTTATCTTTGCTTTGGACGCATTTCCACAAAGTGTATCCACATCAAGTGGTCTAAAAAACTTCTCTGCGATTTGAACTCTTACTTTACCAGTATCAGATTCAATACCCACTTCTTCTTTACCAGCGCCATCCCAAATAAGATTAATACCTGCAGCTTTAAATCCAAGTGTTGCAAACTCACGAACAGTCGCAACTTTTCCAGTAGCTAGGACAAAATCGTCAGGGACTTGTTGCTGCAACATAAGCCACATCCCTTCTACAAAGTCTTTGGCATAGCCCCAGTCTCTTTTAGCATCTAGATTACCAAGAAGTATCTCCTCTTGCATTCCGAGTTTGATTTTTGCAATTCCAGTTGTAATTTTTCGGGTTACAAAATTTGCGCCTCTTCTAGGGCTTTCATGATTGAATAAAATTCCATTGCAAGCATACAGGTTATAAGCCTCTCGATAGTTACATACACTCCAATACGCAAATAGTTTTGATATTGCATAGGGAGATCTTGGATGGAATGGAGTTTTTTCAGTTTGTGGGGACTCTTTTACTTTACCATATAACTCAGATGTCGATGCTTGGTAAAACTTAGAACCTGGACAAATATTTTTTATACCTTCAAGCAACCTAAGTGTTCCCATGCCATTAATATCCATAGTAGTCTCCGGCATTGCAAAGGATTCTTTAACATGGCTCATTGCGCCCAAGTTATAGATTTCATCAGGCATCACTTTTGATAGTATTTCTCGAAGAGAAATACTATCTGTTAAGTCTCCACTATGTAGTTGCAACCGACTAGATAGTTTAGGATTTTGCAAAATTGACTGCAGTCTAGGATAGTGCTGGATAGAACTTCGTCTAACAATGCCATGAACAAAATATCCCTTTTCGAGTAAAAGTTCTGCTAAATAAGATCCATCTTGCCCAGTAATTCCTGTAATCAATGCTTTTTTCATTTAAAACCTTATGTACTATGTGAGATCTAGTAGCCACTTCCATATTGGCAAAACCGTAACTCGAAGCTTTCCAATTTCTATTGTCTCAGACTCATTTTCAGTAAGAATATAACCTTCATTAAGATTATACGCCTCCATAGCTTCAATAAGACCTTCAATCTCTCGTTTTCTCACTTTCTCTATAGAAAGGCTCGTTGTTACTTGGATCGCATGAACAATTTTATTGCTTTTACGAATAATAAAATCACACTCGTTTCGATCTTTATGAAAATAGATTTCTTCACCTTTCATCTTCAAATGAAGAAATACAATGTTTTCAAGTAATCGACCTTTGTCACCACTTACCCTAAACCCTATTGTATGAATCAAAGCAAGATCAATCATGTAGCACTTTTTGTTATATCTCATCTGATTTTTGAGCGAATGACTATAGCGATTTAAAAAGAAACAGAGATAGCACTCTTCTAGATAAGAGCAGTATTTAGCAACTGTATGAGAAGTATTCAAGCCCACAACTTTTGCAAGTTTCAAATAGCTAAATTCTTTTCCAATATTGCTCGCAAAATAATTCCCTAGTTCTCTTAGTGATTTTTCATGTGTGACGTTATACCGAGCAACGATGTCGCGATATAAAATCCCATCATATAAATCCTTTAGATATTCCGCTTTTCGAAATTTATAGTATTCTGGAATTCCTCCAAATTTAAGGTAAGAGGCAAAATAATGTAATACCATGCCAATATCTGTTGTTGAAATAGCCTTCTTATCCAAGACTTTGGGATATTCATGCATGATGATTTCTTTGAATGAGAGTGGGTATACTTCGAATTGAATATATCGACCGGTTAGATGTGTACCGAGTTCTTTGCTAAGGAGTTTTGCATTAGAACCAGTGATAAAAATCTTGCTGCCTTTTTCATAAAGTCTACGTACGAACCTCTCCCATCCTTCTACATTTTGAATTTCGTCAAAATAGAAGGTGGACTGTTTGCCAAATAACTCTATAAAAACCTCTAAAAGCGTCTGAAAGTCTTCAACACTAAAACGAATCAATCGTTCATCATCAAAATTAAAATAATAATCTGATTCAGGTAATATTTTTTGCAACATTCGTTGAATGGTTGACTTTCCTGACCTTCTAATTCCACTAACAATCAAAACATTAGGATCTTTCACAAAATCTTGAATCACAATGGATTGCACCCTATCAAAACAAGTTTTTGGTAGGCGATACTCCCTTTGGTCTCCTATAACTTGCTTTAGTACATCCCGGTCCATTATTTTTCTCCCTTTATCATATTATAATCTAATATATATGTATTGTCAATACATGTAAAACAGAAGTCATATGCATTAACAATACAGGCCAACAGGTGAATACACGCGCTGAGAATACAACAAAAAAAAGAAAAGAACAATCTAACACGCTTATAAACAATGTTTTATAGATGTCAAAAAAACCACATATTCCTTTAAATGGTCAACTTACTTAAGAGTGCACTACCTTTCTGTTTTTTGGAAAAATAACAGTTGATCGTATTGCCTTAAAAAGCAGATCATATTTTCCATGAAAAAAATCTGTTTGGATGCAAGGCTTCTTGGGCCGAGCGGTATTGGAACATACTTATCAAATTTTCTACCCTTTCTTCTCAATGAAAATATCGACTGGACAATCCTTATTAAAAAGGGAACAACTTTCCCCTATGCAGCAAATGCGACACTCATAGAAACAACAACACCTATTTATTCCGCAAAAGGATTACTTCTATTCCACATGGAAATTCCAAAGTGTGACATCTATTGGTCTCCTCATTTTAATCTCCCCCTTTTCCCCATTCCTGCAAAAAAAATCCTAATGACACTTTGTGATTGTTTTCACTTTCATTATTATAACAAGCTAACTCAGCGAGAAAAACTCTATACTAAATATCTAATCCCTAGATTTGCACAAAGAGCATCCCAAATCATTACGATTTCTGAGTTTTCTAAAAAAGAAATCAAGAAATACATCCCTACAGTTTCTGAGAAAATCAATGTGATTCCATGCGCTGTTGATACGCAGCTTTTTTCTACCTCAAAGCCATCTATTTCCTTTTTAAGAAAACATTCACTGCCGAGTGACTATTTTCTAGCTGTAGGCTCTCCTAAAAAACATAAAAACTTAGATGGATTACTCCTTGCCTTTTCTGCTTTTTTAAAAAAAAGAAAAGGCAATCTTGTCATCTGCTCCAATAACCAAAACCTCTTAAATCAAATCTCTCTCCCTGATCTAATCTCAAAAAATCCTCTTTTGAAACCACATGTACACATTGTTTCGAACATCGCAAAAAGTGATATGCCAAAGCTCTATTGCAATGCAAAGGCTCTTATATTCCCCTCTTTTTATGAAGGCTTTGGATTGCCCCCTTTAGAGGCTATGACATCTGCTTGCCCTTGCATTTTATCCGATATCGAAGTTCACAAAGAAATTTACGGGTCTGCAGCTATCTATATTTACCCAAACGATCCATCTTCGATTACAAATGCTCTTATCCAAATCGACCAAAACAAAAATCTACGAGATGAGCTAATCAAGAAAGGATTGATGCAGGCTGAGAAATACAGCCTCTCTACCTTCGCAAAAGCGCATATCGATCTCCTTAAAAGCATGTAATGCTTTTAAGGAATCTGTTTTCTTTGGTACCTTTCTAAACTTTGGAGTATCTATGCAAAAATTACTTATTCTTATTCTAACTGCAGCGTCAATATATGCATTAGATTATGGGATTGATTTTAGAAATGATCCCTTTTTAGAAATCAAAGAGCTTCAAATTTTTGGTGAGCGCCACTGCGGTACAAACTTTATTGAACAACTTCTTATTGCAAACTTCCCTACCTTTAAAAAAGTTCCTGGGTTTTGTCATAAGCACTTCCCTCCCTGGGTACATGTTGACCCAGCAAGTTATCTCTTAGAAAAACAATCTGAAAACTACCTAACAGTTGTCATTTTCAGAAATGCATATGATTGGGTAAGAGCCTTTCATCCACATCCCTGGCATGGACACCCATCTCTTGTCTACATTCCTTTTAACAAATTTATTAGATCTAAGTGGCGACTCAATGATGTAGATATCAAATTGCTAAATCCAAATGGGAATAAATTTTGCTTAGATCGCAATCCAAATACAGGGAAATATTTCCATAATGTTTTGCAGCTTCGCGCTGCAAAAACTGACGCTATGCTTACATTAAAAAAATACTGCCACAATATTTACTTTGTGAGATATGAGACAGTCCTTAAACACCCTCAAGAAGTCATTGATGAAATTGCTTCTCTTTTCGACTTAGAAAAAAAGTCTTCTTTTCAAAAAATCAAATACTACAAAGGGGATAAATCAAAAGGTAAATACAAGAAAAAAAAATACGCAAGACTCACTCAAAAAGATTTAGATTTTATGAATCAACACTTAGACCTTTCTCTAGAACATCAAACTGGATATGCTCCTATTTATGATGCTAAGAAAATTCCTTAATGCTCTCTTTGTAAGAATCATTAACCCAATAAAAAAGGCCTATGGAACTCCATAGGCCTTTTTTCTAAATAATGTCTTTCAAGCTTAGAATTTATATACCCCTTGCAAGGATACATTCTGATCTAGACTATGCCCACCGACTTCTGCTTCGTACCCAAGAGAGACAAGCTTATTGCCATTGTCTGTAATATATGTTCCCCTAATCCCTGGTGAAAATAGGGATCTATCTGGATTCATACCTTTTACTTTGAATGTGCAGTCTGTTCCTTTGAACTTTGCTTCGTAGTTGGCTCCAAAGAATCTCTCTTCTCGAATCCAAGAGAGCTTCCCATCAATTAGGAACTGCGCT
>JAJFMH010000012.1 GCA_021772245.1 Chlamydiota bacterium | reverse complement strand
CTTTATAATACTAATTATATACACATGCTGTTAATTAATTTCATTAACAATATTATAATTATTTAATATTAAATAAAAACTGCTAATAATTAGTTATTTTTGAACACAAATCGTTAGTAAAAAAATATATTAATTTTTTATAAAGGAATGCCATAAAAAAACATAAGGCACTCTGTTCCAGGATTTTTTGAGCCAAGACTTGCATTAGAAATATGGTAGAATTGAACTCCTACTCTAGATTTCTTATGGACAACACCCGATAGTTCCAGAGATGACCTAAATTCGAGAGGAAATCCTAAGTCTTTCCCATGCTTTCCTTGAAAATAGACACCAGGAGCAAAACTTGGTGTGATGACAACGTACTTCCCTACAAAAATATCAAAGGCTAATCCCCCGTAAATATAGAGATTACCATCGGTTGTCCCCATAAGCCCCATCAGAGGACGAATAAACAAAGGCTCACTTCTATAAATTTCAAAGTCGGATCGATACTCGAACTGATAGGTAAACGCTTTTCGCCCGTGTAAAACATTAAAAATACCACCAGCAATATTTAACATTCTCGGTTCTTTCTCCTCTTCTTCAACAGGCTTTGTTTGAGCAGCCGAGGTAAGAAGAAAACTTCCAATAAAAAAAATGCTTAAAAATGGAATACGATTAGTGAAAAAAGTCATAATTATCCTTTTGTGAGAAATGCAACGATGGCGCTACCAAATTCCGGAAGATCTTTCGGAATTTGGGCTGAGATCATATTATGGTCTACCACAACACCTTCATCCTTCCATAATCCACCAGCATTGATTAAATCATCTCGAATTGCTTTAGTACCTGTTACAGACCGATTTTCTACAATCTTTGCAGAAATAGCAACCCAGCCTCCGTGGCAGATAAATGCCACCATTTTTTTACTTTCATTCATCTTTCGCACGAAATCAGTTGCGCCTAAATCCCTTCGAATTCGATCAGGAGAAAACCCACCTGGAATTACCACACCCTCATATTCATCTATCTTTAGCTCTGCGTAACAAAGGTCTGTCTTACAAGGGTATCCAAGCTTACTCTTATACTCTTTGCTTTTTTCAGATCCGACTAAAAC
The DNA here is from genome assembly GCA_021772245.1 of Chlamydiota bacterium. Taxonomy (GTDB): domain Bacteria; phylum Chlamydiota; class Chlamydiia; order Chlamydiales; family Simkaniaceae; genus JAJFMG01. Next base: position 17,880 of record JAJFMH010000012.1, on the reverse strand, counting down.
CACTTCAATACCAATTTCCTGCATTCGATATACAGGGTACCAAAGTTCGAGTTCGTGATACATTTCGTCTACAAATACAGCAACTCTCATAACCTCTCCTTGAGCTCACTTTTTACATTCTTAGGCTTTAAATATTTTGATATCTCTTCTTCAAAAAGTCTAGCGTCAGTGTCTGTCCCACATGTAAAAAAGTCCACAAAGCATGCTCCATATTCTGGATAGGTATGAATACTTGCATGTGACTCTGAAAGTAAAAGCACAAGAGTGTATCCATTCCCATCAAACACAAAATCACTTGCATCTAATATTGTAGCCCCACTTACCTTTGCAGCATGCTCAAATACACCCTTTACCTTTACAATATCACTCATAGCATCTTTGTCACATTCATAGAAGCTTGCCAAGTAGTGTCTACCATAAAAGTCATAACTTTCATTCGCAATTGCATGTCCACCTACAAATAGTATTAAAAAAAAGATTAATATTCTCATCAACAGGCAGCTCTATTTGAGTTAAAATGTAGTATAAAAAAATAAAATACTGAAAACAAGAAAAATAGAGAATGTCTACACAAGAGTCTCTACTCCCTCGTTCCCTTCCAACTAGTTTAATAGTTGAATTTATTAACAAAATAAAATAAAATAATCTCAAACCCAATTAAATATTATTAATATGACTAGCATTTCTAATACCACCGCTACTTATTTGCATCCTCTGGATAGACCAGAAATACTAGAAGACATTGAGAGATGTAAATCAAATCTTTTCTATCAAAAAGTTGCCTTTGTTGTATGCTCTATTGCTCTTGGGCTATTTGCTGCTGGAATGTGTATCGGGTCTGTTTATTTTATCGGATTAGCTATACCTCTAGTGGCAGCATCTTCCACCTCTCAATATATCATAGCTGCTTTAATAGGACCTCTACTAGGAATTGTAAGTGCTGAACTGGCATTTACTATTAAGGGCTATAAAGATAGCTATATGAATTATTGGAAGGAAAAAGCGCTCACAGAACTTGCTACGATTGGTATCGAAGAAAGTTGTATTTTTCAAGCTTGTACTTCAGATTTCCCAGAACAAGTGTTGGCAAGTAGTCTTGAGCTGCTTGAATATTCAGGCTACCAAAAAGAATATATCGAATACACAGAAAACGGTTTTTCAATAGCAAATCAAGCAATTTACAGACAAGACTCAAGCTTGATTTCCCTATTACAGGATCACGGCATCGACTTTTTTGATGATTCAAAATTAAACAATATCCCTATTTTACAAGATGCTATGTGGTTTGGTGATCCAAATATTATTAATTTTGTTTTAAATCTTTATGAAGAGCAACAACAAAACCCTCTTCCGCAACTAAGCCTTGCATCTACGATAAATCCACTTGAATGCAGATTTACACACGAAAACTTAGATCAAGTTACAGAGAACTTTAACTATTTAAAGTCCAACCACCGAGACCTTTTTGACACGCTAAAAACAATGCCAAATATATACGGTTATACGCCTGTCGATATTGCCCTGAAATTTCGACATGATTTCATTCTACCAACTCTTATGGACCTATCTATCGATGAAATCCACCGGCTTCCCAATTATGGTCTTATACCATTATTCAGACAAAATCAAACAAGACTAATAAATCGTTTCGAAGAGTATATTCAAGTGCAAAGTAGCATAGAAGGGACTGAGAGAGAAAACTATTTTGACAAAGGCCTATGCTGCGGACTTTGTTTTTATGAAAGTTATCTTAACACGAAAAGTCGAGATAGATGGCAAAACTATCTTTTAGTTATAAATTCTTGGGACGGTACTCCTGAGGGATTAAGAGACACTGTATTTACCTCGCAATTTATTAATGGAAGATTTCGCGATGTTGGAGATTTTTTTGAATCCATTTTAAATGACATTATTTGGTTTCAGCACTTAGATAACAGAATGATTAATCTTTCTAGAAGCCCCTTTTTCTCTTGGAATCCTTTCGCACAAACAACCGGAAATGAGTTTGGCGCTGCATTTCCATTTTCTCAAACCGAGAGGCCCAATCAATTATCATTTGTCAGCCCAGAAAATGACACCATCTTCTTACAAAATTTTGTATTAAGTAATATTAGACAAACTTACAATTTTACTGAATTTAAAGTGAAAATGGAGGAGCTTTGCCAACTACCTGTCGGAACTTATATTGAGATCTCTAGTAAAGTTCACCAAACTAAAGTCGAAATCTTACCAAACAATCAATTCCGGTATTTTGAGCCTAACGCAAGGGATATAATTCCCCCTTTTAGCGATTTAAATTCACTGCTCGAACTCATTTGGAAAACCCAGTTTGAAATTGATCCATTAGACACAAGCAAAGCAAATTTTTATTACAAACACTACCAATTTGAAACAACATCTTCTTGAATACAAATTTTATTAAACGCCGTTTCAACTCTAATTAAAACTAAAGGTAATTATAAAATGAGCACTATTTCAGAAACTAACCATAATGTTTCACATCCCCTTCTAATGCCTGAAATACTTGAGCAGATGGAGAAATGTAAATCAAATCTTTTCTATCAAAAAGTTGCCTTTGTTGTGTGCAGCATTGCTCTTGGGATACTTTCCGTATCAGGACTATACTTTGCTATTACATACTCTGTTATATTTTCTGAGTCAATAGCACTATGGCTTTCAATTTCTCCTTGTATCCAAACTACTATATTTAGCTTGTTTGCTGGATGCGTAATAACTGGGTGTACAATATTTGTTATGGGTATGACTACAATTCATAATGAATTTTGGAAAGAAAAAGCAGTTGCAGAATTAGCTTCAATTGGAATCAATAAAAACTGCATCTATGAGGCCTGTAGATTAAAGCTTTCAACACCTGATATTGCAAGATGTTTTGAACTATTAGAATATTCAGGTCAAAAGAAAAAATACATCGAATATACTGAGTATTGGCGATCAATAGCAAATCAAGCAATCCATTCTCAAAACTCAGGCCTAATTTCACTATTACAAGATCATGGAATTGATTTTTTTGATGATACCAAATTGAATACCATTCCAATTTTAAGTGATGCAATACACTATGGTAATCCTGAAGTCATTGATTTTGTTTTAAATTTCTATGATAACGAGCTCCAAGATCCTCTACCACAATTGAGTTTATCGATTGCAAAAAACCCACTTGTAATCATTAACAGTTTTGACGATAAGGTTTTAGAAAATATTAATTATATAAAAACCAACTACAGAAATCTTTTTAACGAACTCTTATCACCCAATATCTATGGACATACACCTATTGACATGGCTATGCAACTTAAAAAGGACTTTATTTTACCAACACTCATGGAGAAAAATATTGAACATATCCGGCAATTGCCTAACTATGGAATTCGACCTTCTCCACAACAACAATACAGATTAATAAAACGTTTTGAGAAGTACCTCGAATTGCAAAGCAGCATAGAAGGGGCTGAAAGGGAAATCAACTTTGACAAAGGTGTATGCAACGGACTTTGTTTCTATGAAAGCTATCTTAATACAAAAAGTCGAGATAGATGGAAAAACTACCTTTCAGTTATTAATGCTTGGGACGGTACTCCTGAGGGATTAAAAGACACTGAACTTACCTCGCAATTTAATGGAAGATTTCGCGATGTTGGAGATTTTTTTGAATCCATTTTAAATGACATTATTTGGTTTCAACAAAGCGACAACCAATCTGAATATCCAGCCCTTGAATCGATTTCACTTTTGAATCCATTTTCAAAAAAAAGTGGAAATGAAATTGGCGCCGCATTTCCATTTTATCAAAAAGATAAGGCTAATCAACTAAGAGTAGTCAGTCCCGAAAATGACACCATAACTTTAACAAACTCGAAACAAAGCAGATTTCTAACCAAATACAACTTTTCTGAATTTAAAATAAAAATGGAGGAGCTTTTCGAGCTTCCTGCTTCTACATACATTGAAGTCAACAGTGGTTCTCATGTAAGCAAAATAGAAATCCTACCAGAAAGCCGATACCGATACTTTGAGCCTAATGCTAGATATGACATTCCACCTTTTGATAATCAAAATACTCTTCTAGAGTTTATATGGAAAGTACAGTTTAAAATAGATATTACAAGTACACAACGAACACATTTTTCTTACTGTCATTATAAATTTGAGGTAACAAATTCCTAGATAAAACTATCTGCTAGAAACTATTGTTAAACATAGGATATAATAACGCCTTACTTAAGATAAGATAATTATATGGATACGACTCTTTTACAACATTTACATCTAAGCTATCCCGATAGCTCCAAATCAACATTGCGCAAATGGATTACACTTGGTCGTGTTGAGTGTGATGGAATCATTGTTTCTAATCCCTCCACTTCAGTCTCCAAGGATTCTCAAGTAGTTGTAAATCCTAAGCAAAAATCATTATCTGATGAGGTGATTGTTGAATATGAAGACCAAGATCTTATTGTCATTAATAAACCATCAGGACTCTTAAGTGTTGCCACAGATGATGATAAAAAGCCTAACTTGCATTCTCTTCTCAAATTAAAGTATCCAACCAAACGAGTCTACCCTGTCCACCGCCTTGATCGAGACACTTCTGGTATAATTGTATATGCCTTTTCTGAAGTCGCGAGAAACAGCCTAAAAGAGCAGTTTAAAGATCACTCAATTGAAAGGGTCTACTTTGCAATCCTTTCCGGTCGTTTAGAAAAGCAGAAAGGTATGTGGGAATCCAACTTAGTTGATACTAAAAGCTACCATGTAAAAAGCTCCACGCGCCCTGAAGCTAAAAAAGCGATTACTCATTTTGAAGTGGTTAAAACCACAAGACACCAAACCTTCGTTACTTTCCGATTAGAAACCGGTAAAAAAAATCAAATACGTGTCCATGCAAGTGAAGCTGGCCATCCCATTGTTGGAGACAAAAAATATGGCTCACTTGTTAATCCCTACCACCGACTAGCATTGCATGCCTATAAACTAGTCTTTTTTCATCCAACCAAGAAAAAAGAGATGTCATTCATCTCTAAAGCTCCTTTTGGATAGTCTTCCATCCCTAAATAACATCTCTATATTCAAATTTTATTGAAAAATTCGATTACTAAAAAATTCTTATGTTCATGCACTTCGAAGTAGATCCAGCAAAACACTTATAACCGTATTTTTTTTGTATATACCTCAAAAGTGATTTGAGAAAATTCATCTCTCTGACATGGTAGGATTTAGAGAGGTTCTATGAAAAAACTTTATAAAGACCGGTGGGACAAAAAAATTGCTGGCATATGCGGCGGTATTGGCAATTATATTGGTGTAGATCCAAGTCTAATTCGTGTACTTTTTGTTTTTATATGTGTGATTACAGGTGTTTTACCACTAGTTGTAGTCTATTTAGTAGCGTATCTTATCATGCCAATGGGACCTAAGATTTACATAGAAATCCCATGTAAAAAACTTTACAAAGATCTATATCATAAAAAATTTTTTGGAGTTTTGGCAGGTATTGCCAATTATTTGAATACTGACGCTACCCTTATTCGAATAATTTTTATTGTATCAATGCTTATAACAGGAGTCTTTCCTTTATTTATTACCTATATTGCAGCTGGATTCATCCTCCCTAATAAATACAATAACCACAAATAACAATAACTTTAATTACATTTTAAATATATTAATTCGATTGAGATGAATCTTCCTATTTAATATACTCGAGGTCAAAATAAATAGGTGCAAGTTTCCATGAATATAAGTAAATTTTCAAATGATCATAAAAGCCTTTCTAGGCGCTTTATCGCAAGACTCTTTGATTATACACTGCTCTTTACTGTTTTGTCGTTTTTTACTGACTCTACGAACTTTTTAGAGCTCTCTTTACTCACACCTGCAATCTTTATGGTTATTGAAACATTTTTTATTACATTTTCTGGAGCAACCCCTGGAAAATTTCTTTGTGGAATCCGAGTCAAACAAACAGATGGCAAAAAACTTTCTTTAAAACAAAGCTTTCAAAGAAGTTTTTCTGTTTGGATGAAAGGTATGGCATTTGGGCTTCCTTTTTTGAATATTATTTTCCCAATTATTCAACTAATCAGAGCTAGAAAGGCCAAATCTTTTTTATGGGATAAGAAAGATAACATCGAAGTACTATACACCAGAAGAAAAGTTGCAGGTGTGCTAACTGCAGTTTGTTTATTCGGAGCAATGATTACTCCATATATTGTGGAAGAAGAATGGAAAAATACCACTCTTGGTTACAATACCAATATCTTTAATCTAAAGAAGAAAAAAGATGGAGAATTTGATTGGAAAAAATTTAATCCAAGTGAAGAGGAATTTGCTATTGCATTTCCAAAAGACCCTAATTTCACATCAAGAGAAATACCAGTTCCCAAAAGTAGTTTGATACTTCCCTTTAAAGAATATAGCTGCATGCATAACAAAACTACATCCTATTCAGTATGCTATATTGAGCTGCCTCAAAAATGGCTCAAATGGGGGTCATCACTTGTTTTAAAGGGCTCACTCAAAGTTCTTGTAAAAATGGTTCCAAATGCAAAAATTGTAGGCAAGAATACAAAGAAGTTTAAAAAACTTCCAGCGCTCGATTTTATTCTAAGTTCAAAAAACCATGAAGTCATGGGAAAACTCATTCTAGTTGGAAATAAGCTTTACAAAATTGAAGTGAAATATCCAGCAGTCGAAAGAGAAAAGAATTCTACTAATCTCTATAACTTTATAGAGTCATTCGAACTTACCAAAAAGAGTTCTAAAGTAGTAAAAGAAACCTCACTTATCGAAGAGGAATCTTCTACTACTTCAAGTGAAATTGCAACGCCTGTTGAAGCAACTGAAAAAGCCTCTTAGGCCGCATCACACTCGGCGGATGCATTAAGCTTTTCATAAAGGCCAAGCCCAACTATGAGCAATGTTGTTGTCAAAAGAAGTAATACTGGATACACAAGCTTTGTGACATCTGTCTTTGCTGTTTCAATCGTTAGAACAAGACTCTCAAGAGATAGAGCTGTAACGATAATAATTGCAAACTTTGTAAGTGTTCTTCTTTTTTCTTTAGGGTGATTATTTCCTTCTCCTTTAAATACTTCTTCAACCATTAGATATTTTGAAACGTCGATTACCGCAATAGAAAAAACTAAAAGGCCTACTTCATCTAGCAGGTTATAAACCGTGAAACTTCCCTTAGAAATATCTAAAAAAATACCAGCAATTGCTAAAAATATGATTGCAATTGCAACCAGGTATAAAAGCAGGCAGGAAATAATATATCCAAAATTTGAGAGCGCTATTACCAACCCCTCTTTACTTTTCATCTTAACTCCCCTTTTTCTTTTGGTATTCGCCTAAATTGCGAAGTCTTTTTCCGCTATAGAGATTGGATTCAATCTTCTCAAGCGGTACTCCCTTGGTTTCGGGAAGAAGCGCAAAAGCAAATAAACAACCAATGACTGTAAACCCTGTATACATCAAGAATGTAGCACCAATTCCTAAATGGTGAATAAACGTTAGAAATGTAAAGGAGACGATCATATTAAATCCCCAGTTCGCGCAACTAGCTGTCGCCATTCCAACTCCTCGGATTTTCAATGGGAACAACTCTGACATCATAACATATGGGACGCCGCCAAGACTTATCGCAAAGAAGACAATAAAAAGAAGTACTGAAATTAGAGTAATCCACTTGATTTCAGGACCAAGTAACCCAAGGTATGAAATTCCAAGAACGCCTAAACAAACAATCATTCCTGTAAAACCAATAAAAAGAAGATTTCTTCTTCCAATCCTATCAACAAGCCAGATGCCAAAAATTGTTGCAAATACATTGATTGCGCCCGTTGCAATCGATGGCAAAATCGATCCTTCTCCCGAACCAAACCCTGCATTTTCAAATATAGTTGGGGCGTAGTAGAAAATTGTATTGATACCGCTAAGTTGCTGAAATGCAAAAAGCCCAAAGGTAATAATAACCAAGGGAAACATCTTTTTGGTAAAAAGATCCTTGAGTTTTCCTTTAGGGTGTTTGAGGCTTTTTTCTATTTCTGAAAGCTCTTCCATTACATCTTGCTGCGCTCTAAGCTTTTGTAAAATTGTCTTTGCTTCCTTTACACGCCCCTTTAAGATAAGCCATCTAGGACTAAAGGGAAGGTATAGCATTCCAAACGCCAGAAGCAGCGATGGGATAAAACCAATTGCGAACATAGCTCTCCAACTTTCTACATCTGCAAATATGTAGTTCATAATAAAAGCAAGTAAGAGGCCTATTGTAATTGCTAACTGAAATAAGAAGATCACAGCCCCTCGAATTTTAGGGGGGGAAACTTCGGATAGATACATGGGAACAATCATTGCTGAAAGCCCAATTGCAAATCCCATAAACAGCCTTCCAATTATTATCATACTTATATGAAAAGCACCTACAACTATAGCTGTTCCAAATATAAACAAAATGGCTGAGTAAATAATGCTTCGATGTCTTCCATACTTTCTAGAAAAGTGACTACTGAAGATAGATCCAATTAATGCGCCAAGTGGAACTGCGCTTACGATAAACTCTTTGAGTTGGTATTCACTTTTTGAAATATCAAATGTTTTTGAAATATATTGCAGTGATCCAGAGATCACACCTGTATCATAACCAAATAAAAGACCTGCCAAGGCGGCAATCATTGCAATGGTAAAAATATAAAAGTAATTGCCCGCTTGTTTTTGCTCTTTCGATGTCAAAACTTCTTTACTACGCAATGGTAACCTCCTTGCAAAGATATACATCTTGCACTGCGTGCAAGATTTTTATGCCTTCTTCCATAGGCTTTTGGAATGACTTTCGACCAGTTATAAGCCCACAACCACCTGCTCGTTTATTAATCACAGCAGTTCTTACTACATCATGCATATCACATTTACCAGAAGCTCCACCTGAATTAATAAGTCCAATTTTACCCATATACCCATTCATCACCTGGTATCTAGTAAGATCAATGGGATGATCTGTTGCTAAATCGTTATACATCGCATCAGAGTATTTTCCGAACTTTAAAGTTTGGAAGCCATAATTTGTTTCAGGTAGTTTTTGCTTTACGATATCAGCCTCAATAGTGGCTCCTATATGGTTAGCTTGCCCTGTTGTGTCTGCAGCTAAGTGAAAATCTTGCTTGTCTGTTTTGAATTTAGGGTTTCTAAGATAGCACCATAAGATCGTAAACATGCCAAGGTCATGAGCGTGTTTAAATGCTTTTGAAATTTCTACAATTTGTCTATTACTTTCTTGCGATCCAAAATAGATAGTAGCGCCAACACCTCTACATCCCATATTATATGCTTGTGAAACAGATGCAAAGGCTATCTGGTCGACAGTATCAGGAAAAGAAAGCATTTCGTTATGATTAAGCTTGAGAATGAATGGTATTTTGTGAGCATATTTACGAGCAAGTAAGCCTAAATTTCCAAGCGTTGTTGCAACCCCGTTGCACCCTCCCTCGATAGCAAGTTTTATAATATTTTCGGGATCAAAATATTTTGGATTCGGAGCAAATGACGCTCCAGCAGTATGTTCGATACCTTGATCTACTGGCAAAATAGATAAGTAACCAGTATTACCAAGCCTTCCATGAGAAAAAAGAGTATCTAAATTCTGCAACGTTCGGATGTTTCGATCACTGTCATAAAATACATTTTCCGCCCAATTCGGACCAGGTTTTGTAAGCAGATCACTAGATACTTTGCATTTATGCGCAAGTAAATCCTTAGCTTCATCCCCTAAAACCTGCTCAATATTGTGATAAGACATAAGAAAAATTTCACCCCAAATACTACGATTAAAAAATTTCTTCGTAGCACAGGGGTGATTATTATTGCAAGAGATGCAATTTAAACAAGTTGCAATGTATCACTTTTAAGCTCTACTGGTGCGAGTACACGGCCCAGGAGATCGTATTCCATTACATCTGTAACTTCAACTTCATAGAGCTTAGAAAATTCTGTGACAGCCATTGTATCATTAAGAATAATTCTTCCATCAATATCGGGTGCTTGTCCAACAAATCTACCAACCATCAAGTACTCTGATTCTTCATGGTACCCTTCGACAATTACGGAAAGTTTTTGACCTAGATATTTTTTATTATTTTCAAAGACAACTTCCTGCTGAACTTTAGCTAGAATTTCTTTTCTTCTTACCTTTGTATCTTCGTCTAATTGATCAGCATAAGACGCAGAGTAAGATTCTTTTTCTTTCGAATAGGTAAATATACCAATATTATTAAGTTTTGCTTCTTTGACAAATTCTACAAGTTCATTAAATTCTTCCTCAGTCTCTCCCGGAAATCCTACCATAAGAGAAGTTCGAATTACGACATTTGGAATCTCCGTTCTAAGAGTTTGCAAAATGCCCTTGATCTGTTCTGCTGATGTCTTTCTATGCATACGCTTTAAAATTCGATCATTGATATGTTGAATGGGCATATCAAGATATGGACAAATGCGAGCATCACTTTTCATAACCTGAATAAGCTCATCCGTAATTTCATCAGGATAAAGATAAAGTAGTCGTAGCCAAAATGGTTTTTCGATTTTAAGAATCTCTTTTAGAAGATCCGTTAGACCATCTTTTTCTTTTCGATCTTTCCCAAAATCTCCAAGATCTTGTGCGATCAAAATAATTTCAAAAACACCGTCTTTTAAAAGAATATTGATTTCTTGTAATACTTGCTCTGTGGTCTTACTTTGCAAGGCTCCTTTGATATTTGGAATGATGCAAAATGCGCATCTCTTTTTGCATCCTTCGGCGATTTTCACAAAGGCATAGTGTTTAGGTGTTGTACGAATTCTAGGTACTTCACCCATTTCAATATAACTTTTTGCAGAGGTAATTACTGAGGATGCATTTTCAGACTCTATTACCTCTAAAATTTTATCCACATCGCCAGAACCTAAAAAGGCAAAAATATCAGGAAATTCATCAACAAGTAGGTCTTTATGCTTTTGTACCATGCAACCGCAAACAATGAGTTTAGCACCTTTTTTTTTGACTTGATCTAGCTCATAAATGACATCAAGCGCTTCTTCTCTTGATGCTTCTAAAAAACCACAGGTGTTAATCACTAAATAATCTGCTTTTTCACACTCATTAACCGCCTCATAGCCTGATTTCAAAAGAATGCCAATCATTACTTCCGTATCAACTAAATTTCTTGCGCAACCAAGACTTGTAAAATGAATTTTATTTCCTGAAATCATTAATAATCCTTTTTTAATTCCAAGGAAGTATAACAATCGATTGAATATTTTCACATTCTAAAATTTTCTTCTATTTTGTTTTATATTAGAAAGATGTAAAATATAATTATTATAAAATAAAATTATCTAAGAATGACATTAACATAAATTACTTCATACATTTCACCTACTGTCTTTAAGGAGATATTGTCACTTTCTATGGGAGACACTCTTTGAGATCAAAAAAAGTTACTGCAAGTAATTTTTTTCATAGTTCAAAATTCAATCGAGAAAACAGAGCGTTCGAAGCAATGATTACATTGTTGTCATGTATTGATACCAATTGTATCTGACGATAGACTACTTGGAATAAATTTAGGATGAAAATTTAACATGATAAATGAACGATGTCTCACCTGAAATCCCTTGAAGAACTTCTTTCTTTAACAATAAGCTTTACTCCTTTTGACAAAATCCAATACTCCACTTAAAATGTAATCTCTTCTACGATAAAAGCGATAACTATGATCGATTTTGATTTTGCCTCTTACCTCTTCAAAAAACTGCTGTTTTTATTTATATCTCTTTTTCTTGTGGCAACCCTTACATTTTTTATGATGAAAGCAATTCCAGGAAATCCGTTTTTACAAGAGCAAGCGGTACCAGAAGAGATACTAAAAAGTATGTTCAATCATTATGGCTTAAACGACCCATTGCTTGTGCAATATATCAAGTATTTAAAAGGAATTGTAACATTTGATCTTGGCCCATCTTTCAAATATGAAGGTAGGACGGTAAATGATATTATTTCTGAAGGATTTCCAGTCTCTATGATATTAGGACTACAAGCATTAACCCTTTCTTTTTTGTCTGGAATCACCTTAGGCTCCATCGCAGCATTTTTTCAAAACAAGTGGCAAGACAAGGCCTCAATTTTATTTGCCACAATTGGCATCTCTGTACCAAATTTCATCTTGGCTAGTTTCCTGCAATATTTTTTAGCCTTAAAGCTTGATCTATTTCCTGTAGCCAGATGGGGAGATTTTTCACATACCGTATTGCCAACGCTTGCTCTGTCAGCTCTTCCAACAGCATTTATTGCAAGACTTGTCAGGTCTAATATGATTGAAATCATGCATCAAGATTATATCTTAACTGCTAAAGCAAAAGGTCTCTCTTCTTTTCGAATTATGACAAAACATATTATCAAAAATAGTATTCTGCCAAGCATTACTTATTTAGGACCCCTTAGCTCTCAAATCCTTACAGGAAGCTTCATTGTCGAAAGAATTTTTGGAATACCAGGTCTTGGTGGATGGTTTGTAACAAGTATTACCAATCGAGACTATACAGTTATCATGGGTGTCACGATATTCTATAGCTTTATTTTACTTGTTACAGTCTTTGTTCTTGATCTTCTCTATCCTCTTTTAGATCCAAGAATTAAGATCAAAACGGAGGCTATCTATGCCAAATAGCAATGCTTCATTATATCAAACCCCAATACAAAAGCTGCGCCGTAATAAATCAGCTCTTATTGGAGTATACATTTTAGCTACACTCTTTGTAATGGCCATAATTGGTCCATATCTCTCTGATTGGAAGTATTTTGAAACGCACCTGTCTCTAAAAAACCTGCCCCCATCCTTAAAATATGCATTTGGGACAGACGAGCTTGGAAGGTCGATATTTGTTCGCATCTTTTGGGGGGCTCGCATTTCCCTGTTTATTGGTATCACAGCAGCTTTTATTGACGTAGTAATTGGCGTATTTTATGGCGCATTTGCTGGATATATTGGAGGTAAAACCGAAGAACTTATGATGAGAATCGCTGACATTTTATACTCGCTGCCCTATCTTCTTATTGTCATTTTACTTCTTTTTGTCATGGGCCCTGGAATGATTACCATTATTATTGCCATGACAATTACAGGTTGGATCAATATGGCTAGAATTATTAGATCTCAAATTTTGCAAATCAAGCAAAGCGAATTTGTACTTGCCTCTAAATGTTTTGGTGCAAGTAACTTTTGGATCATCATGAAGCATCTTATTCCAAATACGCTTGGAACCATTATTACAACTATGACGCTCAGCATTCCAACAGCAATTTTTACAGAAGCATTTTTAAGTTTTTTAGGGCTTGGGATTCAAGCGCCTATGGCAAGCTGGGGTAGTATGGCAAATGACAGTCTCTCGGCTCTTCACTACTACCCATGGCGACTATTTATACCCGCTACTTTCATTTCAATAACAATGCTATCCTTTAACTTACTTGGAGATGGCCTTCGAGACGCATATGATCCAAGGCTCGAGATATGAAGCCTTTACTCGACATCAAAAACTTGCATCTGAAATATCATCGAGATGGGATCTCAAAAAAAGCTCTTTCTGATATTTCATTTTCACTTTACCCAGGTGAAATTCTTGGAATCGTCGGCGAATCTGGATCTGGAAAAAGTCTAACCGCTAAAAGTATACTATCCTTACTTCCGCCTCACTTTTCCGTCGATGATGTCTCCTGCATTAAATACCTTGGAAAAGCGCTGCCCTTACACAATCAAAAACAGATGAGAGCTTATCGAGGCAAGGAAATCAGTATGATTTTCCAAGATCCTATGAGTTGTTTGAATCCGACGATGAAAGTTGGAAAACAAATTCTAGAAGCCTTCCAAACTCATTACAAAAATGTTTCTATTCAAGTTGCAAAAGAAAAAATTCTACATTTACTAGATTCTATTGGAATACCTGATCCATCGCTGAGGTATCATCAATATCCCCATCAGCTGAGTGGAGGAATGCGACAGAGAATCATGATAGCAATCTGTATGATCGTAAATCCAAAAATCCTGATTGCGGATGAGCCTACAACAGCACTTGATGCTACTATCCAAATACAAATCCTGCAGCTGTTAAAAGATCTCCAAAGAAACTCTAATTTATCAATACTGTTTATCACACACAATTTAGGACTGATTGCAAATTTTTGTGATCGAGTAATTGTAATGTACAATGGGAAAATTGTAGAATCGGCAGATGTTCTCACATTATTTAAAAATCCACAACATCCCTATACTCAAAAATTACTTCGCTCTATTCCCCAACTTCATCTCCCAAATCTCAAAGAGCTCTCCTATATTGAAGGATCTCCACCACCACTCCTAGAGAATCGAATTGGTTGCTCATTTGCTCCCAGATGCATTGTAAAAAAGCCTGAATGTATGTTACTTGCTCCGCCTGTTATACAAATAAACAAAAACCATACGTGCCGTTGTATTCTTCCTCAAACAATCAAATCAAAGGAGGCTACTTATGACAAAGCCTCTTCTTGAAGTTCGTAATTTACAAAAGATATTTAAGGTCCAAAATGAACTTTTAAAAGCTGTGGATGACGTTTCTTTTGAGGTTTTTGAAAAAGAAACATTTGGACTTGTGGGAGAATCGGGGTGTGGCAAAACAACCATTGCTAGAACCCTTTTACAGATCAGCCCTCCATCTCATGGTGAGATCTACTTTGAAGATCGTAACTTATTTGACAAAACCTCTACCAAAAGGCGCGATATACAGCTAATTTTTCAAGATCCTAACTCTTCTTTAAACCCAAAACATAGAATTGCAAAAATTCTGCAAGAACCACTTCTGATCCATAAGGTCGGCAACAAAGAGTCTCGCTTTGATTTGTGCAAAAAGTTGCTTAAAATGGTAGGACTCTCCTCTGATTATTTACATGCATTTCCCCATGAACTATCAGGTGGTCAAAAACAAAAGGTAGGTATAGCAAGAGCTCTTTCTTTAAACCCTAAATTTATCGTATGCGATGAACCCTTAGCTGCATTAGATGTTTCCATCCAAGCGCAGATTGTAAACCTCTTAAAAAAGTTGCAACATGACTTAGGTCTCACTTTCCTTTTTATTTCTCATGACTTAGCAATGGTAAAATATATTTCTAAAAGAATTGGAGTCATGTATCTAGGCTCACTTGTTGAAATTACAACATCTGAGAAACTATATGAAGATCCAAAGCACCCCTACTCTCAAGCTCTTCTATCTTCTGTTTCTATTCCTGACCCAAGCCTTGAAAAGACAAGGAAAAAGTCTCTATTGAAGGGAGAAATCCCCTCTCTACTAAATCCCCCAAAAGGATGCGCTTTTTGCAGTAGATGTCCCAAAGCAATGCTGATTTGCAAAACTAAAAAACCGATTTTAAAAGAAATAGCAAAAGGTCACAAAGTCGCATGTCACCTCTATTAAGTGGCCTTTTCTTTGTGACAACAAACCCATACTCGACATGGTGACTCGCGAAGAATTTTTTCTGTAAGAATTCCAAACCCTTTTACAGTTGCTCCTGAGTGCGTTGGCAACTCAGCGCCAAGTACTAGTAAGTCAAATTCCTCATTTCGGAGCATCTCTGTAATCGATTTATGAATGGATCGAGACTGCATCACTTTGAGCTCCATTTTAATGTGGTACTCTCTTGATATTGCATCTGCTCTTTTCAAAATCGAATCTGCAATGCCAGATCGTTGACTTAGTGGAAGATCTAAAGGCATTGAAAAAGGCACTTCGATAATATTAATAGCTGTCACATCAGCGCCATGAGCTTTGGCAATCTCACATGCTATTTGTACCGTCTCTGTCTCAGTTCCCCCTCTTGTTGGAACCAAAATTTTTCGAATAGAAAGTGTTTTAAAATCAGGGATTTTAATCTTTTCAATTTGCAATTTACCAGCAGGAGCGATTTTGTGCTTTCGTCTATAGGTAAAGTACATTACAAGCCCAAGTCCAATCCATGCCAGGCCAAGCCATCTGCCATCAGGTTTGGTAACAACTACAAGCACCCAAACAGCAAATGTTACAACGCACCCAAGGATGGCGCTTATTGGAAATGAATACCCTTTAATTTTAATATTAAAAGGAACTCTAAAAGGTCTTATGGCATCTTTTTGTCTTATTCGAAGCATAAGCAAGGACAAGTGAGCCGAGAAAAATGCAAGCATTGCTCCAAAATTATATAAGTCTGCTAAGAAGGCTAACTTCCCTTTACTCCAGAAGATAATAAGTCCAGCTAAGCATGCAAAAATTCCAAGTGCAACGTATGGTGTTTTATGTTTTTTATGCAGCTTATATACAAACCTTGGAATTTGATAATTTTCGCCCATATTAAAACATAGTCGGGAGGCTCCAATTAAGCCAGCATTTGCTGCTACAAAAAGAATCACTGCTGCAAGAAGTCCAACCCACGCTCCAAGAGCTTGGCCTCCAAAAGGCAAGACAGATACAATACCAGCAATTGGATCTTCTAAGTACTTTGTGCTCAATTCTTGAGGGGAAATTGCCGCTAAACTCACAACAGATATCCCAAGATACACAAATAGAAGAGTACCCATAGCATACATAATAGCTCTTGGAACTGTTTTTGCTGGATTTTTGGCCTCAGAACTTAGTTGCGCCATCGATTCGATGCCAGTATAGGCAACCATAGCCATAGCTACCCCCTTAAAAAACTGTGGCCAAGTTGGCGACCAAGAAGAATCTACACCGATTCGCATGTGTCTAAAAAGTTCTGGTAATTTTACAAGATACACACTTCCGATAATCACAATAGTTGCTTGCGTGACAACAGTGAGCATTGTTAAAAACCAACTTATTCTTGTCGAATGTTTGGTTCCAAAAAAATTAATTACAAATAGGGATGCCACCACCAAAATGGCAAATACAATTTTGGTATTATTTACATTAAGTGCCTTGAAAAAATAAGCTAAATATGGCGCTACCGAATAAGAAGAAATCGCAATCGTTACAATATAATCTAGAAGTAGTCCCCATCCTGCAATAAAGGAAATTAGATCATTAAACGCATGTCTAGAATAGGTAGCTGATCCTCCAGAGTCTTTCATCATTGATGACATTTCGGCATATGTCAATGCAGTACATGCAAATACAAGACCCGCTAATGCTAAAGCAATTGGAGTTGCGCCAAGAGCGAAAAGTGCTGTAATACCAAGTGCGTAATAAATGGATGAACCTAGATCACCATAGCCAACAGCAAAAAGATCTCCAACCCCAAGGATCTTTTTCATCGAGCCTTTATCGATATTGGTAATACGAGACTTATTAGACAAATGGGCACCTGAAAATTACATATGTATTTGTCACAATATCTACTTCGAGGAATATTTCAAGATTTTTTTACTAAAAAACGCTTTAAAAGTATTAAAGCGCTTTTTGAAACAATTCAGATCGAAATTTTTGATCTCTGTTGAACCTTTTCAACCATAAAAAAGCCAAGGTACGAGCAAAACAGAGTGATTACCTCACCTGGCAAAAAAGTATCATATACTTTAAAAAACACAAATCCTATCAACCCAATACTCACAGAGATGAATGCAGATCTCTGATTCCAGTGGTTTCTAAAAATTGCAAGTGAAATTGCCGGAAAAAATGCCAAGGTACAGAGTTCATAGCATGGCAATATGATTGCAACAATATTATCAAGATATGTTGCAATCATCATAGAGCTTAGGCCCAACAATATAACAATCCATGAAGAGAGTTTCCTAGCACTTACTTTTTGACTTGGAATAACATCAAATACAACATTCGATGCAATCGAGCAAAGAAGCGAGTCTGCAGTTGATA
>JAJFMH010000011.1 GCA_021772245.1 Chlamydiota bacterium | reverse complement strand
TGGTCAGATGATGGTAGCCTTTGGGCATATTTCCTCCTTTTGGTGTGTTTTTCGTTTAAAAATCACCGTAGAGGATTTAGCTATCTCTGACCATTTTTTATTTTAATCTTTTTGTGCACTTCGAGGTTGAAAGGGCGAAATCAAACCTCTCAATTCCAAATTTGACAAATCTAAATTTGAAAGATCTGCAATTTCTTGATTACAATAATCTGAACATCGAGATGGCAAACCTAATTCAGAACGTCGATTATTGACTTTAGTTATAAAACTTTGGTAGGATTCACGCCCTCGCAACGAAAAAATTGACCGAATTTCTTCATCAAAAACACATGCTGATTCATCAAACTCTCTGTAATAGTCTGAGAGAGAAATGGGATTAATAGTTTCCTCTAATAACTCATCTCGTTGCGCCATTAAACTTTTATTTAGATAGATTGTTGAGAAATCGAAGTTTCTTCCAGTAGCAGGGCTAATAAAAGTGTTTCTAAGAAAACCATGGGTTTCAATCTGAGCCCTTGCTTGATTTCTAATCTCAGATATAATGGCTTCTTTTTCATATGTATGACCATCAAGGCAAATATATGGTTCGATAAAGGGCCTATTAGTTAATGGGCAATTAGGACGCAGGGCAGCTAAAGCACAATTAGGGATAAGTGATGAGATTTCTCCTATGTTGCGAACAAGCCAAATAATTTCTTCTTTCTCATATGTCATTCCATTTTCTAATAGAACCCAAGGCCTTTGCATCGATTGTCCAGTCAGCGGACATGTAACCTCAAGTAGTGGTAAAACATAAACGGGATTACTAATAGAATAAGTCGTGAAATAATCCGCTAATTCCTGTAATCGACCAAAATTATTTGCTCGATATATATTAACAGGATCGTGCAGTGGCAAACTATCGAATTCACTTTTTTCCCTTAATTCAGACGGAGTCCCACCAAAGATTATTTTTAATGAAAACTCTGTAAATTTTGTTGGGCCTATTAATTCTTGGATTTTTCTTGCAGCAAGAATAGCCTTATACCATGTTCTTACTTCATTGTAGTTAACACCCAAAGCCTGTAACTTATTTATTTGAAGTTGAACATCATCGCTACACTCTTTGCGAATTAACTGACATACATGGGAATATTCCCAATAACTCTCATGATCAAGCCAATTTGAAATTTCTGCTCTAATTTCTGATGGCAACGCTAAATATTTATTATTATCTTTATTACAACAATAATTAATAACTTGATACATAATTTTCCAATTTATAATTAAATTACGTCTATTATACCGGTTTTTTATTTATATACAACCACTTCTGAATACAGGACACCAGCAAAGTAGATAAATAATTTGAATTCAAATGAAGCCTCCCTATCGCTTGCTACAGGGAGGCCTTATTCTTTAGTGCACTTCAAAGTTGAAACCGAGATTAATCTTGAAACAACCTAACTATGACAACAAAAAAACGGATCTGTACTTGTTCCAAAAGCTTTGCAAAGTATAAAAGTATATAGGAGTAGATGTAATCAAACCAAGGGGATAGGATGCCAGACTCAATTAATGACTTTGTTTCTTTTATGCAAAACTCTCCAACGCCTTTTCATTGCGTTGAAGAGATGAAAAAACGCCTAGAAAAGAAAAAATTCCTTCCTCTGTTAGAAAATAAAAGTTGGGGTATTGCTGCCTCTAAAGACTACTATATCGAGCGAAATGGCTCCCTGCTTTCATTTAAGACCCCAAAAGAAAAGATTAAAAAGGCCGTTATCTTTTTATCTCATACTGACTCCCCTGCCTTAAAGCTAAAGCCAAATGCCTATGAAGAGTCTCATGGGATGGGACTGTTAAACACAGAAGTATATGGCGGCCCCATTCTTCGCTCCTATCTAAACCGAGACCTTCACTTAGCAGGCATTGCAATCTACAAAACAAAATCAGGTGAGATTCAAAAAAAGCTCCTTCATTTTCAGGATACACCTGTAGTGATTCCAGACTTAGCAATTCATCTCAATAAAGAAGTGAATTCGAAACCAGAAGCTCTTAGCAAACAAAATCACTTAAAAGCGATCTTAGGAATTAATCTTAAAGGAAAAAATCCTCTGAAAGATCTAATCCAAAAAGAGATTGGAAAAAACGAACTACTACACTCTGATATATTTGTTGTTCCTTCTGAAAATCCCACTTTCTTCGGTATTGATCAAAATGTCTTAGGATCGTATCGGATCGACAATTTAGTTTCAGTGCATTCTTGCATGGAAGCTTTTTTACAAACTAAAACCAGATCAGTCGACACTCTATATATTCATTTAGCAGCAAACCATGAAGAGATCGGTTCCATGACAAATGAGGGAGCGGCCTCTCCTTTTTTAATGGACAGTGTCCAAAGAATTGTAAATTCTTTGGGATTAAAGCAGGAAGAGTTCTATCAAGTCAAATCGAACTCTCTTTGCATCTCACTTGATGTTGTCCATGGTATGCATCCCCTCTATGCTGACAAACACGACATAGCAAATACACCGAAACTCGGAGATGGAATTGTCATCAAACAAAATGCCAACTATAAGTATGCATCTTCCATAGATTCTGTAGGATATCTGGTAGACCTTTGCAAAACAGCAAAAATTAAACATCAGTTTTTTTCTCTACACTCTGATCAAAGAGGTGGGTCTACACTTGGGCCGATAAGTACCACACACACTGGGATTGATACAATCGATATTGGAACCCCTCATTTGTCTATGCATTCCGCTAAAGAACTTATGCATACTCATGACTATACAACTCTTGTAGAACTGATAAAGAAAATTTTATCTAATAAATAACATTTGAAAAATTCTATAATTGCACCATTTTTTATTTTAATTTTTTTTAAGCTCCAAGATTAAAATCCAAATACAGCAACCAGAAAATTATCTGAGCTACTCAAAGAGAATAAACTTATCCGACGTGGAAAAGGCCCCGCTATTAGATATTATCTAAATCCTAAGACATAACTCTTCTCTTAAACAAAAAAGGGCTTCTTTTTAGAAGCCCTTTCTTTTTGAAAAAATCTTAAGAATTATTTTTTCTCTTCGTCATCTAAGATTTCAACTTCAGCATCTTCGATGTCTTCTTTTTTATCTTCAGGTTGACTTCCTGCTGGAGGAGGTGTTGCACTTGCTTGTTGTTGCATTTGCGTTCCTATTTCCTGCAAGAAAGTATTCAATTCATCTTTTCCAGATTTAATAGCTGGAATATCTTTATCCTGAATCGACTTTTTCAAAGCATCTACTTTCGTTTGAATCTTCGTAACTAAGTCTCCTGGAATCTTATCTTTGTATTCTTTCAAAGATTTTTCCGCCTGGAATACTAAGCTATCCGCTTCATTGATTGTATCTACTTCTTCTTTTCTTTTCTGATCTTCTTCTGCGTGCACTTCCGCATCTTTAACCATTTTTTCGATTTCATCATCAGACAGACCAGATTTAGCTTCGACTTTGATCTTCTGCTCTTTTCCAGAGCCTAGATCTTTTGCAGATACGTGCATGATACCATTCGCATCAATATCGAACGCTACTTCAATTTGTGGCGTGCCTCGAGGCGCTGGCGGAATATCTGTAAGATCAAACCGACCAATTTCTTTGTTATCTCTTGCAAACTTTCTCTCACCTTGCAATACAACAATTGTTACCGATGGCTGATTATCAGCCGCTGTCGAAAATGTTTGTTTTTTCTGCGCTGGGATTGTTGTGTTTCTCTCAACTAGAGGTGTCATTACACCACCCATAGTCTCGATTCCAAGAGTTAGTGGGATAACATCAAGTAGCAAGACGTCTTTTACATCACCAGCTAAGACTCCCCCTTGAATTGCAGCTCCAGTAGCCACAACTTCGTCAGGATTTACGCCTTTATGAGGCTCTCTTCCAAAGATCTCTTTCACCTTCTGTTGTACAGCAGGCATTCTTGACATACCACCAACAAGCACTACATCATCAATCTGTGAGTTAGAAAGGCCAGAGTCTTTCATAGCTTTAAGGCAAGGTTCCATCGTTCTTTCAACTAGATCTGCTGTAAGAGCTTCAAGCTTTGACTTTGTAAGAGTCAGACTTAAGTGTTTTGGTCCACTTGCATCCATTGTAATAAATGGCTGGTTAATCTCAGTAGATCCTGCTCCTGAAAGCTCAATTTTTGCTTTTTCTGCAGCATCTTTGAGTCTTTGCAAGGCCATTTTATCTTGAGATAGATCAATTCCATTTTCCTTTTTAAATTCTTCTAAAAGGAAATTGATAATTGCTGTATCAAAATCATCACCACCAAGGTGAGTATCACCATTAGTTGCAAGAACTTCAAAAACGCCATCTCCGATCTCTAGTACTGACACATCAAATGTACCACCACCTAAATCGAATACAACAATCTTCTTATCGGTTCCTTTATCAAGACCATATGCAAGTGCTGCAGCTGTTGGCTCAGGAATAATTCTTTTTACATCAAGACCTGCAATTTTACCCGCATCCTTTGTAGATTGTCTTTGAGAGTCATTAAAGTACGCAGGAACTGTAATCACAGCCTCTGTAACCTTTTCCCCTAAATATTCTTCTGCAGTCTCTTTCATTTTTATTAGAATCTGCGCTGCAATTTCTTCAGGAGTTACTTGCTTACCATCGATTTCAAAAACTGCGTCGCCGTTTTTATTTGGCACAACTTTGTATGGAACGGTCTTAATTTCAGATTCTACTTCAGCAAATTTTCTTCCAATAAATCTTTTAGTAGAAGCGAGTGTCTTTTCAGGATTTGTTACAGCTTGACGCTTTGCTGGAATACCAACTAGTTTTTCACCACCTTTGTAAGATACAATCGATGGAGTTGTTCTTGTTCCCTCAATATTTGCTATAACCTTACCTGTAGAACCTTCCATGATAGCAACGCAGGAATTAGTTGTTCCAAGATCAATTCCAATGACTTTGGATTTTTTTGTATTTTCCGCCATAATTCTCTCCTATTTCTCTTTTTTAATTATTTTCTTCTTCTTGTAATTTTTCTTCTTCCACCTGCTTCGAGGGCTCTTTTGCAACTTTCACTTTTGCAGGTCGAAGAATACGATCACCACACTTATAGCCTTTCATAAACTCTTGGATTATCGTTCCAGGTTTATGCTTTTCCGTCTCTTCCATCTCTAAAGCTTCATGTAGATGAGGATTGTACTCCTCACCTTCACTATGAAAAGAAGTGATATTGTGACCGACAAGTACATCTTTAAACTGGGTTAAAATCATCTGAAAACCCATTGCCCAGTTTTTGGTTTCTTCAGATGCTTGGCTTGTAAAACCAAGCGCATTTTCTAAATTATCAAGAGGTGCTAAAAATTCTGAAACTACATTCTCAACAGCAAATCTTGTTACATCAGCTTTTTCCTTTTGCATCCTTTTGCGAAGATTTTCCATTTCTGCTAAGGTTCTAAGGTAATTTTGCTTTTCTTCGATAAGAGCAGCATTTAAGATTTCGCTTTCTGACTTTTCTTCTTCGGGTGCACATTCAGACTCTGCAACCTCTTCCACTTTTTCCTCTTCAACATCTGGTGTGTGTTCAGGATTTTTCTTTTTCATTTACTCTCCTTCCTCGCTTTTATCTTCGAGCACAATGAATTGAGCATGATCCATATATCCATTAGACTCGGACTGAAACTCAATTTCTTTTGCTTTAGGTTTGCGATATGTAATTTTATATTTGTATAAACTGTTTGTAAGTGTCTTGCTAATTGCATCTGCAGCAGTTGAAAGCGCTGTAAAAATTTCACTATAGGGAACTCTGGTAGGGCCAAGAACAGCAAGGGATCCAACAATTTTGTTGTGGATGTAGTAAGGTACAACTACAACAGAGCAACTCACTTTTGATGGAATAAACACATCTAGATCATCACCAACTAGAACACTTAATTCTTTTTTTTCTGCTGAACTTGAAAGTACGCTTGATAAAAAGTTCGTATTCTCAAAAAGAGAAAGTCCATTTGCGAGTGTTTTTACATCTAAAAATTCTGGATAGTTAAGTAATCTAGAAAACCCAACTTTAAGTACATCTTCAGATCCAAAATTCGAGTACCCCACTACATGTCTTAAAAAAATTTCATGGTAGAATTGATGCGCCATTTTTTCTTCTTCTTTAGAGAGCTTTGGCTTATCAAGACCTGTCATTCTAAATCTAAAATAACTTTCTATTCTTTTAAGCAAAAAGCTAGATAGCTTTTTGCTATCTAAATACAGAGTTTCTGTTCGTATATTTCCAAAATCTGTCACGATTACAGCAAGTACTCGGGTTTTATCAATGGCAACAAGTTTTACATCAACAATGAAGTCTTGATCAAACCTAGGAAGGGATAAAAATGCCGCGCACTTGGTGTATTGACTGATCGTCTCTAGAGATTTTTCCAAATATGCAGACACTTCTTTTGTTTCTGCTTCAAGCTTCGAGGATAAAAACTTATCGCTTTTTGGAGAGACTATTGATTCTTTTAGTATTTCGTTTGCATACCTTTTAATCGCTTTCGAGGTTGGAATCCTGCCACCAGAAGAATGAGGCTGCTTCAAATATCCATCCGCTTCAAGCTTAGCAAAGTAATTTCGGATAGTTGCCGAACTTATGCTCTGAAAACCGCTCTCTTTTAGGGTATTAGAACCAATAGGCTTTCCTATTTGAATGAAAAGCTCTACCATTCCAAAAAGAACCCCGAGTTCTTTTTCCCGTCTATTTTTCTTTTTTGCCATCATAAACTTAGCAGTCAACACCTTTGTTTGCTAATTTCAACCTTTATAATAGCATCTCATAGATTAACAAGCAAACATTTTTAGCACTTAGCCGCCTTATTTGCTAATAAAATTAATAAAAACCTGTTAACCAACAACTTACGATTGTTATTTGATAACAATGCTAATGTTTCTTGGGAATTTTAGGGATAGGAATCTCATCTGTGATGATGGGAAGAATATCCACAACAGATGGTGACCATTTGAGCCCCTTGTCATAAACAAGATGAGATGCGATATAACATGCGATAATTGCTTTTTTGTGAATATCAGGAATTCTCTCAAGCACTCGATCTGAATACTTTTCTTGCAATATTTTTGGACAATATGACAGCAAGGATCGAATAAGGGGATCATCTATATTCGTAGCAAGAGGAACTTTTTCGAGATAATCTAGAATTTGATACGTATATTTATTAATTCTAGCAGATACCCACTCTGATACATCAGTAAGATAAGAGTTGGTCTCCTTGCAAACGCTTAGCATAAGTTTCGCTTCACTCTCTGCCTTTTCTTTAATAAAAGCTAGAACCTCTTCCATGATTTCTTCTTTATTAACTGCAAATTCTTCCTCAGAGAGAGTTAAGCCAAACAGCACTTCTAAAGAAGAACAAATCACACCGCCCTTGTTAGCAGAGCTATCTTTGAAGATAAGTACTCCAAGTTTTTCAAGCTCTCTACGCGCTTTAGGAGTAAGGTAGAGATTCGCACCCTCTACAATAGCTTTGGAAGTTGGAACGCCTGTCTCATCTAAATACTCTTTGTAATTGTTTTCGTTTAGTGTCCGAGGTCTACCTCCGGCTGGTATAAAGATATCTGTTTTGACTTGGTTTACATTGGATCGAAGTAGATGGTTCATGTCAGAACCAGAAAGCCAATCTTTAATCAATTTTCCATTTTCTTTTCGATAGCAGAGTGTTTGCTGTGAATAAGTCCTTTGGTCTTTTTTGGTAAATACATCGAGCAAAAAGCCTCCATCTGACAGTTTTTGAGGAGGATATTCACGTATGGATTTTCCACTATGAAAAAGCTCGGCCATGACATTTAGATCGAGACCTTCTGGATCATAAATGGTTCCCGATACGTCTATGAGAGCTAGTAACTTAGCAGTCTTTGGGAAAAACCTTTGCAAATTAAGAATTTGATTACCAGCCACATCTCCATCTGGTCCACCTGAAATTTTTACCGTAAACTCATCTCTTTTAGGATTAATCCCAATGTATTTAAGTGCCTCTTGCATATAAACGTTCACCCCAAAAGAAGTTACGCCATATTCTTTGTGATTAATGCCGCTTTTAGGTTTAGAAGAAATAAAAGCAATCCCTGGGGCGTAGCCACAGGTTTTGGAATACTCTGCAATCCAGTCTATCATTTCATTGTGCATGTTTTCATCAGGCCCAAGATATAAAAATTCAGGTTTTTTCCAGTAATCGATGACATTTTTAGCTCTAAGCACCCCTGATGGATCCGCATTAACGAGTGTCACTAAACTATGTACAAAGGCTCGTTGGGATTGGTATAAATACTCGGTTTTTTGTTCTATTCGAAATTTCTTTAATTTCTCCTCGACACTCTTTTGGGAATGACCCGCCCATTTTAGTTCTTTTCTATAAATATCTACTTCAGAGTGCATTTTTTCTGTAGGCTCTAAAAAAATAACAGCTTTAGCTCCCCCTTCCGGAATATCTTTGTTTTTTTTCTGTTGCGTATACGCTAAATTATAACACTCAGAAAATACATTATTTCTTTCCGATAGCATCTGCTCAATTTTTTGAGGAAAAACAGTTCTGACGCCCCCTCGAGATAAATCTTTGAAACGAATATGGAATCCAATAAAATGCATACCTTGAATAAAGAAAATTGCAAACGGCAGTTCAGGAAATTTTTCGGACCGATCGATTGGCATATGATCCAAATATTTTGGGTCTAACCTAAAACTAAATGCACTTTTATTATTCCGATAAAAATTTGTCTTCAATGTATATTGAATAAAATAAATGCACTGCATGAATACATTTTTTCGTCTTTGATCGTTGGTCACATTTCCAGTATCGAGCTCTTCAACTAGCTGGAGCAATCTCTTTCTCTCTTTGTCGTACTTTTTGACATTGACTCGTTCAGGATCAAATTTATAAATAAATAACTTGCAAATTTGAAGTGTCAACTCGGGATGTCTGCAAAGCGCCTCTTCAATATTATTAAAAGAGTAGAGATTGGAATCAGCTTGCGTAAGAACCTGATGAACAAAACTAATTATAGTACGTAATAAATTCCCAAAGTTCCCACTTATCAACTTTGTATCTACAAAAATGGATTCAATGGTATCTAAGTAGTCAAAATATTTAAGAGTGACAAGCTCACGCAGAAAATCTCCCACGTCTGCTTCTTTCCAAGCCGCTTTTCCTTTTGCTCCATGCAAGCCCACCGACATCAAAAGTATACTATCATTGCTATATGGATTAACATAGGTGGCATTTACCCTTTTCATAACTAAATTATGTCTATATATGGTCTTTGCTAATCGATAAATAAATCTATGTTTAGGGGTATTTCTCCAGGCAAATACAATTTGCATAGAAGGAGTATCTTCAGTCCCACTTTCCCAGTCTTCGTTTTTTCTTACTTCATACTGACAATAGTCCCTTGTTTTTGCTCGAAAAAACATATGCAGAGCAAGACTTAGCCTTTCTGCGTTCATAGAACGCAGGAACCTTTCATCCATTCCACAGATAAGTTTTTCAAAGTCAGAGCTAGACAGATCTGGATCTCTTTTCTTGAGCGAGGTAAATACTTCTTTTTTCTTATCTTCTTCGATCAAGGCACTACATGCATTTCCCTTCTTTTCATCTTCTAGAAAAGTAAAATAGATAGTTGCAATCCTTAATTTGCTCTTGATCCCTCTAATTGGAGGCGGACAATCAGATAAAAATGTACGGTAATTTTTTATTCCGTAGAGATTATAGTGTTTTAACACTCGTAAATCTACATCTGGACTATCTAGACAAAGTACAAAGGCGCAGTCTTTTAGATAGATATGGCTGAAGTGATCCTGAAGATGGAACCCCATTAAGTTATGAGCAATTAGCATTAGATGCTCTTGCTCCACTTCTTCGAAAAAAGCTGGTGGCATATGTTTTTCAAGCCAGAGATAGTATTCTTCAAACTGAGCGCTCTCAAATTGCATCGCTTTTTTGAGCTGTTCTTTGCTAAGTCGTCCATTTTTAGATGAAGAATCCATACTTTTTTACGCCAATGTTAAAAAAATGCAATTACATAATTAACTAATAGATAGAAGCATGCATTAAATACAACTAACTCTTATCTTTATAATATCATTTATTTTATTTTTTTAAAAGACGCAGACTATTTAATCCAACAATTAGAGTGCCACCTTCATGCAAGACAACGGCAAGCCAAAGAGGAATGAAGCCAAGAAGCGCTGGGGTTGTAACACAGATAATTACGCCAAGTGCTAAGGATAGATTTTGTTTGATAATTCGTAGGGTCATTTTTGATTTATCAATCAAGAAATCAAGTTTTTTAATATCGTCATGTAAAAAGACAATATCTGAGGCATCAATGGCAGCTCCGCTGCCAATTTTACCCATAGAGATTCCAACATGAGACCTCATTAATGCTGGTGCATCATTAATCCCATCACCTACCATAGCTAAGTCTTTCTCTTTGGCAAGTTTTGAAACTATCTCCAGCTTATCTTCTGGGTTGAGCTCGGAGTAAACTTTATCAAGAGATAGTTTTTCAGCAAAATGCTGGGCATTTTCCCTGTGATCCCCTGTGAGCATATAAAGCTCTAAATGATGCTTTTTCTTAATACTAACAAGCAGATCGTTCATTCCCTCACGGAGCTCATCATTAAAATGGAAAAGATATAGATTACTGCCCAGAAGCATAAAGCAAACAAGCTTTCCTGCTTCCTCAAAGCTTTTGCCATCTAAAAGACGAGTTTTTTTCTCTATAAAGGATTTGTTTCCAATAAAAACTGGAACTTGTTTACCGTGCAGCTCTACTTGGGACTCAATTCCGTGACCTGGAATAACTTTAAAACCCTCATGTGAAATTACTTCTACTTTCTGCTCTTGAGCATATTCGCAAATAGCAGTAGCTACAGGATGTTTAGCATGCATTTCTAATGCATTTGCGATAGACAATGCATCATTATCAGATAACTTACTATCCCCTTCAATTTTAGAAAAATGTACACATCGAAGTTTACCCGTTGTAAGAGTTCCTGTTTTATCAAAGGCAATAGCTCTCGCCTTTGCTAAAGCATCAAGTGAAACCCCACCTTTTAGAAGAATACCATTTTTAGCGCATGAACCGATAGAGCTCAAGTAAGCGGTCGGTGTTGCAATAATAAGTGCGCATGGAGACGCTGCAATTAAAAACGTGAGCGCTCTGTAAATAGATCCCTCATACCCCCAAAAAGTCATACTAAAAACTAGAGGAAGCCCAAATGCAAATACAGCAAATAAAACAATAATCGTAGTCGCATATCGTTTTTCAAAACGATCAAGCAATTTTTGCAATTTGGGTTTAGTTTCTTGAGCTTTGTTAATCAAATCAATCATTTTCGAGAGCGTCGACTCTTGACTCGTTTTAGTTACTTGCATGATCAAAGTGCCATCTAAATTCAGACTTCCAGCTTGCAGATCATCACCTGTTTTTTTAGAAACTGGCAGTGATTCCCCTGTTAAATGAACAAGATTCACATAGGACTCGCCCTCTAGAATCTTGCCATCAAGCGGTACAATTTCACCGACTTTGATAAGTAACTTTGTTTCAACTTCCACATCTTTTGTCGCTCTCTCATAGGATGTTCCATCTTTACGGATTACGTGAGAGATGTTACTTGTGATTTCATTAAGATGACGAAGCGATCCTCTTGCTTTTCTTGTTACAGAATCTTCCATTGAACCTGATATGTCAAAAAGGACTAAAAGAAGAGCCCCCTCTATTGGAGATCCAATAATCACTGCAAAAAAAGCAGCAAGGGTCATTAAAATATCAATATTAAGCTCGAAGTTTCTAATATCTTCAAAAGAATCTATCAGAGCTGGCGTTGCCGATAAAAAAAATACAAATAACGTAAACAAATTAGAAATCGGCAAAGAAATAAAAGAAAACACAAATGCAATTACTAAAAATATCGCAGATAGAATTGCGCTTTTAAGCTTCAAAGAAGTAGCGTATTTACGAGATTTCTTTTCTAAAAAGGGGCTTACACTATCGTGCGCTCCTGATGAAAAGAACTCATCAAAGGTATAAGGCGCGCTCATATTATCCTTTGAACAGTTGCAGTAAAAAGTAAAGAGAACCGATTGATAAAGTGCAAACTGCGATATTCCAAACGCTTGCATAAAGCCCATCATTGCCCTGTTTTTTAGCAGAGACGTAGCTACAAGCAACCATAGAGAGAAAAAGCCACCCAAGTCCTGTGTAAATATTTACAAACTCACATGCAACAATCATAGTAATCGTAGATATGATTGCTCCTAAACACGCTCCAAACGCTTGTTTTAAAGGGTGCTCATAAGTCTCTAAATTCAGACCAAGTTCATCTTCAAGCATCACTTGCAGAAGTCTATTATCATCAGTCATGATAAATTCAGTGATCTCTTCTAAAAGTTTTCCCGAAAAACCCTTGGCTTGATACATTTCAATGAGCTCTTTTTTTTCCTCATCACGATGATGTTCAATCTCCCACTTTTCCTGCTTAATAAGCCTATGCAATCGCTCAAGTCTTGAAAAGCCAAGAAGCGCTGATCTTCCCAGTTTCCATAGAGAAAAACTCATTGCAAAACAAAACAAAATAGTGAGATTTATTCTTACCTGAAACATAAAAAAAATCAAAAAGACAGAAAAGAAAAATAAAGCTCCTTCTTTCCAGGCATCACAAAATGAAAAGAAAAATCCAGAAAGCTCACTGCCATGCGTCTCTTCGGTTGCAAGAGCACCTTTTAGGCGAGCTTCTTTCAGATGCTCTACTGTTGATTTACCTTCAAAATGAGAATGGGACATATATTTTATTACCTATTTATCACAGATTGTAGCTTAACGCCCAAATAGGTGCAAATTATGACTCTAACTTTTATAGACACCACTCTAAATTGTTAGAGATATTGTTCAATCAAGGGCAGTATGCTTTTTTGCCATCGCTTGGGATAGCATTACGAAATAATCTAGAGCTCGTGATTTCTTCAAAAACAGATTTTGTCACTTCTAAAATTTTATCGGATAAATAAATAGATTCTTTAACAAGTTCATCTGATTTTTCAATGTCTTCATTCATAAATCTATCTTTCAAATTTTCAAAAAAATCACCGCGACTATGAGAAAGGTTCAAATAGAACCGAGTCATAAGAAAATCCCTTTGGTCATACCGATCTTCTTCTCCAAGTTCGCCCCTAATTTTCAGTGATCTAATGAGCAACTCCTTGTTAATTTTTATTATTACATCTGATAAATTATCTGCATCACTCCATGCTTCTATTTCTTCAATTATCTCAAATGCCTGCAGATCAGCGAATTTCTCTCTTTCACTCCTACCTGTCTTCGTACTGTCATAATAGTTAGCAACTTCAGAACGTATATATTCTTGATTTTCAGATCGTTGTGGAAACAAGCCTCCTCTGAAACAACTGTAATTGTTATCTTCAATATATGCCATTATTAGTATAATCTTTAGTTAATATATAACTATTTTAACTATTAATTAAATTAATTTCAATTTAAAAAAAACAAACGCATACAAGCATAGTAAAAAAACTTAGAAACAACAAATTGTTATAAATAAGAAGGTTCCAACTTGGACTGAATATAGATTTTTTTGGCTATTTTCTCATTAATTTGAGATTCTGTAATACTTCCTTCTAAAACAGCCCTATATATTGCCTCGATTGCTCTGGGAATATTTTCAGAAAGTATTTCTGTGATATTTTGAGTAATATGATCCCCATACAGCAAAATGTCGTTTCCTGCTTTAAAGCCAAGTAATGCGATTTCTTCATAAGAATACTGATCTACAAGTGCCTTCATGTTAAGAGCATCGGTAATAATAATACCGCTAAATCCCATTTTTTTGCGAAGAAGACCACTTAAAACTTTTTTTGAAAGAGAGGCTGGATATTCTGCATCGATACAAGGTAGCAAAATATGCCCACTCATCACCAAGGTATCATAGTTATCTATTATGACTTGAAAAGGAACAAGCTCTTCTTGTTCCAATAGCGCTAAATTCTTGGAAAGTATTGGCATTTTTATATGCGAATCTTCTTTTACATCTCCATGGCCTGGAAAATGCTTTATACAGGTATATGCCCCCCCTATTTGCATGCCCTTCATGATAGCTGCAGCATTTTTTGAAACTTGCATCGCACTTGTCCCGAAGGAACGAGGACCTATGATGGGGTTTTGAGGGTTTAAATTAATATCAACTACAGGTGCTAAATTGACATGTATGGATGCCTTTTTGCATTGCAGCCCAATTTTCTGTCCTATCTCCTCAATCTCTTGGTTCGTGTAGCTTTTTCCGAGTTCTTGGTTCATTGGAAAAGCCTCAATGTCTTGCATCCGAAATCCAAGTCCTGACTCAGCATCAAAAACACTCAAAAGTGGATATTTAGAAAGCTGAAAAGTTCTATCGATGATTTTCAAATGCTCTTTATATTGGGTTGCTTTCGAAATAATTCCACCAACATGATATTTCTCAATTAAATTCTCAACCAAGTGGAAGTTAGGATCCTCAATGTTCTCGTAGGTTGGAATAATAAAGAGCTGCCCTATTTTTTCTTCTAAGGTCATTTTAGATAGAATTTCTTCTACGGAACTTTCAAAAAAATCCATAGAATAAAGAGAAAAGCTCGCTGCAAGAAAAACGAAAGCACAAATAACTTTTTTCATGATATTCCTTACTTAAAGAATCTAAAAAAGATTCTCGCTATATCGTTGTAGGTCAAATAAATGAAAAAGATAATAAACAAAATGACAAATGGAATAATCAGTCGCTCCATTGTCTTTATTTTGATTGCTTTTCCACGAATCTTTTCAACGATTGCTAGACAAATATGGCCCCCATCGAGCACTGGAATAGGCAATAAGTTCAATATTCCAAGATTTAAACTTACAGCACCAAGCCAAAAAAGCGCCTCATTTAGTCCAACAGACCAGCTTTTTTGCATCATATCAAGCATGCCTACAGGCCCTGCTAAATGCTTTGGACTGACGTAGCCAGTAACTAATGCAATAAGAGTTTTATAAATCTCCTTGAATACATCTCCAAAAAGAGCAAAGGGATTTGGATTATATCTAACCGTTTGATCTTGAAGTGCAATCCCTAAAATCAGTCTATTCTGATATTGATTAAGCATTTGAAGAGCTTCTTCTCTCTTAACAGGGTCAGAAATTTCTTTAGCCGCTTTTTCTTGTTCTGCCCAATTATCTAGTAATCTTTTTTTCTTCTCTTTCGCGAGTGGATAGTCTTTTACCTTGATAGGCTTAATGAGCTTTAAGAGCTGTAATTTTCCAGTAGAGGTAATCGTTTTAGGCGTACCAACCGTTTGTGCAATTTTTTCTACTTGCGGCCAATCTACAGACTTTTCAAAGACTGCATCTTCTTTTGACCAAAGGCCATTACTTTTTCGATCCTCTGCTTTTTGCACTATTATTGGAACGTGCTTTTCTTGTAGATATTCTAAAAACACCGAATTAGAAGTAATTCTCTTACCATCGATTGCAAGAATTTTATCTCCCTTAGCTAAGTGCTTAGTAGATTTTGATGAATCTAAGGATTGATCAATCTTCTTCTCAAGTGAGGTTTTATTTAAATATGTAAGAGAATCTTCAACAACTAGCTTTTCAGAAACTTCGTATGGAATGAACCACAAATCTTCAAGAGAACCTTTCAGGCCAACATCATGTTGCCAATCAGAAAGATCACCCTTCATACTTCTATTTATTTGAAGCGCAGAAATAGGAACTCTTGGTACTCTGATCAAATGCTGTTTACCCGAACGCTCAATAGTAAGTAGGGATTTTGATTGATTAATTAAAGTTCCAAGCTGGTAGGTAGAAAAAATCAACTCACCATCTGCCCATACAATTCGATCACCATACTCAATGCCAGAGCCTTCCATTGGAGAACCCTCTGGAATAGGGTTTTCTTGGCTTGGAGAAAAGGGTTTGTATAGAAGGTAATTTGCAGGAAGTAGAATCCCAGAAGTTGTGATGTTTTTATCCCCAAATCGAGCATCTTTATAGGGTGTAATCGTATAATCAAATTCTTTTTTTGTGCTAGCGTAATAGTTGATATCAAAGCCCTGGATATTTACATCTTTACCATTAGAAATAGCTCCGTAAATCAGGTCTTTATATCCAGAATACTTTTCTCCATTATATTTGATGATTTCATCACCAGGGGATATTCCCTTGTCTGCAATTTCAGATTTGGGATCAACCCACCCAATAAATTTAGTGAATTCAGCAAATGGTTTTAATCTTCCACCGCTCGCAAAAATAATTGTAAAAAAAATAAGTGCAAAAGCAAGATTTACAATGGGCCCTGCAGCTGCAACTTTAATTCGGTCGAATGGTTTAGATCCAAAATATCCATCTTTGATTTCCGATGGTTCAACACTGCCTTTTTTTTCCATCCCGGCCATTTTTACAAAGCCACCAAGTAAGATAAAACATAATTGCCACTTTACTCCATTACGAGTCCATGAATAAAAGGGCTTTCCAAAACCGATACTGAAAACCTCAACTCGAATGCCAACACGTTTAGCCATAAAATAATGACCAAGCTCATGTACAAAAATTAAAAATCCAATCCCAAGTATCGCTAAAATGATGTATAGTATGCTCATCTCTACTCTCTTTTCTAAATTTTAGGCTTTTTTCGCCATCTGCCGTCCAGCCTTATCCACTTCAAGTAGTGTCTCTATTGATTCATCGCTTGATCCTTCAAAACGAAGAAACAAACTCTCCATTTTTTTCCCAATTTGGATCCAAGAAATTTCCCTTTTTAAAAATCTTTCAACAAGAATTTCGTTGATAGCATTTAAAAAACAAGGATAGGTTCCCCCTTTCCGGATTGCTTTATAGGCTAACTGCAAGCAAATAAATTTTGTATCCTGAGCAGGGTAAAACTGTAACTGAGGATACTCAGAAAAATTGAAATAATCAACACTTCCTTGCTTTCTTTCTGGAAAAGTAAGTGCATACTGGATTGGGACCCTCATATCATGAACTCCCATCTGAGATAATATCGATCCATCCACAAATTCCACAAAAGAATGAATAACACTCTGAGGATGAATAACAACTTCAATACTGTCTATCGATAAACCAAATAAATGATAGGCTTCTATTACCTCAAATCCTTTATTCATAAGTGTTGAAGAATCAATTGTGATTTTTGGTCCCATCTTCCACGTAGGATGACATAAGGCTTCGTCAAGAGTCACTTTTTCAAGTGACTCTTGACTATGATTTCTAAATGGCCCCCCAGAAGCTGTAAGTATCAATCTTCGAACTTCTTGAGCATGACCGCCCTGAAGACATTGAAAGATAGCGCTATGCTCACTATCTAGTGGTAGAATTTGCACACCATACTTATAGCACAGATCCATCACATACTTTCCCGCTATGACAAGAACTTCTTTGTTCGCAAGTGCAATCCTTTTTCTAGCTTTGATTGCCTCAATTGTAGGAATCAAGCCTATTGAACCAACCATTGCAGATACCACTAACTCACACTCTGGGCAAGTTGCAACTTCAATAAGGCCTTTTTTGCCTGATACTATCCGAATATGAGGAAGCCTACTTTGCAAAATTTTTGCATTTTTGGGATCAAAAACAGCAATAATTTTGGGACAATATTTCTTTGCTTGCTCTTCAAGAAGATCAATGTTGTTTTTTGCACAAAGCGCAACCACTTCAAAATCTTCTGGCAAATGATCAATAACTTGAAGCGTACTTTTTCCGATGCTTCCAGTGCTACCAAGGATCGAGATTCGTGTGGGCTTTGGTAAGCGCATATTTGATGTTCATGTCAATTAAGAAGACAAAACAATAACAATAATTATCGATGTTGTCAAAAAAACATCAAGAAACGACTAGTGGTGATTTTTTAGAATTAACAAACATTAAGATTAAGTACATAATTAAAAGTAATGAAATAAGCATTCCAGATGTAGATAAAGGCATATTATACCACGAAAGTAGGGATCTTGTAATAGCAACAGCAACTAGAGAAAAAACTGTCATTACCATCATTGAAATAGCAATTATTTTATGAAAAGATTTTGTAAAATGTTTTGCAATTAAAATTGGACCAACTAGGAGTGACAAGAAAAGTATAACTCCAACTGCCCGAAATCCACCAATAGCAACTGCAGCAGTCTGCACCATTAGAAAATGGTTTATGAAGGAATTTGAAATCCCAAGCCCTTTTGAAAGACTTGGGTCAAAGGTAGATATGTAAAACCGTTTATATGCAAAAACAAAAACGATAATGTTGAAAAATGAGAGGTACAGCATCAGCTTTACATCATGTAGATGCAAAGCATCTACATTTCCCATAATAGCCTCAATGCCGAGATGCAAGTTCTTCGTATAAAGAGTTACGAGAAGTATCCCAAGTGCAAAAAGAGTAGTAAATACAAAGGCAATACTTGCATCCTTTTGAAGTTTCAAATTCTTATGAACAAATGATGTAAGAAGATTTGTCAAAAAGCCCGTTATGATTGAAGCAATAATGAGTATGTTTAAATCAATAGGCATTGACATGGATTCAGATCCTGCAACAAAGAGCTTCAAAAGCAAAAACGCAATTACAATCCCAATCAAAATAGTATGTGAAAGAGCATTTGCAAGCATTGTCATCTGTTTTGCAATTAAAAATGCGCCAATCATAGAGCAGGAAATGCCAAGTAAAACTAAGACAAACACTTGAATTTCATCTGATGCAATCTGATCTATCGGAAGCTTTCCAGTTAGGAGTAAAAACATTCGGTGAAAAAAAAGCCCTAAAAAAGAAAAAAATCCAGTTCCAACATATGGGTTCATTAAATCCTCCCCTTTTGTGGAATGGGTTTATTGTGAGGATCAAGTTTCGGGTCATTTAGTAATTTTGTCAGCTCGATCTCAAGTTCATCTGTAATAATATGTTCCATTTCTTCAGCGTTTCTATGGACACGCTCCTCTCCTATTCCTAGATAGCTATAAAGGTAAACCTCCCACAATCTATGCAATCGAATAATATGCGCTGCCCGTTTAAAACCATCTTTAGTCAAGTTGATACGCCGCGCTCCATCTTTTTGGATATATCCTTCCATCTGCAACTTTGTAATAAGATAGTAGGCTCTAAGTAATGAAAGACTTTGAGAGTCTTTAATCCTTACAAAATTCACCCCTTTTGTATTTGGCTCCGGGTTTTTCCATAGATACTTCAATATATTTTCAAGTAGACAGCGGTTTTTAAATTGTACACTTCTAATATAGCGAAAGAGCACTCCTCGACTTGGAGAAAATAAAAGCGATCCAAAACAAATCACAGCTGCAACAAGAATAATCATGGGCCCAGTTGGCAAAGAAAAAGATGCTATCATACCCTCTTTAGCCATAGCATCAGGAATAAAAAAGGATAGGTAGTTTCCAAAGAAACCACAAAGAATTCCAATGATTCCAGATAGGATAAACATCTTCGACAATTTATTTGTATAACATCTAGCTGCAGCTGCTGGCATTACAAGCATGCCAGACATTAACACCACCCCAACAGATCTAATTCCAATCACAATCGACAAAGAAAGTAAAACAGCGACACTTACTTCAATAAAGCGAGTTGGCAGTCCAAGGGCTTTAGAAAATTTTGAATCGAAGTTAATTGCCTGCAGCTGTCTGAAAAAAATGCCGATAAACAGCATGATAAGCGTTGTAAAAATTGCATATACAACAACATGTGAATCCCTCATAGTTGCCGCTTGCCCATAAATATATGTCTGAACATTTCTAAAATAAATAGGATGGGTATACTGCATTCTAGAGCCAAAAAGTATTCCAACTCCCAAAAAGGACGATAAAATAAAGCATAGTGATGCATCCCCTTTCACACGAAACTGTTTTTGCATTTTTTCTATCAGAAAAAATGCAACTAAAGAAAAAATCAGAGCTCCTAAAAAAACAAAATAAATCATTGATTCATGACTTGCATCTAAAAAAAGGGATGCCAGTAAGACACCAATAACAACTCCTGGATAACTAGCGTGAGATAACGCTTCACCTATCAAAGTTTTTCTTCTTACAAATACAATTGTACCAACCAGCGATGCACCCAGACACATTATCATCGCACCCATCGTTGATGCAAAAAACAAAGGATCAATAAAAAAATCTAAGATAGAATCCATCCAAAGTCACTTTAATCCTTGGGATTTTTCCTGAGAAAGCTTTGCAGCGTCTGATAAAATAACCGCTCTATTTCCATAGCATTTTGATAGATTTTCTTGTGTAAAGACATCACAAATTTTTCCATGACTTACTAAACTAGAATTAAGCATCAATGCACTTTCAAAATAATCTTGGGCAGTATTTAAGTCATGATGAACCACAAGAATGGTCTTACCTTCTTCTTTTAACCCCTTGAGCAATTTAACAATCAACTGTTCAGTACCATGATCAACTCCAGCAAAGGGCTCATCTAGTAGAAAAATATCTGCGTCCTGTAGCAACGCTCTTGCTAAAAAAAGTCTTTGTTGTTGCCCACCTGAAAGCTCGCTAATCTGCCTACAAGAGACATCGGACAAACCGAGAAGCTCTAGTTTTTCTTTGGTGGCTATTCGATCGGCTTTTCGACTCCATTTAAAAAAACCCATTTCACCGTAGCGTCCCATAAGAGCTGTTTCAAAGACAGTGATAGGAAAATCCCAATCAATATCTCCACGCTGCGGAACATAGGCAATTTTTTTTTTTACCTGTTTATACGTTTTTTTATTAAAAGCCACTCTACCTGAAATTAAATCTACATCTTCAACCAGCGCTTTAATAAATGTACTTTTTCCAGCGCCATTTGGACCAAGAATACACGTAAGTGACCCTTCTAAAATTTGAAGCGAAATATCCCAAAGAACCGCTGTCTTTCCATAGTTTACTGTAAGTTGATCAACTTCGATTGCATTCTTCTTATTTCCCATAAATTTCACTTGGATTCAGGTTTTTTTTAAGCACAATTGCATTGTGGCGTATCATCTGCTCATAGGATTCAGCGCCAGAGTTTTTCGAACCCATCGTATCGCCATAAAGGGCATCTTTTGCAATTACAACTTTTTTTCCTTTCTTCTTACATACAGATACAATTTTTTGAAGAGAACTGCTAGAAATATTTGACTCAGGAAAAACAACATTTACATTGTTAGTAAGAAGAGAGTCAATCACAAGTTTAATATCCATAATACTCATCTGACCATCGGGCGCAAGTCCCTCTGGAGCGATAAATCTATTTTTCCATTTACCATCTTTTAATTCACATGAATCAGCTAAATACCTTCTTGAAAAATAGTTAAATGCATCGTGACTTGTAACTAAATATCTTTTGTCGCTTGGAATTGATTGTAGGAGTTGAAAAACTTCATCATGAAGTGCAAGAAGTTTACTTTTTAAAGCCACACTATTTTGCACATAAAAAGCACTGTTTTCTGGATCTACTTTTGAAAAAGCTTCTTGAATTGGGTCGATGATTTGCAACCATAGGGATACATCCATCCACAAATGAGGATCAATCACTCCATCAACATATATATACTCTTTTTTTTCTATGATACGTTCTGCAACAGGAATGGACATTGGGTGCTTTTGGATATGGTACTTCACACTAGCGCCATGCTCTAAGCCTAAACCATTATATAAGATAACATCGGCTGCTTGCAACTTTTCACTATCCCCTTTAACAAGCTCATAACTGTGTGGATCAATATCACCCTTGATTAGTAGATCAAAAGAAAACTTGTCCTTTCCAATTTCTTTTGCAATTCCATCAACCATTGCTATAGTAGATAATATCTTAAACTTATTTTGATCATCAGTTAGATTAGGAGCGGTGTCTTTGGCAAAAAAAACGAATACACATATAGTAGCAATAATACAACTAATAAGAAAAAGTGTTTTTTGTTTAGTCACTGCAATAAAACCTGGTTTGTTACCTTCTAATTGATTTCTGAGAAAAGTATAATAGATTCCCTATTTCTACTATACAGCAATTTCTCACCTTCACTTTGTTTTAAACGATTTATTAACAGAAATTTTGAAAATTCAAATTTGATTTTCCATGTAAAAATCTAGAAATATCATTTAATAAATACTTGCAAAACAAACTCCTTCAATTAATGCTTGCAAAAAAGATTCTAATCAATATAAACTCACGAGGAAAGATTTTTTATTTATCTTGTTCGATTATTTATGAAGATTCAAACTCTCAATTAATAATCGATTTTAGGTAAATAATTTTTGAATTTCTTTCTAAATTATTGGTGGTTGCTTAATACAATGGCTGCTGACTTGAGTGCCCACCAATTATTTAGAATTATTTAAAAGATAAGGAAGGAAAAGTATGGCATTGACCAGCAAAACAAAATCAATCGAAGAGCTTGAGTCTGTTATTGAAAAAGCAATCAAGAAAGTCAGAGGAACGAAAGAAAACGATCTCTGTAAATACATTCCAGTATCATCTGGTGGATATATTCATCACTTCACTCTTAAGAAAATGAAGTCTAAACAGCCTGCTGAACTTACTTCAATGATCGAACAATTTATTATCGGTACAGATAAACCATCTATTGTTAATCCGAAAAAAAGAGCTCCTAGGGGATCTAGAAAAAGAAAGGATCATATCACTTTCACTAAGATGCAGCTAGAGAGATTATTAAACATGGCTAGAATTGCTGGTGATCACGAAATGATTAAAGTTTTAAGCCCTAAAAAATCACTTGCTACTTACAAAAGAGAACTTATTCAATCTATTCGAAATGAAGATGTAGATCAAGAACTTTGGAATGGTTATGTTGAATCAATTAATGCTCAACAACTTCTTATGACAGTTGGAGCTGAAGCATTATTTAATTCTGAAATGTAATTTTTTACTTCACTTCTAAAAAATCTTTTAAAGGCTTCTAATAATCATTAGAAGCCTTTTTTTGTTCAAAACAATTAATCTAATACTTAATTTCAATAAAGAAATCATTCTACAAAAACACTTTTTTAGGCTTGATTTTTAATAATTATCCCTTAAAATAGATACTTCACGTAGAAAACTGTGATAAGAAAAAGAAAGAATCGGTTATCCGATCTTTCGCATAAATAATGTCATAACAAATTATTAACTTGTCGTAAGGATAAAAAATGAATCAAACAACACCCCAGTTTGGGAAGTGGAGATCTCTTCTTTGGCCGATACACACCTTCGAGCTAAAGAAATTAATACC
>JAJFMH010000002.1 GCA_021772245.1 Chlamydiota bacterium | reverse complement strand
ATATCACAGTCGTTCCATTTTTTTGCTACAAAAAAAATGCAAAAGTTTCTGCATCTGTTACAACGCATGCAAAGGAGTGGAAGTTC
This sequence comes from Chlamydiota bacterium, assembly GCA_021772245.1. GTDB lineage: Bacteria > Chlamydiota > Chlamydiia > Chlamydiales > Simkaniaceae > JAJFMG01. The sequence continues at coordinate 75,341 of JAJFMH010000002.1, read as the reverse complement.
GCAGTCGATTCTCAAGATTTTAAAGGAAAAAATGAGCAAACTATGCTCCTCTATTCCAAATCTTTAAAAGAAAAAAGAATACTTTTACTAGGTCTTGGAGATGAAAAAAGTTGCTCGATTGAATCGCTAAGAAGGTCTTATAGCGCTTTTGTGAAAAGGTGTCTTCATAAAGACTGGAAAAGTTCCAATGTTATTCTTCCTGATGTGAAGGGTATAAAGGAACTTGATATTGCATCGGCAATCATAGACTCTCTTTATTTTTCTAATTATGAATTTGATTATAAATCTACATCTACTACATCGAAAGCGTTGCAATCGATTTGTTTATGTGGGATTGGGAAAGAGGCTCTTTCTTATGCAAAATATGCATCTGATGTGTTTTCAGGGGTTAACTTAACAAAAGACCTTGTCAATGGAAATGCAGATGAGATTACGCCTCAAGCGTTTTGTAAACTTGCCAAGGATTTAGAGAAATCGAACCCAAGTATTAAAACAACAATCCTAGACAAGAAAAGACTTGAAAAAGAAAAGCTTGGATTAATTTTAGCAGTGAATAGATCTTCAAAGAGAGATCCAGCTCTTATTATTATGGAGTATACTGGCAATCCCTCTTCTAAAAAAAGGAGTGCAATCATTGGTAAAGGGGTGACTTATGACACAGGTGGGCTTACTCTAAAATCTACACCTGGAATGCTGGATATGAAGTGTGATATGGGGGGCGCTGGCCTTGTATTTGGGGTTATGCAGGCAATTGCTAAACTCAAGCTAAAAATCAACCTGATAGCAGCTGTTCCCACCACTGAAAATGATATTGGATCTAATTCGTATAAACTTGGAGATGTGTATTCATCTTATCATGGGAATACCGTAGAAGTTACAAATACGGACGCAGAAGGAAGATTAATTCTTGCCGACGCTGTAGCATACGTTGAAAAAAACTATAACCCGACCTTTATGATAGATTTTGCAACGCTTACTGGCGCAGTTGAGATTGCGATTGGTGATGAAAGAGCGGGTATTTTTACAACAGATAAAACTCTTGAAGCAAGGCTTATGGAATCTGGTGATAAAACCGGCGAGTCACTTTGGCCTTTCCCGATGGATGAAGAGTATGCCGAGCCTCTTAAGTCAGATATTGCTGATACAAAAAACAGTGGTGGTCGAAAAGGGGGAGCTATTCAAGGAGCTCATTTTATCAAGAAATTTGTAAAAAGTACTCCTCATGTTCATGTTGATATCGCAGGTGTTGCCTACTTAGACAAGCCAAGAAGATATCATGTCACAAGAGCCACAGGTTTTGGTGTGCGATTAATGGTAGAAATGCTTCAAAAGTATCATGTATAAAGTCCAAAAAGCTGAGGTGGGAATCCGCCTCAGCGCTTTTCTTGCTAAAAAATTCCCACAATTTTCTCAGAAAAAAATCAAGCAAGCGATTGATCTTGGGGCATGCCATGTAAATGGCAAACAAGAAAGGTATTCTTCCTACAAAGTATACTTGGGAGAAATAATCACATTTAATATCGAGATGGCAGCTTCATTAACAAAAAAACAAGCGGCTGAAATTTTATTTGAAGATGAAGATATTCTTGTTTGTAATAAACCTGTCGGCGTTGAATGCGTAGAACAGGATATTCAGGCGCTGTTTCCAGGTGAAAAAGTGCTACTTGTTCATCGTTTAGATAGAGAAACATCTGGCGTACTTATGCTCGCCAAAAACAAAGAGATGCAAGCAAAGTTAGAATCTCTTTTTTCCAAGAGATCAGTTATTAAACTATACATTGCTTTTGTGCATGGTATTGTATCAAAAGGTGAGCATCTGATACAGACATGGCATGGGAAAGTAGATTACAAGCATAATTTATATGGGTCAGTGTCTGCTACAAAGGGAAAAGAAGCTATTACTACAATCGAGGTATCTAAAACCTATCCTAAATACTCTCTTGTAAAATGTTTCCCCAAAACGGGTAGAACTCATCAGATAAGAGTTCACCTAAAAAAAATGGGGCACCCTATTATTGGAGATCATTTATATGGGAAAAAGTATGCCAAATTGCAAGGGGGTAGGTTGCTACTTCATGCAATGGGACTAATGTTTACACACCCCAAAACAAAACAAAAAATCCAAGTACGAGCAAGTACCTCAAGTGATTTTAAAGTGACTGAGAAGAGATAATACTTCCAGAAAAACGGATGCATTTCATAGGATGTCTGTTCTTTCAATTAAGGTACAAAGGATCTGTAAATGAAAAAACCGATTTATCTCATTGGAGCGCAGTGTGGAATAGGCGCACAAATCATCGAATGTCAAGATGGGCCTCAGGCTCTTTTTGATGCAGGTTTAGTAGATGCCCTGCAGCAAAAAAGTATTCTTGCCTGCCTTTGGGATAAGGTATCGCTATTTCCAAAAAAAAGCCCAATATCTCAAGAAGAAAAAATTACTCTTATTAGAGACTTTAATTACAGGCTTTTAGATGCAGTATATACAAGTCTTGAAAAAGGTGGATTTCCACTCATTTTGGGTGGGGATCATTCCATTGCAAATGGCACATGGAACGGTGTTAGAAAGTATTTAAACCAAGAATCAAAAAAGCCAATGGGGCTTCTTTGGATTGACGCTCATATGGATGGGCATACCTTTGACACAAGTCCATCAAATGCTATACATGGTATGGTACTAGCATCGCTTCTAGGGATTGGAGATCCAAGACTTTGCGAGTTGTACCAAAAAGAAACCATCGAGCCTAAGTATACGTGTCTGATTGGAACAAGATCATATGAAGAAGGGGAAAGGAAGTTACTAGAAGAACTCGGTGTTCGTATTTTTTATCAAAATGAAATTGAGCAAAGAGGGCTTGAGAGCGTAATGACTGAGGCTATATCTATTGTATCAAAAGGAACTTGTGGATTTGGAGTATCCCTTGACATGGATGTCTTTGATCCTCAAGATGCTCCAGGTGTTGGTAGTCCTGAAGCAAGTGGCGTAAATACAAAAGAAATGCTTACAGCGCTTGGGCTGCTTAGAAGTAATTCCGATTTGAAGGCATTTGAACTTGTAGAGTATAACCCTGCCCGCGATATTAACTTGCAGACCTATCAATTAGCAGTAGATTCTATTGTTGCATCTTTTGGAGCTAAAGAACAAAAGCTCGCTTTTGTTTAAGCTTAATTTATGTTATGATTTGAGTTTTAAAAATAAAATATAACTGCAATGAAGAAATATCTTTTTGTAAAAACATCTGCTCTTGGGGATATTCTGCAATCTTTATTTGCGGTTCAAGATCTTAAGCAAAGAGATCCAAGTGCTATAATTGACTTTGTTGTTGAAAAGCGATTTTCGGATTGTATTTTATCTCACCCGCTTATTCGTAAAACGCTCATTGTCGATACGAAAAAATGGCGTAAGAATCCTTTTTCTAAGAGTGATCGAAAAGAGATAAGTACTTTTATTCAGGATTTAAGAAAAGAAGAATATACAGCTGTTTTTGATCTGCAGGGTAATAGTAAATCTGGGCTTATAACAAAACTTGTCAAAGCAAACGATAAAGTGGGATATAGCTTCAAATGCGTTCCCGAATTTTTGAATATTTTTGCAACCAATCAAAGATTTTACGTTTCGCATAGTTTACCCATTACTCTTCAAATGAGATCCTTGCTGGCTCAGTATTTCCAAAGTGAAATTGATCTTCATTCTGTAAAATTTTTCTTTGATTTGAATATAGAAAGTAAGGAAAAAATTTCTCAAATCCTTTCGAATTCAATCGTAAGAACAGACAAAAAAATTCTAGTTTGTATGGGATCGAATTGGATAAATAAGGTTCCCTCACTTGCTATGGTTAAAACAGTCCTTACATCATGGGCGCAAAAAGAAGAGCTTTCTTTTCTTTTTCTTTGGGGATCAGAAAAAGAAAGAAAAGTTGCTAACGATTTGATGGCAACTTTTTCAAAAAATAGTATCTCTATTGGTCATTTATCTATTCCGACGCTTCATGCTCTGATTCAAAAAGTAAGTGGTGTAGTTGCACCAGATTCGAGTATTTTGCATGTAGTTGCTTTGACTGATACGCCAAGTCTTTCTCTTTTTGGCCCAAGCTCTCCACTCGTATATAAGCCACTTGGAGATAAGCATCATTTTTTTCAGGGGGCATGCCCCTATGGGAAGAAATTCGTCAAGAGATGCCCCAAACTCAGAACTTGTAAAACAGGTGCATGTTTGAAGGATATCAAAGAAGCTGAGTTGCAAGATACATTATCGATTTTTTCCGATTCACTTACATCGAAGTCGCGTTAATAAGCTTTGGAAAATCAATATTTGCTTGTACAAGATCAATCGCCTCTTGTACTTTTTCATGGTCTTCTGCTTTGATTTTTGCAGTAAAAGATGTGATTTTTTCCATTACGTTATAACTACTAAGTGGGGTATAGAACATTGGAATATCTGCTTTTTTGAGTGATTTCATAATGGAGGGGGTCGGGTGCATATCACCGGTTAAGATCATACCTGTATGCAGGGGGTGGTCTGCTTCCCAGTTTTTTTCAATGGTTGCAAGGATGATATCTTCTCTATTCGCAGGTGTGATAATAAGCTGCTCTGGTAGGATTAACTTTAAGTAACTCGTGACAGATGCTGCCACAAGACGTATTTTCTTAAAGTGTCTTAGGTGATGATCTTGTCCTGTTAAAAGTGTAGTATTAAAAAGAGATTCAAAATCTCTAAAGGATGGATTACTTAAAAAGGGATCAAACGGTACACATCCCAAAATGGGGATGTTCCATCGCTTTAGAGCTTTACCCATATAGTCTAAAATCATTTCTCGTTTATTCGGAAGCACTCGATTTAAGATAATGCCTGCAATATTTACACCTAGATCATCACACATTTGCTTGTTTAGTGACAAAGCATCAAAAGAGGACCCAAGCCCACCTGATGCTACCAGAATAATATCAGTATTAAGAAGTCTTGCTACTTGTGCATTATTTAAATTGATAATAGAGCCAACGCCTACATGACCAGTGCCTTCAATAACAGCTACATCTGATGTATTACAAATATTTGCAAACGAGGATTGGATATTTCTTGCGAGTTTATTTTCATCGACTTTGCCATCGAGATAATCTCTTGTAAACCCTCGAGGAAAAAGTACAGGACTCATAGAGCTATAGTCGGCTTCGATGTTAAATCGATCTTTAAATAGCAGGACATCTTTATCTACTTTTATACCTGTAACTTCTACATGTTCTTGGCCGATCGGCTTCATGTAGCTTACTTTTCCAAAATGTTTATGGAGGCCAGCAACGAGCCCTAGACTCATGGTAGTTTTTCCGACATGTTGACCTGTTGAAGCAATAAAAAAGGCTCTTTTTTTCATGGGGATAGTTTTTCTGTAATATCTTGTTTGAGTATATGAGCTATGACTTTTTTTGTATCTTGGAAGATAACATTTTCTGGGAGAGAGAGAACTTCATCAAAAGTGAACCATTTAAAGGGTGGTTTTTTCTTAGAATTTTGAAGTAAGGATTGAAGCAATTCTTTATGGCTTTGTTTAGAGAGTCCTCGCGGTTTTGCAATATAGATAAAGTCAATATGTTGGTGCTCTTTTTCATTTTTGTTTTCTGGAATGTTTTCTATTAGACAAAGATAAGGTCTTTGCATAGTAGTCGCATTTTTTTCAGAAATAAAAATGTTTTCATCAGAGAGAAGCTCTATTTCTAAACCAGTCTCTTCTTTGACTTCTCGAATCGCAGTATCTACTGGCGATTCATTTTCTTCTACATGACCACCTGGAGGAAGCCATTTATTAAATTTAGGATGATCAATCAGTAGGGTCTTTCCTTCATGGAATAGATAGACAGTTGCTGTAAAATGCTTTTGCATAAGAATTCTCCGTTTCAAATAAATTGAAACGGAAAAGAAGTTTTGCCGCAAGAGCTAATATCAGCTTATGAAACGCCTCTGATTTTCTGAAATTCTCTCTGTAAAACAGAGAGAAGGCCAGCTTTTAGGGCGTTACTTCCTGTAATTAATTTAATTCCTTCATCTGCTAGAGCTTCAAGCATATTTACAGCGAAAGCTTTTGCTTCCATTGAAATAGAATCTGGAACAAGATTAATATTTACACTTGAAATTACAGGATTAATTTCGATTTGAGATAAATCATTAAGGCTTGCTCTACATGATTGTTGGAGCTTAGCAAGTAGCTGCGTATTACTATCAATTTCATCTGCAAATTGCTCTATTTGTTCCCCAGTAAATGCATGCAATGCATTTGCATTTTGTACAATATTACTCTTTTCATTTGTCGATTGTGTGTTACACACTGATCTAATCTGTGAAATTTTGTTATTAATGGTGTTTTGGCAAGATGAGAGATCTTCAGCGCTTAAGCAGTTATTAATAGCATTCAGATTCTCTATTAACTCCCCGATATCAAGAGCGGTTGGCCGAGATGAACCTTCTCTTCTAGAAGCATTTTCTATATAAGCGATGCATGCATTGTATTCGTTTTTCAATGCATTTCTATTTGCGTATGAATCGTAACCAAGCTGCGCTTCTTTAGCTCTAATAAAGGATGAAAGGGAAGATGCTTCATCATCTTCGGTAAGATTATTTAGCATTTCTAAGGTAGTTCTATTTTGTCGGATAGTAGTTAAAGCTCTTTCCATAGCAGTTATGGTGGGCTCAATTTGCTGAGATAGCGACACTCTTTCAAAATCTCTTGCTGCGCTTTCTAACACAATTCTTAGTCTATTAGTTAGCACATCTAAATAATCAGAATTATAGGTGTCTACTCCATTTGATATTTCACTACAAAATTCACGTAAAGTAGAGAGTGGTTCTTTGATATTAATGGTATTTTGGTTGTTGACTGAGATCGTATGTAAATTATTCAAGTGAGTTGAGAACTTGCGAAGACGCTGTATAAATGGGCCAAGTTGCTCATCAAACGTGTTTCTAAGATTTTCACTGAAATCTCCAGTTGGACTTTGGGCTGTAGTAGTCGTTACAAGTAAATGTTCTGTTTGATCAACAAGGTTCTTGATTAATTCTGGGTTATTTGGCGAGTTTTCAATGGATTCTTTCCAAGATTCCAATAGAATTCTTGGTTGACCGTCCTCATTAAAATTGAGTTCACGAATCACTTCTTGTAAATGCTGCTGACAAGTTTGAATTTCTTGGCTGACTTTACCCGTAAGTATGTCATCTACAACATCTCCAACATTTTCTTTTAGAATGAGGTGCAAGTAACGATTTACTAAACTTTTTTTGTTTGCTAGATCTTGTTGTAGCTCTTCAAGAGCAGCACCTGTTTTAGGCTCAGTTCGGGTTGTGACTGTTTTATTTATCAGAGATAAAATATTAGCGTATTGTTCTTGCAGTTTATGAGGGTCTTCAACTAGGGCTATATAAATCTTTAATATAAGATTCACGGAAGTATCTAAAGCGCCAGGTAAAATATATCCTTCTGCAGTGGTTGTAAGCATATTTAAGGTGTCATTGCTATTTTCAAAGTGGTTTCTCATTTCAGTGCGAGTTTGGTTTCTTCCATTTTTGATTACTTCCAAAAGAGATTTAACAAGGATTCGTACGGGCGTCTCCTCGTGTGGAAAACCATTACTATTGTCATCAGTATTTCCATCTTCAAGCGTTGCTTCAAAAGCAAGCTTTAACACTTTCCCAATTTCATCGTAGATAACAAGAGTGAGTTCTGGGTCGTCTTGCAATGAAACTTTCGCTGACTCAGAAATATTCGCAATGGTACCCTCAAGAATCCGTCTTGCAAAATAACGGACAGTGCCGAGTGAGATTTTTTCAGATAGCCAAGCCAACACTTTAAAAGGTTGAGCGATTGCTGTAAGAGAAAATGCTACACCATATTTGAACGCTTTTACGATAGCTGGTGGCTCTAATCCATATTGCGTACTTTCAGCCCATTCAAAAACATTAAATTTATTATCAACCCAATTAACAAAACCAAACGGTGGAATGTCATTACTTAAAATCTGAGCTGTTGCTTTGTTAATCTCTTCCTGTGTCCGACCATCATTAAATGAGGGTGATAACATACTTCTCGTAAGTTCAGCATCTTGAGAAGACCCAAGATTATCACTATTATTACCATATGCTTCTTGCGCTTTTGCGAAGTCACCAAGATATGTTCCTACGGCCTCTAAGGGAGTAGTAATGCTTGAGGTAGAGCTTCGTGTGACATTTCCAAGTTCCTGGTCGACATTTCCAAATAATCCATTTGCAGAGTGATCTACAAAAAGATTAGTAATTTTCCAAACTATTGGAAAAAGTGTTCTTGCAAGAATCCATTTAGGCCATGATAGGTCTGATTTATTCCAAAGGGCGTTGATCATGCCGTGTTCAAAAGCTCGTTCCTTATCATCACTATGCTCTACTGCGCTGCAGATATCAAAGAAAGTATAGTCTGTTGAATCACATCCACAAATATATTCGTATATGCAGTAAAAGACTGCTCGCATTTTACTATTTAGTTTTAGCTTTTGTTGTTCTTCTGCAATTCTTTCAGAAGGTGTTCCGGAGATTTCTTCTCTTATAAGTTGTTGGGTCCTTCGAGTTTCTCTGAGTTGATCTGTTATCTCTACCAAGTTGTCGATATTTACATTTCTTGCTAAATTAATAAGAGTTCGGTTTAAAACTCCTGAAGCTCCTTCTACACCTTGCACAAGAATTTGATTGGCAGCATTTAATTTTTCAAACAGATAAGCATTTGGATTCAGATTAAACGCTCGATCATCAGTTGGTGGTGTACCAATGGTGCTGTAAAAAGTTTGAAGGGGGGTGAATCTCTCCCTATCAATTGCAATAAGATCGGAGAACATTTCTGGACTTGATGTATCGATATGAGCCCTCTGAGTTTCATCTAAATCAGTTTGCACATAGCTGCAAACGGCATTGAAAAAAGCTCGTTTGGTGTTATTTACATCATCAGCTAAATGATTTTCAGCCCAATAAAGTTTGGCTGGGGAGTCTTCAGGTGGAGCAGAATATGGAAATGCAATTCCATTAAAGTAGAGTAAATTATCTCTTGATAAATCTAATATTGCATTACTAATTCTTGTGATTTCAGTTAGATCGCCTGAGTCAATTGCAGTGTGAATTTGAGGGACAAGTGCAGCAAATGCATCTTTGACTTCTTGTGGAACATTAGGTGTTTGCTGTAAGTAGGTGTTCGCGCGGAAAATTAATGGATTCAGTAAAATTCCCGCAAATTGAGTCAATGCTGCTCCAGAATAGGTCTGGATTGCTTGCAATCCAGCTGAGAAAAAGGATATAAACGTCCCTTCTGTTCCAGTTGTATTTGTTGCATCGTCAGAACGTACTTGAGGTGTTGCAGGCAGGGGTCCAAGTAAAGCGTTTGTTGCAGCTTGTGCGACCATATTTAAGCCAGCAGCTCCCAGTCTTCCAGCTAGATTTCCTTCTTGGTAGCCAGTTGCTGCAGCTGCAAGTAAAGTTCTAGCAACTGTGGGTTGAGTTGGTTGCGCATGCTCATTTGTTGTCTCGTTGACTTGGTTTGTTGGGCGCGTTTCGATAGGTGTAGTGCCTGCAGATGAGTCTTCTCCAACTGCGGATGCTAATAACGCAGAAGTTCTGTTAGTAATAGTTTTTTTAGCAATTAATCCCAATCGAAAAGCAACGCCTTCATCTCTTGCAATTTTCTCTAGAGTTTCTTCTAAATGAGCAGGATTGATATCTGCGCCGTTATTAACACTACGGGTTAAAACAGTTTTTAATGTCGTTTCAGGAATCCGAGGTATAAGTTGTTCGATTGCAGGTGTAATTTCTTTTTGAGGGGCGTTGTTTAATATTAGTGTATTCAGATTAGATATTTGATCATATGTAATGCTTCCCTCTGTTTGAGGACCATTTAAAGCATTATCAATACCGTTTAATGTGGTATCTACTAGGCGGTCTTTAAATCTAGTACAAGCGGCTAAGATTAATTCCTGACTTCTGTAAGTCGCAAGACCTGCTACAGGGATAAGGCAAAATAATCCATTACTTACAAAACTTGTGGCTATTTCATATACAGGCTCCCAGTTGCCAGTTGCAATTAATGTTGCAGTAGCTGCGGAAGCAACGTAGCCTCCTATTTTTGCATAATCAATTCGCATTTCTGGTTCAATATCATCTAGAGATGTAATGTCTATGTGTTCAATTTCGGAATTAGAATCAGCGTCTTGTGTTTCGACAGCGTCTACAAAAACATCGTTATCCTCATTAGGACCTGGTAGAAGTGTATTGTCTTCGGAATCGGAACCATCAGCGTCTTGTGTTTCGACAGCGTCTACAAAAACATCGTCACCCTCATCTGTTTCTGTAATATCAGATAAAGCAGCAGAGGTTTGGGACATGCCGTCAATGTCATCATTATTCGCTCTTCTGGTGCTCAAAATATCGTTAACATCAGCAGTAATGTTTTCTGCAGAGTAGCCTAAATTAGATTCGGAATTAGTTCTTCGTAGTTTAGTAGGATTGTCATTACCGGTATGGGCGGTCGCTAAATCTAGGCCTCGTATAAGATTATTTTCAACTGAGCTCATTTGAATACCAATTATTTTTTTAGTGTTTTTAATTCAATCAAGACTGCTTCTTGTTGAAACAAAATCAAACTACTTTAGATAAATATAATAACAAAATTGATTTATAATATAAACATATTAAATTATTTTAATTTAAGAGTTTGTAAATATAAATTTTATTAATGAAGTATCGTACGCCTTTAGGAAAATAAATGCAATCTTAGGGTAAAAGTTTAAAAAATTTGTTCTTATTCAAGATTCTCAGATATAATAGAATATTGAATTTTAAATTTTAATTGGTTGTTATGAAAAAATTTGATGAACTCATCGAGGTTGCAAATAAGTTAAATGCTGAGGGTGGTTGTCCATGGGACTTAAAACAAAATTTTAAAAGCCTTAGGCCTTATTTGTTGGAGGAGGCTCATGAGATCATAGAGGCTATTGAAGAGGAGGATGACAACCACATTAAGGAAGAGCTTGGGGATCTTTTTTATACTATTATTTTCTACGCTAAGATTGCCGAGAAAGAAAACCGTTTTACGATGGAAGAGATTATAGAGGTTGTTAAAGAAAAATTGATTCGGCGTCATCCTCATGTTTTTGGAGATATCAAAGTTACTAAAATAGATGAGGTGATCTATCACTGGGAACGCATCAAAAAAATCGAAAAGAATCATCGAACAAGTGTGTTAGATGGTATTCCTAAGTCACTGAATGCTTTAGCAAGAGCCCAGAAAATGTGGAAGCGCATGAAAAAAGCGGGATCTCACTTTATTCGAAAAAATACGGAAATAAAGTCAGAAGAAGATCTTGGAGAGGCTCTTTTTGAGCTCGTAGACAAAGCTCATGATATGGGCATCAACGCTGAAAATGCACTTTTATCCACTCTTTATGTAAAAGAAAAAGAGTTTCGCGAAAAAGAAATGCAAAAATTGTAATTATTACTTTGTTTTTGTACTGTTGGATTTTTTAGATCGATATCCAAGAGGGATGAATGCGCGCGATTTCGCTCTGTTTTCTTTTAGCAACATGCACAAGTTTTTTATTTGCAGCAAATGAAGTGGAACACCACTTTAGAATTGATGGTGAGTTTGTTTACTTCAAAAGAGCAAAAGCTAAAAAAGTCTGTCTTGTCAAACAAAATGAATCTATTCAGAACGAAGTCATTACTCCATGCAAAATGACAGCAAAAGATCTTGTTCACCACATGGATTTTGAGCCTGGGTTTAAAATTACAGCATCTTACTTGCACAATCAAAAGCATTCTTTAGAGGGAGCTTATCTTGGAAATTTTCAATGGAAAGGCAATAAAACCTATTCTGGTACAAAACTCTTTTACCCGTTTGTTAAGCAAGTGGGGAATACATTTATTCCAAATGACACCTTAGATTACGTTAAAGCAACCAAAGTTAAGGGGCGGTACCGATCCTCTTTATGGACATCAGAACTCAATTACCTCTATCATGTGACACCCCGAAATGTGGATTACTTTTCCTTTACAGTGCTCGCTGGTGGTAGATATGCTGATGTAAATGAAAAATTGAAACTTATTTATCAAAGAGACCTGAGTGTATCGGACTATAAAGTTGGAACAAGATCACAAACTTTTGGTCCACAAGTTGGCTTTGATTTTCAACTGTGCGCAATCAAAAACTGGGTTTGGGCTCTTGGTGGAAAGTTTGGGCTTCTTGCAAATTATGGTGATCAAAAAACAACGGTGCTAGATAACGACAATAGCGTTACTTTAATTAGTTCACATCCAAATGGTTGGAACGTGAACTATATGGGGCAAGCTACGCATTATACAAGTTATTATTTTACAGATTGGTTTTATATAAAGCTCAACTATGAACTTCTTTATTTTTCTGACATGATTCTAGCGCCGAATCAATTAGCTACCCCAAACAGGTCGGGAAGGGGCTTAAAACACAAGGGTGATGTGCTCTATCACGGATTTTTAGCAGGTCTTGGATTTTATTTTTAGGGAATGAGTGTCGGAGAAGACTTATAGCATGTGGCTTTACTCTTATGGCTGCTACTTCCCAGTTCTGACCGGGGTAAGAGGGCCTCATTCTATAAGGTCCCCGACCTACCCGATAATAGCAAACCAGATTCTTTTTTTGAAAGAAAGAATTAATCCTTTGAAAAATAATAATATTGGCATGGAAAAACATCTAAATAATGGTATAGATTTCTATAGATAATTTACAAAATTGCCTGGAGGTATTTCCCAGTATAAGAATTCTTATTTTGGATGATATCTTTAGGTGTTCCAGTAGCAACTACTTCACCGCCTCCATAACCAGCATCAGGCCCAAGATCAATAATATAATCAGCATTGGCAATCATATTTTGGTTATGTTCAATAATAATAAGGGTATTCCCTTTATCAACAAGAGAATGGAAAATGGGGAGAAGTTTTTCAATATCTTCAAAATGAAGACCGATGGTTGGTTCATCAAAAATATAGAGCGTTTTACCGGTAGATCTTTTGGCAAGTTCTCGTGAAAGGCGTAGCCTTTGAGCTTCTCCGCCAGAGAGAGTTGCTATGTCTTGTCCAAGTTTAAGGTATCCGAGCCCAACATCTATTAAACTCTGTAAACTCTTAAGAAGTTTAGGAATGGGAGGAAGCATTTGCTTGGCATCTTCAACGGTAATATCTAAATACTGTCCCAAGTTCTTACCTTTATAGGTAACTTCTAGGCTTAAGGGGTTCAAGCGGTTGCCTTTGCAGGCATCGCACTTTGTTTTAACGGGCGGCATATATTGAAGGTAGATAGATTTGTATCCAAGTCCGTAACATGTTTTACACATCCCTCTCTTGTGATTATAACTAAAGTGATAGGGCTTTAAGCCTTTAGTTTTAGCAAGCGGCATACTGGAAAAAAATTGGCGCAGAGGCGTTAGAAGCTCACTATAGGTACAAACATTGGCTCTATTGGTAGTGCCGATTGGATTTTGATCAATGGCGATCATTTTATTCCACTGATCATGATTTGCGAGTGTAGCACCTAAGTACTCTATAGGGGATTCTCGATCTCGACTTGCAAGGCTTAGTTGCATCATAGGTTTTAGCAGTTGATGCATAAGGCTCGATTTACCACTGCCCGAAAGCCCAGTAATGCAAACGAAATTCTTTGTTGGAATCTCAACTGAAATGCCTTTTAAATTGTTAATAGAGGCATTTTGAAGAGTAACTGTATCTTTAAAAGGACGCGTTTTTTTCGGGATAGAGATTTCTGTCTTTCCACTTAAGTATCTACCCGTAAGGGATGCTGGGTTTTCTTTGATTTCTTGAAAGGATCCTTCAGCAATGACTTTTCCCCCATGGGATCCAGCTTTGGGGCCAAAATCAATAATATGGTCAGATGCCTCAATCGTTAATGGATCATGCTCGACGAGAATTAAAGTATTGCCGAGGTTGCAAAGTTTTCGAAGAGCTTCATTTAATTTCTGATTATTATGAGGGTGCAGTCCAATTGATGGCTCGTCAAGTACATATAGAGCTCCTGTTATTTGAGATCCAATTTGTTTTGCTAAATGAATTCGTTGTGTTTCACCTCCTGAAAGAGTCGGAGCTGCTCGATCGAGCGATAAGTATTCGATTCCAATATCAATTAAAAAGCGGAGCCTATTTTTGAGTTGGGTGAGTACTTCTTCTAAAACATGTTCCATTTCTTTGGGAGCTTTTAGACGCGAAACAAATGAGTTGGTCTCAAGTATAGACATTTGACAAAGTTTGGGAAGAGTAACTTTATCAATTTCAACTTTCCTAGCAAGTGGGTGTAATCTTTCTCCTTGGCAGGTATTACAGGTTGTTTTTTTTAAAAAAGGCTGCAGTCGATCTTTGAGCATGCGATTATTAGATTTTGCTGCCTTTTCAAAAAAGTGATTCAACCCAATCCAACGATATTTGCACCCATCAAAATCGACCCAATTATCTTGAGGTGCTCCTTTAAAGAGGATTTGTAGTTTTTCTTCAGATAAATCTTTGATTTTTGTTTTTGAGTCTATATCGAATAAGTGCAATATACTAAAAAATAGCTCAATGGCATCATCGGTAAGGTAGTCTTTCCACAGCTTTTCTACAATGGAAACAGGTGTCATTTTTAGAATTTTAGGAAAAGATAATAAATTGGCTCCAAGAACATAACCAAGTCCCAAACAGTCATTGCACATGCCATCGTCTGCATTAAAAGAGAAGGTATGTGGGGTGATTTTTGGATAAGTCTTTCCTGTTTTCTTAACAGCAAAAGAGAGGTTGTAGAGGTGATCTTTGCCATCGATATCAACAACAAAGCAGTCTCTTGAAAAAGAAGCTGCTCTCTCTACAGCCTCAAAAAGTCTCTTTTCAATCTTGGGTTGCAGAACCACTCGATCAATAACAAGAAAAAGTTCATTCTTCTTCTCTTTTTGATACGGAATTTGATCATCTAACTCATAGTATGCTTTATTAAGTCGAATACGTAGAAACCCTTGTCTTTGTAGAGATTCAATCACATCTTCAAAGGGAATATTATGCAGTTCTACCTTTGATAAAATATAGAATTTTGCGCCTTGTCTCATTGTTTGGAGATGGTTTACAACATATCTTGTGCTAATAGATTCAATTTTTTCCCCAGTATCTGGGCAATAGGCTACACCTAAATTTGCATAGAGTATTCGAAGGTAATCATAGATCTCTGTCATGGTTCCAACAGTTGATCTTGGGTTTCCTGCATGTTTTTTTTGCTCAATTGCAACAGATGGCGATAAGCCTTCAATTTTTTCTACCTTGGATTTTTCCATGGGTTTAATGAATTGCTTAGCATAAGAAGAGAGGGATTCAATATATCTTCTTTGCCCCTCGGCAAAGATCGTATCAAAAGCAAAGGATGATTTACCAGAGCCAGATGGACCTGTGCAAACGGTAATTTTATCTCTTGGAAGAGATAGAGAAACATTTTGCAGGTTGTTTTGACATGCATTGGTTACTTCAATCGTTGTAACTTTTTTTTCAGCATCATGAGAAATAGTAGCGGGTTTAATTTTTTTAGGAGCAAAAGCTTCTTTAAGTGCAATTCCTGTAGGCGATCTTTTTTTAGAAAGGTTTTCAGGTGTACCTTCAAACATGATTTTCCCACCTTGAAAACCGCCCTCCGGTCCAATGTCTATTACATAATCGGCAGCTTTTACAAGATCCATCTGGTGTTCTATGACAAGAACGGTGTTTTTGCGCTCAACAAGTTCTTGCAGAATTTCAAGTAGTTTCGCGATATCATGGATATGAAGACCGGTTGTTGGTTCATCGAATACATATAGCGTTTTCCCAGTATCTCTTCGGATGATTTCTTTCGCAAGTTTGATTCTTTGCGCTTCTCCACCCGAAAGTGTAACAGAAGATTGCCCAAGCGTTACGTAAGAAAGACCGACTTTCAGAAGAATATCGAGTTTATGCCTGATGGGAGGCGTTGCTTCGAAGAAGCTTTGCGCTTCTTCGACGCTCATTTCTAAAACATCATTGATGTTTTTCCCTTTATAAAGAATAGAAAGCGTTTTAGGATCAAATCTTTTTCCATTGCACTGCGGGCAGCTTAGCCATACATCTTCCATAAAGTCCATATCAACCCGAATTTGCCCCATTCCTGAGCAATTTGGACAAGATCCTTCCTTTACGTTGAAACTAAAACGACCGACTGTAAATCCATTTGTCTTACTTTCTGGAAGAGACGAAAAGAGGTTACGGATATCATCAAATACTTTGATATAAGTAGAGGGATTGGATCTTGGTGTTCTTCCGATGGGACTTTGGTCAATTGAAATCACTTTGTCAATGTGCTCTAACCCTAAAATTTCAGAGTATGGACCTACTTTGTGACGAGAGTCATGGAGTTCATTTAGAAGAGCTGGTACAAGCGTTTGTGAAATCAAGGAAGATTTTCCAGAACCTGATACACCTGTAATGGCAATAAATTTTTGCAGAGGAAGTGTAAGAGAAACCTTTTTCAAGTTATGGAGAGTTGCGCCTGTTATTGTAAGTGTATGCTTTGCCGCATCAACTCTTTTTGCAAAAGTGGGAAGAGACTTTTTCCCACAAAGATACGCGCCAGTTAGAGATTTGGGGTTTTTTACAAGATCCTGCAACGATCCACTAGAAATAATTTCCCCACCATTTACTCCTGCAAAGGGGCCTACATCTACGATTTGATCTGCTTGCAGCATCATTCCTTCATCGTGCTCTACCACAATGACAGTATTTCCTTTATCGCGTAGCTCTTTAAGGGTACCGATAAGCTTTTCATTGTCTCTTGGGTGAAGACCTATGGATGGTTCATCCAGGATATATGTTGTTCCAACAAGTCCAGAGCCTATCTGCGATGCAAGTCTTACTCTTTGCGCTTCACCACCTGAGAGTGATGGACTTAATCTATCTATCGATAGATAAAAAAGACCAACGTTGAGTAAGAATGCGATTCGTTTTTTGATCTCTTGTATAAGAGCTGAGCCGATTCTTTCTTCCTCATTTGTAAGGGCATAGTTCTCAAAGAATGCAAGAAGGTCATGTAGAGGCATAGAGATTAGATCTTTGATGGTTTTTCCATTAAGTCTACATGCAGCTGGATAAGGTTTAATTCTAGCTTGATTACAAGCTGAGCAGGGAAGTCTACTCATTAGCTTTTCTACATTTGCTTTATATAGATCACTTTTTGCATCAGCGTATCTTTTTTTAGCCTCAAAAATCACACCTTTCCATGAAACATAGTCAGTCCATGTATTTCCCTTTTCAGGATGGACAAAACGCATCTTGATCCATTTTTTATCCACGCCATTTAAAAAGATGTCTTTGTTTTTTTTGGGCAAATCTTCCCACGGTGTGTCGACTGAAAATTTATAAAGCCTAGCTAGGTTATCGTAGATATTGCCCCATCGAACAGTATTGTACGATCCAGCAATAGATACGGCGCCCTCTTTAATGGAGAGTTTAGGATCAATAATTTTATCAAAATCGAAATCGAGTGTTTGACCAAGACCCTCACATGCAGAGCACATTCCTTTTGGGTGATTAAATGAAAAATCTTGGGGCTCAAGTGGGGGATAGGAGGTTTTAGATTTTTTACTGTAGGCAAATTCAGAGAAAAGGATTTCCTCTTCTTTGTTATCTGTTTGTATCAGAAGAGTCATAAGCCCACTGCCAAGATCTAAACTTGAGGTGATTGCTTCTTTGATTCTTGATCGATTATTTTCTTCAATTACCACACGATCAATCACGATATCAATATCGTGATGTTTACTTTTATCTAAGCTAATTTCTTCCGAAAGATCGTAGATCTCTTTGCCGAGGCGGATTTTCATAAATCCTTTGCGTAAGAGGTCTTCAAAAACATCTTTAAGCTCTCCTTTTTTTCCTTGGATATAGGGAGATAGAAAGATTCCTTTTGCAGGGGTGTGCTTCATAACCTCATGAAAAATATGATCTCTACTTTGAAACGAAATAGGCTCTTGGCTAATGGGGCAATAGGGCGTTCCAATTCTTGCAAAAAGAACTCTCATAAAGTCATAGATCCCAGTAAGCGTACCAACTGTGGATCTTGGATTTTTACTGACTGTTTTTTGCTCGATTGCGATGGTTGGAGAGATGCCCGTAATGGATTCAGCTTCGGGTTTTGTTAGATCACCTAAAAATCTCTTTGCATATGAAGAAAGAGACTCGACATAGCGTCTTTGTCCTTCTACATAGATCGTATCAAAAGCAAGAGATGATTTTCCAGACCCTGACACTCCAGTAAAAATAATTAGCTTCTGTGATTCTAAAGAAAGATCAACTTCTTTTAAGTTGTGAACTTTGACTTTCTTTAAGTCTATTTTTTTCATGGAACCCTTTTGCAAAAGGCTCGATTATAGTTACTACTGTAGGATTTATCAATAGGAACTTAGAGCAATGCTCCAACTGGATAGATTCACATTGCGCTTGAAAAATGAAGTGATGATTTTGAAATGCTGAGACGTTGCTCAGGTTTTCACCAAAACTCAACGATTTATAATAATAGGCTCACTGCAAAATTTTCTTTTCAAATGCCCAACTTGGATTTTAGAGACTTTTTTAGAGAGTACGAATCCAAGTTTCAGTAAGTTTTTTTTAAAATAAACTGTAAATAAATTTATACCTTGTTTCAACAAGCTAAAACACTTTGTTTATTAGCTCGGGGATTTGTTTTATTTGTTATTAGATTTTAAAAACAATTAACTTTTTATGTTCTGGTTGATTTAATTAAAGTCTTGTGTAATAATCCAGGCAAATTTAAAGAACTTACTAAAAAAATGTCTAGTATTGCCTTATATAGTCCTATTCAGTCTTGTATGATGCCAGGTTATCTTGAGCAGATTTCATATGATTTGGCGGATATTCCTTTTTACAAGAGGGTCGTCATTAAAGTGACTCCGGAGACTTTTTCGTGCACAACAGACTTTTCCATAAATAGTATTTTAAGTTTTGTCTCGAGCTTTTTTTCACTCTTTTTTTCAGATAGTTATAAACAGGAAAATAGAGAAACCATTGATTTTTTTTATGAGACTTTTGGTCGGATAAGGGTGAATCGAATTTCAGAAAGATACAGCCTCCATTTACAGGAAAAAAGAGTTTTCGGTTTAGATCTTACTAAACAGGATGTTGAGATTCTTTTTGCTGCTATGGGAGACGTTCGTAAACAAGATTTGCAAACGATATTCTATGATCTACAAATTGCAGATGGAAACTATATACATTTATCTGAAGAGCAGACTGCTGCAGCAAGAGAGCGTTTTGAAGGTAAAACATTTTCCCAGCTCAATTATGAAGACTTGGATGAATTATACAAGATTGCAAGTCCTTTCAAGCGCCTTGAAACTATGTTTATGCATGAAGACCCTAGGTCATATAAAGATTATGGGATAAGGTGGTATGGACTCTCTAATATTAAAAGAACAATATATAAGTTAGAGCAGATGAAGAGAACTGAGGGAGCAACTGAGGTTGAAGAGCTCGTGCGTCTTTCCAAGAAAATTTTTGGCTCTTATACTCCTGATGGTCTTGTAATTCGCTTGCAGGGTGGTTTCCATTATGTGCATCAAAGAATTAGAGGTGGTGGATCTACAAAATATCTCATGAAGGCAATGAATAAATCAGAGGAGATAAAAAATAAGATTTTTTATCTTGGCACTCAATTACCACAAAATGACTGGGCATCTATTTTCGATGACTTAAGACCAGATTTAGGTGTCTTTGGTGTAAAGTCAACCTATCGTGATACTCTTAATTATCTTACTGATCCAACTCTTCGTTTTATCGATCGACCTGGCGAAAAAGTGGAGCTTATTGGTTACAGTTTAGGGGGCGCACAAGTTGAGCGAGATACTACTTTATTTATGGGACTTGTATCCAAAATAACTGGACTTTGTAATCCGGGAGTTGATGGAGCTACATCGGAATGGTTCCAGCATAAAGTATCTCAACTTGATGAACCGATTGATGTTCACTATATTTGGGAAATGGATGATGGAATTCGTCTCGGTGGCGCTGAGCATTTAGGTATAAATACTGTGAGTGAGCAAGCAAGAGTGAAAGTCACATTGCTTTTATCAGGTGAAGAGATGGATATCGATCCTTTGCATCATATACTTCCTGAAGGCTTTTTTTCGGCTGCAAGGCGTATTGGAGAGTCACTTACAGGAGCTCATATAAGAGAGACGACTGCATCAAGTTTTGAAGCCGATACTGAATCCCAGTTTGTTGTTCAAAGCTTCAACAACGAAGAAAATTTTCATGAAGTAACTCGCTTACTAAATAATGCAAATGGTGATTACAGGCGTTGGGAGGAGATGAGAAGGGATGTTGGTGATCTTTTTGGTGAATCACTTGGAAGATCGGGAGATTTTTCTCGTTTTTTACAGCAATCGAAGGCTCAGCAAGCAAGAATGCGCATGCCTGGTCTTATTACTTAGATAGACATCACTTATTATATGCTTTTTATTTTTCACTTAACTCCTTATTCCTATATGCTGAAATTTTTAGGTAAAAGTTAGGATGTATCTCTATGCGTACACGCACAAAAATTGTTTGTACTATTGGCCCGGCAGTAAATTCATATGAATCGATTAAAAAGCTAATTGATGCAGGTATGAATGTTGCTAGGATTAATTTTAGTCATGGTACCCATGATGAGCATGCAAACGTTATAGCGCTTTTAAAAAAAGCAAGAGCTGAAAAAAAAGTTCCATTATCGATTATGCTTGATACAAAGGGACCTGAAATTCGCCTTGGTAACCTCAAAGAACCATCTTTTGAAGTAAAACGAAAACAGAAGTTACAGCTTGTAAAAGAAGATATTTTGGGTAGCGAAGATGGTGTATCAATTTCTCCACCCTCTGTTTTAGATGATCTTGAAAAAGGAATGAAAGTTCTCATTGACGATGGGTACATCTATTCGAAGGTCATCGAGGTGAATAAAAAAGGGGTGGTCATTGAAATTGAAAATCCAGGTTTGATTCGGCCACATAAGGGGGTAAATATTCCGCATGAGGAAGTAAACCTTCCTGCTATGACAGATAGAGATATTGCTGATATTTCCTTTGGGTGCGAGCAAGATATAGATATATTAGCAGCTTCCTTTATCCGCTCTTATGAACATGTTTTAGAAATTAAAAAATTGCTACATAAAAATAACAGCTCAAATATTTTAGTTTTTTCAAAAATAGAGAGCGCACTTGGAGTAAAAAACTTCGATTCTATTTTACAAGCATCGGATGGGATAATGATTGCAAGGGGAGATTTAGGGGTAGAGCTCCCGTTAACACATGTTCCTAGATTGCAAAAAATGATGATTCGTAAATGTTATCGAGTATTCAAGCCAGTAGTTACGGCAACCCAGATGCTAGAATCAATGATTCAAAGTCCAAGGCCGACGCGAGCTGAGGTATCAGATGTTGCCAATGCTATTTATGACAGTACATCTGCAGTCATGCTTTCGGGTGAGACTGCGGTTGGAAAATATCCGATTGAAACTCTTCAAATTATGAAAAAAACAATCGAAGAAACAGAAAAAGATTTTAATTTTGAACAGTTTTTTTATACCGATATTGCAACAAAAGTGTTTCAAGATATCTCTTCGTCAGTTGCTATTGCTGCCGTAAAAATTGCCTATAGCGCGCGAGGTAAAGCTATTTTGGTGTTTACAAATTCAGGGACAACTGCAAGGGCAATTGCAAGATTTAGACCCAAAGTCCCCATCATAGCGGTAACCTCCAACGAGAAGACATTCTATCAATTAGGCTCCAATTGGGGCGTTGTTCCCATTTTACATCAGGTAAAAGATGTAAAGGAAGGTTTTAAAGTTGCTTCATGTTTCGCGCTTGAAAAAGGACTCGTAGAGTATGGTGACCTAGTTGTTGTATCTGCTGGAACGCCATTTGGAATTAGTGGCACCACAAATACTCTTGTTGTTGAAAGTGTTGGAGATGTATTAGTTCGAGGAGCTCCCTCAAAAGGGGATTCTGTTTTTGGGAAAGTTTGTCTTATACCAGCATTTGATAAGAACAAGAAATATGATTGTAAACAAGCTCTTATCGTAATTTCATCATGTGATGAAATTATGAGACCCTTATTTAAAAATGCTCTTGGGGTGATTTTGCAAAATCATCCAGAAGATAAGGAATCAGAAAAACGGGCTAAGGCGCTATGCGAAGAATATAAAATCCCACTTCTAAGAAGAGCTGATTCTGCTTGTAAAATTTTGAAAGATGGGCAAGAGGTAACTCTTGATTCGAGTAAAGGACTCGTTTTTTTGGGAAATGAAAGTCTGAATAAGACAGACCTTCTTAATTCCTGTAAATTTTAGAGCTTTTGCGCGAGGACTGCCATAGCAGCAATCGCGGCGGTCTCGCACCTTAAGACATTTGGACTCAATGAAACCCCTTTAGCAAATAGAGTTTCTTCCATAACGGCAATTTCATTTTCAGTGAAACCTTTCTCAGGGCCGTTGATAAATAAATAGGGTTTATCAGAGCATACATGGTGAAGCATATCTGGGGAGTTTTTTGAAATATCGCCATAGAGCATACAGACTGAAATTTCTTGCATTTCTACCATTTCATCCAAGAAAGTTATTTGAGGCATGAAGAGTCTTCCACATTGCTTCATACTAGAGATCTTAATATGTTCAAGGCGCTGTTTTTTGTTTTCTGTAAGGACAATTTTTTCAGATAATTTGCTTGGAAAGAAAAAGAAACGGGTACAACCAAGCTCAATGCCTTTTTCAAAGATTAACTCTAGACTGGAAAGCTTGGGGAAACATTGGGCTAGAAAAAGATCCGGTTCACTGTCAGCTTTTTCAAGTAATTTTATAATTGTAATTTCTGCAGAGCGTTTCTCAATATTTGTTATAATGCCTTCATATAAAAAGCCTTTCCCATTGATAACTTCAATTTTATCTCCAGCGCTTGATCGCATCACATTGAGATGATGAAGTTCATTTTCTAGAAGGGGGTATGTTTTATCTATTTCAATTGTTTCATCAATAAAATATCTATTATGTGGCATGGGGACTCCAAAGGGTGTTTGGTCTACAAATTGCTTTTTTTATCACCATAGATAAATCATCACTGCTCGTCAAATGATCATTTGCAAGTTTATTCAGATCCTTTAGATTTAATACAGAAAAAGCAGAAAGTTTTAAAAAATGTTTTTTAAGATGGGTTTCATTGGAGAAATCAAAGACCAATTTAAATCGATAATCTTTAATGGGGTTATTCAAATGTTGGTAGGAAATGATTTCAACATTTTCTAAATCAATTTTATCGGCTATTTTTTCTGGGCAATAAACACTCATAAAAGCCTTGGGATAAATTTCTCTAAATGTAGAAAGGTGGAAAAGGATTCTCTCATAGCCTGATTTTGGAAGAATAATTAAGATTGAGTCGTAGCGAAATTTATAGAAGACATTTTTTGGTGTCTCTTGCTTCCATCGATTATGTTGCCAAAGCCAATTTCCAGGGTCTTTTATTACACTTTTTCCAAACAGCGTAAGTACTTGTTGCATCATAGTTTGTGTGTTTTCCTCTAAAGAGAGGTTAGGATCTGGGTAAATTGGATCAGAGTAATGAATGATGTATTTTCCGTTTTCTCTTCTTGTTGTTGCAACAAGAAGAGGGCAGTTTCGTTTACAAGCAAGAAGTGCAGGCACAGGAGATGTATAGGCATTTCTGCCTAGAAATTTGGATGAAAAAGAACTCTCTGGCATACCTTGATCACCTACAATACCGAAAAACTTTCCTTCCTTAAGTGCTTTTAGCCCTTTTTTAATTCCTTCTTTAGGAGAGAAGATGTTCCCATTAAACTGCTCGCGAATTTTTTGAATATAGGAGTAAAGATATTTATTTTTGATAGGTCTTCCGATAGCTACACCTTTCATGCGTGAGCTTCCCTCTAAAAAGAGCACTTCCCAATTTGCTTGGTGCCCACAAAAAAAGATAAGACCTTTATTTTGGAGATAGATTTGATTGGCTTTTTCGGGGTTTTCACAAATGGCAACTTTAGAAATATCTGTAATTTTTCTAAATTTTCCATATTCCAAAAGTGTAATACATAGATTTTGGAAAGACTGAATGCCTACTTGTTTCTTTTCTTGATCGGATAGGGAAAGCTCAGTTGCAAGTGAAAGGTTAGACATCACTCTCTTTCGAAACTTTGACGAGATATGAAACATGAGTTTTCCGAAAGTATTTCCTAATTTATGAATCAGAGCGAGAGGTAAAAACTGGATTGGAAATAAAAAAATCCACAGCGCGATATAACTTAAGAAATGTTTCATACAAGGCAAGTTTTGATGATGGGAGATAATCGGTTAGAATAATCAAGGTGTTTAACTTGCTCGCGGATCTTTTGAGAGCTCATCCAGGTTTTTTTGTAATCAAGGCTCTTGAGAAGTGTATCTCTAAAACTTTCGATGTCAACAAGTGATGGAACTACAGTTCCAGTATCTGCTGTAAGAACTTCTTTTCCTCCATTATATTTAGATGAAATAACATAAAGACCCATAGCTAGAGCTTCAACGGTAACATTTGCGAAGGGATCATAGTAAGATGGAATTACAATACTGTCTGCCATTTGATAAAAGGGATAAACATTTTTTTGTTCACCGACAAAATGTACTTTAGATGCAAGACCAAGTTTTTTGGAAAGCTTTTGAAAATTGGTAATATTTTTGTCTTTTCCAACTACAAGTAAGTTGAAATCTTGATTTTTCATAAGGGCAAGGGCTTGCAGAAGTGGCTTTAACCCTTTTCTTTTAAAGCCAGAGCCAATGAAGAGAAAAGTAAAAGCGGTTGGATCTAATGAATATTTTTTGTTAAGCGCGGCTCTTTTTTCAACCCAATTTGAAAACTCTGGCTGCATTTCATGCCATTCCACGCCATTGTGTACAACTTGGATTTTGTTTGGATTTACTTGATAGTGAGAAAGAATTTCTTGTTTTACCATCTCTGAGTTGGTAAATAAAGTTCGAAGATCACTACTTTCAAATGCAAGTTTTTCTTGAAGCAAGATTGCTTTATGAAGAGGATTTACCCTATGGAAGTAATTTTTCAAACGGCTTTCCATTGGTTTTCGCTGCTCTAAAAAAGACTTGTGTACCCCATTTCCAGCTCGGATATGTGTTTGAAATTTGGTTCGCTCCATCGCAAAAATAATATCAGGTTTATCTTTTTTGCAAAGAAGCTCTGCTTTTTCGGAAAATTCTTCCATCTTCAAAAAGCTAGTTTTTTGCTTAAGGGAAAGAAGTTTAGTAGTAATTTGTGGAGAAAGTGAAGGTGGTGTTTTGTTTGTGCAGACAAGGGTAACTTTTGCGCCCTTCTTTACAAATGCATTTGCTAAACGGATCGTATACTTTTCTAAGCCACCAATGCTTTGCATAGATTGCTTAAGGATATAAATATTTTTTTGCTTTTTCACAGGGTAGTTTCCTCAGAAACTAGGATATGATTACCATGGATTTGAGCAGAAAGAGAGAGCTTTTTGTTGTTTTTATCATATAGCTCAAATCGATTCATATAGTTTCTAAACCGGTTTCTTAAGTATTCTTCACGAACTTTTGGATTTAGGCTTTTATCTTGCTCTGCAGACACATCAGACATCAGCATACTGACATATCGATTTTCTAATACATGAGGATTGATAAACTGCACACTCCATTGTAACTTTGAATTTGCTGTTGACCCATCTACAATAACAAGAATTTCAATCATGTCTTTCATAACTTCTACAAATAGTTCTGAAACTCCCTTGGCATAGAGGGGTTTAGTAATCATCTTTAAGCCATTTTTCAGTTCGATAGTTTCATTTGGTGTTATTGAAACTTTTTGTGGGTGCAAACTTGAGGTGTGGTCTGGTGGAAAATAAATATTTAATGGAACAGGGCTTAGAAGAGAGAGCATTTCATAACGAACAAAGTCAATTCTTAAGTTTTTTGCTTCTGGATCGTTAATTTCGATGGGCGCATCAGAAAGACTTGGAATCGAGATTTTTTTCCAATTGCTTGGTACATAAAAGCTGACTGCATCTTTATTTTTTCCAACGGTATCCGCATGAATGTCATCTAACTCATTTTTAGATATATCATTTAAATTAAAAGTAAGGCGTAAGCCCCTTGCTTTTAATTTTTTTACTACTTCCTCAGGACCTGAGACTGTCATATTTAGGTGATAGGGCCATACATCAATAAAGTGATAACCCTTTGGTGCAAGTCCAATTGGTTTGGTTACAATAATAGGTATCTTATCCGTTACCTGTTTTGTAAGTTTTACAATAAATGTTTTAGAAGAAACCTTGTTAATTCCTTGCGCTATACTTACTTCCGGGTTGAGAGAAGATAAGTTGCTTTTTGTTATGGTTACAATCCATTCATTTTCTTTATTGGCAGCATCAATGATTACTTCTAAATCATTTGAGCTAATTTCTTCTAAAGTATTTTTCTTTCCATTTAACGTGAGAGTTACTGTGCGATTAAGGACTCCATCAGAACGTATTCCGTCTATAGTTTTATTTTGAGGAATATTTATCACTCGAATAGGAATATTTCTCACTGTTTTAGTCGTTGTGAGAGATTGGTTAACAACTAGCCAAACAATAATTGCTAAACCAAGAGCAACAGCTTTTCTTGGCCAGTTATTGATAAAAAGTTTTTTAATCAGAGACTTCATTTTTTAAGCCACGCTCTTAAGCTGAATTTATTTTTATCGATGGTGCTTAGTGGAGGATTATAAATGCTTCTTATAATTCCTTTAAAGCGATCAATTTTGATTCCACGGGTAATAATACCATCTCTTGCAATCGAGACTTTACCCGTTTCTTCTGAAATCACAATAATAAGGGCATCTGTTAGCTGGGATGCACCGAGACCTGCTCTATGTCTTGTTCCCATTGATTTAGCAATTTGTGAGGTGTCTTCTGCTAAGGGAAGTATCACAGATGCCGCTGTGATGGTAAGATTTCGAATAATGATCGCTCCATCATGTAATGGAGTAGTCGTTGTGAAAATAGACTCTAGAAGCTCTGATGAAAAATTTGCATTAAGCATGACAGCCTTTCTTGCAAATTCCTCTAGTGAGTCATCATTTTCAAGAGCGATTAAAGCGCCAATACGTTTTTCTGACATTTTATATACTGAGCCTGCTAATTGATCTAAGAATCTATCAAATTCTGTGATCTCTCGATATCGTTTCCCTTTGAGACTAAGTTTTGATAGAGCCACTCTAAGTTCTGGTTGGAAAATAATTAAAATTGCAATGACGGCAACGTTACCCACCAGTAGCATAAGTTTATGCAAGATGGGTAGATCAAGCCATGAAGAAAGAGCGAAAATAAATAAAAAGGCCAATAAGCCAAGCACCAAATCCATAGATCTGGTATTCCAAAAAAACGATAGCAAAGAATTAATCATCAAAGCAATGATGATGAGTTCTATAAAAGGTGTAATAGTTTGGTAAAAATACATTCTTAATTTTCTTGCGCTTTAAATGTGCATCTCTAGATGCACATTCTCCTTAAAAATAAATATAAGTCAAAGGAAAAGAAAAAGGTGAGTGATTTATCAGATTCCATGAAGTATAAGGTTAACTGCATCCCAAAGTAATTGGTCGAGATTACTAATTCAGGAGCTTGGCCAACCATTGGTATAGAGGAGTTGATATCTCACTAATGGTTTTTTTCTAAAGAAGTTTCTTTGGGGTTTTGAAGCTCTTTGTTGACAAACATTCAAATATTTAATAGTTTCCAAATTTGTTAAAAATTTATTTCCTCTTTGGTGGCTTTTATGGATGTTCTCATCTTATCTAGAATTCAATTTGCGCTCAATATTGCTTTTCATTACTTCTATCCCCCTTTAAGTATAGGGCTAAGTCTCATGATTGTAATCATTGAAGGTATGTACATTAAGACCAAGTCTGAAAAGTATAGAAAAATGGCTCAGTTTTGGACTCGGATTTTTGCCCTAAGTTTTGCCCTTGGAGTAGCAACTGGGATTGTCCAGGTATTTGCTTTTGGGAATAATTGGTCAAGATTTGCAAGGTTCGTTGGAGATGTTTTTGGATCAGCTTTAGCTGCTGAAGGAATTTTTGCGTTCTTTTTAGAAGCTGGCTTTATTGGACTAATGCTCTTTGGGTGGGAAAGAGTAAGCGCAAGGTTGCATTACTTTTCGACAATTTGCGTAGCACTAGGGGCGCACTTTAGCGCGATATGGATTGTGGCTGCAAACTCATGGATGCAGACACCACAAGGATTTAAACTAGTTGGTGAAGGTGTAAATAGAAGAGCTGTTATTACTGATTTTTGGGGCGTGATTTTTAACCCATCTTTTTTAGATCGTCTAACCCATGTGATCATTGGATGCTGGCTTACAGGTGCATTTATTGTTCTCAGTGTTTGTAGTTATTACTACCTTAAGAAAAAACATACTGAATTTGCAAGAATTGGAATGAAGCTTGGTCTTGCGGTTGCTGCAATTTTACTTGTATTGCAATTGATATCTGCAGATTCTACAGCGAGAGGCGTTGCAAAATATCAACCTGAGAAACTTGCAGCAATGGAAGGTGTATATGAGACGCGCGATCACACTCCGATGACAGTTGCTGGTTATGTGGATACGAAAGAACAAGTTGTTAAGGGAATAAAAATTCCATCTCTTTTGAGTTTTTTGGTATATCGGAATTTCAAAACACCTGTTACTGGATTAAAGCATTTTCCAGAAACTGACTGGCCAAATGTTGCAGCTGTTTTTCAAATGTACCACTTGATGATTTTTATGTGG
The DNA here is from genome assembly GCA_021772245.1 of Chlamydiota bacterium. Taxonomy (GTDB): domain Bacteria; phylum Chlamydiota; class Chlamydiia; order Chlamydiales; family Simkaniaceae; genus JAJFMG01. Next base: position 46,485 of record JAJFMH010000002.1, on the reverse strand, counting down.
GGCGCCATGGTTATCATGACACTCTTGGGCTTTATTTTTTATAAAAGAAAAACGCTTGATAAAGCTAAATGGACTCTTAGAGGACTTGTAGTGTCTATTCTATTTCCATATATTGCTAATCAATCCGGGTGGTTTACCGCTGAGATGGGTAGGCAGCCTTGGGTCGTCTATCACGTGCTTCGCACAGCTGATGGCGTTTCAACTGGAATTCGAAAGGAGCAAGTTGTAGGGTCAATCATCATGTTTATTTTGATTTATATCCTTTTATTTTCTCTCTTTATATTTTTGATGAATCGAAAGATTCAAACAGGGCCTGAAGGGGAATCTAAACCGGGATATGATGATGCTGTTTTTTCTGACCCATACAAAAAGGGAGTATAGACATGGAAACATATTTGGAACTTATTTGGTATTTTGTCATTTGCGCAAGTGTCATGTTTTATATCGTATTAGATGGATTTGATCTCGGTGTTGGGTGTGTGCATCTTTTTTGTAAAGGAGATGAAGAAAGAAGAGTGTTTCTAAATGCAATTGGTCCAGTTTGGGATGGAAATGAAGTTTGGCTTGTAGTTATTGGAGGCGCTCTTTTTGCAGGGTTTCCAATGGCTTATGCAACGCTATGTTCTGCATTTTACACTCCGATTATGATATTGCTAGCCGGTATAATTTTTAGAGCAGTAGCCATAGAATTTAGATCTAAATTAGAATCTGCTAGATGGAGAAAAATTTGGGATGGGTTATTTTCTTTAGCAAGTATTGTAATGACTTTTAGTTTTGGAGTTGTTCTTGGAAATCTAGTAGAGGGGATTCCTCTTGATAGTAAGGGAGATTATTTAGGGACTTTTAGTGAGTTTTTTACACCATTTCCTGTTTTAATTGGGCTTACGGCTATAGCACTTTTTAGTATGCACGGAATTATATATCTTGTGATGAAAACAGAAAATGATTTGCATGAAAAACTGAGAAGATGGGTAAGCCCAAGTATATTATGTTTTGTAATACTTTTTGCTGTACTTACTATGGCAACACTTATTTATAAGCCAACCATGGCTGTAAAAATTAAGGAATACCCAGTGTTATTCTTAGTTCCTGTATTAGCAATACTCAGCTTTGCAAACGTAATTCGCTGCTCTAATCAAAGGAAGGATGGAAGCGCATTTTTATTCTCTTGTTTGAGCATAGCTCTATTGTTTGTCCTGTTTGGGCTTGGAACCTTTCCAAACATTATCCAATCGTCTGGAATTACAGAAAATAGTATTACTATTTTTAATAGCGCTTCTTCTGTTAAAACATTGAAAGTGATTCTTACAGTTGCCTGTATTGGAGTACCGTTAGTGCTAGCTTATGGAATTTGGATCTATCATATCTTTCGGGGAAAAGTAAAAATGGATCACCATAGTTACTAGCGAAGTTTTCCGGCCCAGTTTAATTTAGAGCGAAGGGTTTGGAAGTACTCCTTTCGATGAAGGGAAACAAGTTTGAAGTAATTTGGGTTTTTTGTAATGGTGCAATAGCCTCCTGTTTGAAGCTCAGTGTTGTCGATTCCGTCACAAATTACTTCGACGGGATCGTTTGAACTCAAATACTGTATTTTGATCTCAACATCACCTGGAATTACAATGGGTCGATTTGATATGGTGTGAGCAGAGATAGGCGTAATGACGCAAGCTTCTAGTTTGGGGCTAAGAATAGGGCCCCCTGCAGCAAGAGAATAAGCTGTAGATCCATTTGGTGTTGCTACGATGATTCCATCTGCTTCAAATGTATTTAAGTAACTACCATCGACATGGATAGAGAGCTCTATAAGTGATGGGTTTCTTGCTCGATGTACAACAATATCATTGATTGAAAATACTTCCTTTCCACTTTGAAAAGTTGCCTTTTGCGTCATTCTCTTTTCGATTTCATACTTTCCATCGAGAAGGTCTTGCATACTTGGAATGATATCAGGCAAGGGCACATCCGCCATAAAACCAAGATGTCCTAAATTTATTCCAAGAATAGGTCTATTAAGATTGGCGTACTGATGCGCTATGCGTATGATAGTGCCATCGCCGCCCATTGTGAGTAAAAAAGTAATGTCGTTTGGATCGATTGAAGAAATAGGGGGAATATTTAAATCTTTTGCGGATTCATCATCACATACAATGCTTACTTTTTTCGAATGAAAAAAGGAAATAATTTCTTCGGTAATTTTTTTGGATTGTTTAATGTGTAGACTTGGGAAAATGGCAATAATCATACTTGTAAGGGATGCTCCAACATATCTAGGGCTTCAACTTTTTCTAGAATAAACTCTGCGATTTTTTCAGGTTCTAAATCTAAGTTTGCAAGCAATGTATTTCGATTGCCATGCGGAACAAAATCATCAGGTATGCCCAAATTAACTACATGACATGATTGAAAATTATTTTGAAGAATAAAAGAATTGATTATGGATCCAAATCCAGAGCTTAAGGCATGTTCTTCTAAGGTAAAAATGAGCTTGTGCGTTGCAAATATACTTGAAAAAAGAGTTTCATCTAGGGGTTTCACGAACACGGGATCTATAATGGTAATATTTATACCATATGCCTCAAGTTTAGTTTTTACATCTGTTGCAATTTCACACATAACCCCAAGAGCTATGATTGCAATATCTGTACCATTGAAGAGCAGTTCCCCGCAGCCGGGGGATCTCTTTTGAAGAGGACGATTGTTTTCTGAGGTTGTGATGTTTGGATATCGAATTGCAGTTGGTTTTTTCCAATCAAACGCTGACTGCATGAGCTCTTTTAAGACATTTCCATTTCTTGGCTGCGCAATTATCATATTTGGCATGGCATTTAAGAATCCAATGTCATAGATTCCATTTAAGGAGGCGCCATCTCCACCAGCTATTCCTCCTCGATCAATCGCAATTACTAAGGGAATATCTTGTAGACAAACATCATGAAAAACATTGTCCAGTGCTCGCTGTAGAAATGTAGCATATATAACGCAGATTACTTTTTGTTTAGCGTCTTTAGCAATTCCAGCTGCGTATGTAATGCTATGTCCCTCTGCAATTCCGACGTCAATGCATCTACTTGGGTGAATTTCCATGAATTCTTCGATGCAGGATCCTTTGGGCATGGCGGGAGAAACTACTACGATGCTTGCGTCTTCATTTGCCATTTTCAAAACTTGCTTACCAAAAATTTTGGGAAATGTTTGTTTTGTAGTGTTTTTAGGATGAAATTTACCTGTTAGCTTGTCAAATGGAATGACGCCATGGTAGGCGGTTGGGTTTAAAAGTGCTGTTTCCATTCCTCGCCCTTTTTGGGTCATCAGATGAATAAGGCAAGTAGACTTTCCATTTTTTACTTCTTGAAATGTACCGATCAATTTTTTGATGTCATGCCCATCTATTGGTCCAATATACGAAAGTCCGAATTGTTCAAAAAAGGGTGCGGGAGAGACTAAATTTTTTAAAGATTCTTTAATGTTGTGCCCATGTTTTGTAAGAAATGAGCCGCAACCAGGAATTTTTTCTAAAGTTTTCTTGATGTCATTATAAATTTTATTCGAGGTAGGATTATTTAGCATGCGGGAAAGAATCTGCGTAATAGCACCTACATTTTTAGAAATCGCCATTTCATTGTCGTTTAATATTACACAAAACCTCTCAAGACCTTTGGGGATATTATTTAAAGCCTCAAAGGTGAGTCCACAAGTAAAGGCAGCGTCACCAAGAATGGAGACAATATGATTTGGCATATTTTGAAGGTCCCTACTTTTTGCAAGACCAAGAGATTGAGATAGGCAAGCTCCTGCGTGTCCACCATGAAAAATATCATGTTTAGATTCTTTGGGATCTGTAAAACCACAAAGCCCATTATTTTTTCTAACCGTTGGGAATTTGCTCCCACGACTTGTTATAATTTTATGTGTATAGGCTTGGTGACCAATATCAAAAAGAATGGGGTCGTTTGGTGAGTCAAAAACGTAGTGAATTGCTATGGTTTGCTCAATAGACCCAAGATTTGAAGCTAGATGTCCACCGTTTACCGACATAACACTAATAATTTGTTTACGGATATCAGCGCATAGATTTTCAAGCTCTTGTAAAGAAAGCTGCTTAATTAGAGATGGAGTAAGAGCATTTAAATTATACGGCATAAACTGCAAAAGCCTTATATATTGCGATCAATCATTGCATTCGAGCTCGACTCAAGTGGCTTTGCTTGAGGAGCGCCAGACGAAGTATCTAATGATCCATTTCGATCTTTGATCAGCATCTGAATTCTACTCTCAGCAGCATTTAATTTATGCGAACACGCTCGAATTAACTTGTCTGCCATTTCATATAGGGCTAGTGATTTTTCAAGGGGAGTTTCGTTAGAACTTAACTCTTCTAAAATCTCTTCTAATTTTTGGTAAGCATCTTCGAAGGAAAATGATTCTTTTTGCTCTGTATTATCCACGAATTTAATTCTCCCTTATTGTTTCTATTCTAGCATCTGCTTTTCCATCAACTAGAAGGAAAGAAATTTCAGTGCCAACTGAAAGATCATGTGCAGATTTTATTGCCTCTCCACTTTGTTTTGAGGTGATGATAGAGTAACCTTTTTGTAAAAGATTTTTTGGATCGATAGACTCTAAATGCTTTTGTATTTGAGCAAGCTTCTGCTTTTTGTGTAAAACTAGACTAAGATATCTATTTTGTAGATTTTGATAAAGTTTTGATGTATCAAACCCTGCTCTTTTTTCCTGTAAGTAGTATTGAACACGATCTTGGAGCATGTTAGAAATTTTTTCAAAACTACTTTTTTCTTGGGATAACTTTTCTTGGATTTGTCGTTTGCTGCTTTGTAGAAAGCTTGCTTGTTTTTCGCGATGATAAGCGCACTTGGCAATAGGGCTAAGGTCATGTAGTCTTTTTTTTAGAGTGGATAGCTTCAAACTATTTTCACGGGTAAGTGACTGCGCTCTGTGGTTAATAACCATCTTTGCCTCGTCGATTTTTTGCATGTATGGGCTAAGAAGCGTGTCGGCATCTGACATCAGAGGATGTTTTGTCGATCTATCTAGAATAGATTGATAAAGTTTGATTTTTTGTAGCACAACCATGCTCGATTTTTTTCTTATTTCATTTAAAAAAGAAAGTTGCGCCGTTTTTTCAATACAGACGATCTCAGCCCCAGCTGATGGGGTTGGCGCTCTAACATCTGCTACATAATCCGCTATAGAAAAATCCGTTTCATGTCCAACTGCTGAAACAATAGGTATTTTTGAAGAGAAGATTGCCTGCGCAACAATTTCTTCATTGAAAGGAAAAAGATCTTCTAGTGATCCGCCTCCTCTTCCGACAATCATACAGTCGCAAAGATTGTATCGATTCATTTCATCGATAGCTGTTGCAATTTCTTTAGCGGCAAGTTCGCCTTGGACAGCTACTGGATAAAGAAGCAATGTAAAGGGGGCAGATCTCCTTTTAAGAACATGGATAATGTCTTGAATAACAGATCCTGTAGGAGAGGTTACAACTCCAATTGTTTGTGGATATAGGGGCAGTTTTTTCTTGCGTTTTTCATCGAACCAACCTTTTTTTTGACAAAGAAGTTTTAGTTCATGGAGTTTCATGAGGTATTTTCCTAGGCCATCTTGCTGCAGGGATCGAACAATAATTTGGTAAGATCCCCGTGGCGCGTAAATTGAAAGCTCCCCTTTTACGATGACGTTATCACCCGATTTTGGTACTTGCGAAAGTTTTATGGCGTTGCCCTTAAAAAGGACTGCTGAAATTTGAGCGTTTTCATCTTTTAATTGAAAATAGATATGTCCAGATGCTTGCTGTTTGAGATTTGTGATTTCCCCCTTAAGAGTGACATTAGAAAAGGTGGGTTCTAAGTTTTTTTTAATGGCTCGAGTAAGCTCAGTAACAGTCAGAAATGAGGTAGTTGAAATAGAGGAACTCATATTGATCCAAATAAGATGAAAACCTGAGATTGTAAAGAAGATTTTTCTAAGATGCAATAGGCTTATTGCAACAAAAAAATGGTTAAAATTATTTTCATCAGTTGGGAAACTACTTCTGTTTTTTTATTAGTTAGATTGTTATGATTCCCTGCTAAATACTTATTTGATTTAAGAAAAATGAGCAGAAAACACTATATTATTGGTAATTGGAAGCTACATAAAGGCTCCCATGAAGCACAATCTTTTATTGAGGGTTTGAAACAGAGCCTTCCTTTATCGAATGCACAAATTATGCTTTCTGTTCCCTTCATTTCAATCGACAAAAGTATAGAATCTTGCCAAAATTCACCCCTTGTTGTTGGTTCTCAAGATATTTCTATGTATGCAAAAGGAGCATATACGGGTGAAGTTTCTGCCGAGATGGTGAAAAAGAGCGGCGCTGCTTTTACACTCATTGGACATTCTGAAAGAAGACAATTCTTTTTTGAGTCTGCTGAATCCCTGGAAAAAAAGATTCGCTTAGCAATTGATACAGAGTTAACAATGGTATATTGCGTGGGTGAAACACTTGCGCAAAGAGAGCGTGGCAAAACTCTAGATGTAATTGAAAAGCAGTTAACTGAGGTTTTATCTCATTTTAATGAAAAAGAGCTTCAATCTCTTATTATTGCATACGAGCCTGTTTGGGCTATAGGAACTGGTAAAGTGGCTACCCCAAATGATGCCACAAAAGCTCATCAGTGTATAAGAAAAGTTCTTCAAGACTTATTTAGCAAAGAATTTTCAGAGAAAATTTCTCTTTTATATGGTGGATCTGTTAAACCAGATAACATCGAATGTTTAATGAAAGAAAAAGAGATTGATGGGGCTCTTGTTGGTGGAGCATCACTAGATCTACATTCTTTCATAGAAATTATCAAAAATAGTGGAACGTGTATATGACCGTATTATTTTACTTAACGATTACCATTTTTCTAGCGCTATGCGCTCTTTTGTGCTTTGTTATCTTGATTCAAGAAAGTAAGAGCATGGGTCTTGGATCATCTTTTGGTGGGGACTCTGGTAATTCTCTTTTTGGGACCTCTACAGCGGATGTTCTTAAAAAATTCACTGCATACTTAGCAGTTGTTTTTGTAGCCCTATGTATTATCTTATCACTTTGGACATCGGTTGTTGGTCGATCAAAACCAAAAACCGCAAAAACCACAATTGAGCAGGTACAAAATTAATCTATGGTTCTTTCCTTCGTATACTATGGCAACCCGATTCTTCGTCAGAAGTGCTCTAAAATAGAGGAAATTACCCCTGAAATCAAAGCTTTTGCAAAGGATCTTACCGAAGCTCTCCATGCTAAAAAGGGCGCTGCAATAGCGGCTCCACAGGTTGGAAGATCAATTAGAATGTTTATTCTAGGTTATACAGGGACCGATGAAAATGGTAATCCCGTTTTTGGAGAGCCTGAAGTTGTAATCAATCCAAAAATCCTTTCCTATTCTCAAGAAACTTGGATCCATGATGAAGGTTGTTTATCCATTCCAGGTGTTTGGGGAGAAGTAGAAAGACCAACTCACATAAAAGTTGAGTATCTGAACCTAGATGGGAAAAAAATAGAAGAAGAAATCTCAATGTGGAAGGCAAGAGCTTTTTTACATGAAAATGATCATTTAAATGGTGTACTTCATATCGATCGATATGTTTCAAAAAAGATGCGCAAAAAAGCAAATGATCAACTTCAAAAGATCAAAAAAAAATATAAGTCCTAGTACCCTTTTGCAAAGAGCTGAAATTCAAATTGCTTTGAAAATGGATGATTATCAGGCGTTACTTTTAACGAGTAAGACATACGCATTTTCCAAAAAGAACTAAGTGTTCCAATTAGATCAATTTTCGCTTCATTGTATGCAGGCTCATCAGACCTTCCCCATCCGTGGTGAGTGACACCCCGAAGAATCCACTTGGGTGAAACTCTCAATTGAATCTTGGTAAGAACAACATTGCGGTTGTCAGAGAGAGGAGAGTTGACCAGGACATCTAAAGGTCTTTTGACATCAAGAATAAAGTTTTCCTTTTGATCTTTTCTGAATTGGTATCTTCCACGGTGACGAAATTCTACGCTTATGGCCGCATTTTCGTTAAAGGTGTATTCGAATAAGAAATTAGAGAAATCAAGTAAATCCTCTTGGAAGTTCCATCCTAATTTTGCATAGAACAATAGGGAGGCAAGGTTCCACTGTAAATCTAGTCCAACCTTGGGTATTTGTTTAGAAAAAGATGTGCTACCTAAAAAACTATAGCCATACAAATTGGAATCAAAGGTGGGTTTGGTTCCAATTGATGAGCCTTTATGAAGAAAATTTTTAATGCCAAATGTAAACATGTTAATTCTGCTGTAGCCGTCTTGAATGCTAAAAATGAAGGTGTCATCAATGTTAGTTGTTGGAGTTGTAAGGCCAAGAAAATCAATGTAAGGTTCAATCGTATGTGTAATATTTTGATAAGGCTTTTTGAGAGTTGTGTGAATATTACCCCCATACTTACCGATAGCCTGTAGATTGGGATCGCTCTTTGTATCTTCGGAATAGAAAATCCCAATAAATCCAATTTCTGGGGTGATAGAAAAAATAGATGGGGTAAAGGTGCGATAAATTGCATTATTAGACTCTAATCGAACTGCATGAAAATCGGGAACGAAGTCATCTGTTCGATTTGCATAAGCATAATCTAAAAAGCCAGCTTTGAATATATTTTCGGTAAACAGTCCTGTTGATCCAATTTCGACTGGATGTACTGCTACTCGAATTTGAGGAAGCTCTTGTTTTACATTTTGGAATGTATTAATTCTTGGCTCTAGATTCAAACCTAGAAGGGCTTGCTCTCCAAAATGTCGCATTTGGAGCCTGGTTCTTTTTGCAGTATTTAACTCAAAGTCATCTGATTTGAAATTACCGGGCATGTTTTTATCGCTAATCCAATCATAGGTAAGAAATGCTTTGGATGTATTATTTTCTGAAAAATTGTGAGCTACACCTTGTATTCTAAACCGGAATCTTTCTTTATTTGGATCTGAATCGTTTACGAAAGTATCGTGAGCAACATAATTTTTGGTTTGCAACCCTATATGTTTATTTTTCGATTCGAAGATGGACTCAAAAGCCCCTCCAAATCCTCGATTAATCCGGTAATCAAGTCTTGTAAATACACCTGTTGTTTCACTAGAGTAAACTCGATACCTCATCGAAAGTTTTGGGCCTTGTCCACTTTCCCAATTTACACCATATCGAAAGGGAGATTCTGTAGATTTGCCAAGGTTCGATTTGTAATAGGGTAGATAGAAGATAGGGATATCTGCAAAGTAGAAAAAGATGTCTTCACTTTTTAATTCTTTATTTTTTGAGATGCTGGTAGATCTTGCAAGTAATTTCCAAATTACTTGATCGTCCTCAGATGAAGTAATGTATCCTTTTGTAATTGAAAAACTTCGATCTGGGTGTAGTAAAATAGAGTCAGATGCAATTACAGTAGCATCAACTTGGGTTCGGCCGCCAAGAATAACTCCCGATTTGGTATCAAAGTCATAGGTGATTTTATCGCCGACAAAGTTGTTTCCTTCGTATTGAATAAGTAGGTCTCCAGAGGCAACTATTGATCTAGCTTTATCTTCTGTTTTATGAAAATACATAATATTTTTTGCTTGGATCCGAAAGCCCTTGGTTTCAAGTACTCCTCCATTTTCTGTTTGCATAACTTTACCTGAGTATTCAGGAGTGTTGAGTTGGATTGTAATTTCTTCTTTTTCGCTTGTTACATTTGCAAATAAAGCAACAGAAGACAGAGAAAACATAAGAAATAAGAGCATAAAAAATGATCGCGCTAAAATTTCCCCAAATATAACCCACTGTTTTGTTTTAAGGGAAAGGTTAATGGATTGCGTTTGCGAGAAGACCTGCAATTACATATCGGTTTTTTTCCTCTCCATTTTTTAATGTGGATAGTAGAAGATCGATGCTTTTTTCTTCATGCCTATTAGATAGGGTCTGAAAGGCCTCAATAAGTAACATTGAGGTTTCTTCTGGATTAAGTTGAAAAGGGGTGTATTCGATAGCTTCTAGTCGATTACTGCCCTGATTTATCCGGATGATATCTGCATTTTTTGCATTTTTTAAAAAGGCAAAAACTTTTTCTTCATATTCAGGAGATTTATCTATTCGAAATAGTGCTAAATTACAATATCCTCTAATGAAAGGTGCCCCTACATGGTTTGATTGCTCCTTAAGAAGTATTTTGACATCCTCTGTATTCACATTTTCAAGAAGTTGCACAAGAAGGGGAATTAAATCATGCTGCCTGCTTATGAAGATAAGTTTTGCAATTTGTAAAAAGAGGTCATTTCCAAGCTCAACAGACTGTAAAAGCGTCTCTTGTCTTAAAGATCTGGTGCTTGATGCGATATCTCTTTTTGTTTTTTTCATATACTGAGTCGCAGAGGGAATTGTTTTCCAGTGTACTAATGATCTGCCAATACTTCCTTGGACTGCAAATCCTAAATCACTAGATGTGGGAACAAGAATAGGAAGAATTGCGTTAATGCAGGATGGATCTCGTCTTTTTAAAAGTGCAATGCCAGCGTTCAATCGAACATCTCGATCTTTGTCTTCGATTAATTGTTTTAAAACTGTATTGCCAGTATCCATGTTGCCTAGCTGCGCAACTGCAAATAAATTTTTGTTTCGCGCTAATGCTATAATGTTTTCACTATAGGAGCTTGCACCTAGGCTGATAAGCGATTTGCAAGCAGCAAGTTGTACATTTATATTTTGTGAAGTAGCAAGTTTTTTTAATATTTCAATTGATTTTGAATCTTGTAAAATACCAAGGGCTGCAGCGGCAGATTCCTGCTCTGCCATATTTAAATGAGTTGCAGCAGATTTGATAATAGAGAGAAAATCATCTCTTCCATATTTAGCAGCAGCAAGAAAAGATGTTGCCCTTACATCTACATTTGGATCGCTTACAAGTCTTGATAAATTGTGGGTTGCATCCTGGGTTCCAATTCTTGCAAAAAGATCTGCAAAAAATGGCTTAAAAAATGGGGGGAGTTTATGCATCAGTGATTCAATAAGACCAACTGCATATTTTGATTTTCGTGAAGCAAGCTCAAAAGCCGCCTCAAATCTAATGGGTAGATAGTCTGATGAGAATGCTTTTATTAAGATGTCCTCACATCGATCATCTTGCATCCTAGAAGATAGTTGAATAGCTGCAAGTTGAATCATGGGTTCCCTGCTCGAAATCCCAATATCAAAGATATCAATTGCAGAATTTAATTTTGAAAGGTATGCGCCATACATACTCAATATTTGTGTTTGAGAATCTTCACTCTTTGCGCCTTGTTCAAGGAGTAGGTAGCTCATTTCCTGTAAAAGAGCAAAGTCGTGTTTCCCTTGTTCGCTTTTATAGGATTCATACTGCTCAATTGCAGATTTAATTTTTTTAGATCGCATCAGAAAAAGAACATGGTTTTTTGATATTTTTGGCTTTTCTCCCAGTACATAAGAGCTACAGTAGATGGAGGTTGCTACGATAGATAGTAGAAAAGTAAGTATAAATTTTTTCATAAGCTGAACCATAAATGAGTATTTGCGCTATTTTGGAAGCTTCTTTGATTATGAAAAATAATGCAAGTTATTTGCCCACGCAAAGATAAACATCACTTTTTGCAATAGATAGTTATATTTTTTTCTATTAATTCATAAAAAAAAGTTGTTTGTAAATTAACTAGAAAAATATACCAATCCATTCTTTTCTCATAGTTGTACAACAAACAGCCGGGTTTTTTTTTGTTATCTTATGTTAAATTTAATTTTTTATTTTATTAAATTTACAGGAGTAAATTATTTTTAATAAAAAATTATAACAAAAGATAAAAAAACTACTTTTTTCCTTTTGTTTATTTACTGTTTGATATTATTATGTTGTTAAATAAATTGATGTTATTAAATAAATTGATGTTGGAGAATTTGTCTACAATATCGGCATAGAAAAATTTTAGGAGGTCTCATGTCTTTACCTGTGTCAAACACACCTGCTTTAGCTGAAGTTCAGTTAGCAGGAAATACTAGCACAACAGCTCCACCTACAAGTGGAAATCCAACAGATACTACAAGCAGATTATCTTCGCCAGAATCATCTTGGTGTGGAAGTATTTACGATAAAATTGTAAGTTTCTTTACAGCAATATTTCACATTCTTACATGTAACTGTTTCTCACAGAGTGAACAAACACCTCCTGAAAACGAAAGAGGTTCGGCAAATAGAGAAGAAGCGCTAGAAGCTCGAATGGAAGAGGTGCGACAAGCAGGAGCAGCAGCTCTAGCAAGGCGGCCAGCAGCAACACAAGCTGCAGAACATGCTGTAGAAATGAGAGTTAGGTTAGCAGATGAAGAAGCGCAAATAGCATTAGAAGATTTACTACATAATTCTAACTTAAATCCAGAAGCTGAACCTTATGTACCAGGAGCTCCATTTCAAGGGGTAAATGATCAGCTCCCTGAAGCACAACTTCCTCATAATCTACAAGCTCAAGTAGGTCAAGTGCCAGATGCAGGAGTAGTAGCAACTCAAGTGCCGTATGCAAGAGTAGTAGTAGCCCGAGATGTACTCACAAACTACGCGGTAACCTTGCGAAATAATGCAGAAGATGCGGCAAGAGCATTAGAAGATTTACTAAATAATTCTAACTTAAACCCAGAAGCTGAAACTTATGTACCAGGAGCTCCATTTCAAGGGGTGAATGATCAGCTCTCTGAAGCACAACTTCCTCCTGGATTGCTTGATGACTAATCTTCTATATTAGTTTTAGTTAAAGTGATTTTCTTTGGAAGCATTTGCGAAAGTAAATGCTTCTTTTTTTATAGAGGCTTCCTTATATAGCGGCGATTCACCAAAAGAAATTGCTGAAGTTATCAATGTGCATGAATCACAATTAAAAAAGAAATTTAGGTTTAAGGTGTTATCAATATAATCAGAGTGGTAACAGATCTTTTGAAAAAAGAAAGAGGCTAGAGAAACTCTGTCTGCAATAGAATCCTCTGCAAATTTCTGAAAGGTTCAAATCTCGAGAAAAACATCTCCAGTTCTCATAAGAGAATTTACAAAGTCATCTGGAAGAAAAATCATTAGATAGCTTTTTCTAGAAGTATCTACATCCTATTGGAAAGAAGTACAATAAACGAAACAAAGGCAGGAAGAGGTTTTATTTCAAATAGAGCAGACATATAGGGAAAATCTAGTTTGGGAAAATGAAAATTAGACTTGCGGATCTGGATAAAAGAGAACAATTGTATCATCGGTAGATACGGTTTCAAAAACTCCAAATAATATCCAGAAAAATTCCTGAAAAGTAGGAGCGTCTATTATTGATACTCTCTACGTATTAAAAGAATTTATTTGCACTCTCAGATCAGACCATGGAATTAGAGCCTGAATGAACTCACACTCAGATTGGTAAGACAGTACTTTTCCAAAGTAAAAATTAGTGAAATAACGGATGGGAGTTGCAAATTGCTGAGGATTTTTTTTACTATAATGTCAAAAAAATATTAGAAGATGGGATCTCATTAGAGGCGTTTGAACACCTCTCGAAAAATTTCTGTATTTGTACAATTCAAAGTAAAAACGACGTTTTTTTAACAATTTTTTTAATGCAAGATAGTGTAAATTGTTTTTTTGTAATTTCATTGAAAATAGAATTATTCAAGATTATTTTTCTCTATCTTTATTTGTGTGTTAATACTATCATATCTAACAAATGAATTAATATTGATAGGATAGACTTCCTTTCAATTACGACATAGCCAAATTTTAGGAGGTCTCATGTCTTCACCTGTGTCAAACACACCTACCACACCTGCTTCAGATGTAGTTCAATCAGCAGGAAATACTAGCACAACAACTCCACCTACAAGTGGAAATCCAACAGATACTACAAGCACATTATCTTCGCAAGAATCATCTTGGTGTGGAAGTGTTTGCGATAAAATTGCAAGTTTCTTTACTGCAATATTTCACATTATTACATGTAACTGTTTCTCCCAGAGCGAACAAACACCTCCTGAGAACGGAACAGGTTCGGCAAATGAAGAAGAAACTAGAATTGCAGAAGAAGCTAGAGTTGCAGAAGAAGCTAGAGTTGCAGAAGCAGCTAGGGCACCACTCCTTGCAGCAGCAGAAGCAAGAATAACAGCTGCACAAACAGAAGAAGATAACACAGCAGTAGTACAACCAATACAATCCGAAGAAGAGACGACAGTAGCAAATCTTGCAGAAAGGCAAGAACTGACAAGAGAGCAAGAAGAAACAAGAGCAACAGTTCTTGCAGCAGCAGAAGCTAGAGTTGCGGCTGCACAAACAGAGGTAGTTAATCCAAGTGAATGGCGAACAAGTTACTATGAACAAGTAGAAGGGTTGAGAGCAGCAAGAAATGCATTTAAAGCAGTAGTACGTCAACTAGAAGTGCATTATTCGGCAGTACAAGAAGAGGTAGGTAATACAACTGCAGTACAGCTAATACCATTCGAAGCACCTCTTTCACCAGAAGCGCAAGCACCTCTTTCACCAGAAGCGCAAAGAATAGTTGATTCTATTTTGAGAGACCTAGTAATTAGTTCTCCAGTAGATTTTAACGGATTTGGACAGAGACTCAATTTCATCCAATATTACGACGCAATTTAAAGAATTACGATCTGGAGCATAAATAACTATTTTTGTTTAAGGTAATTGACATGGAAGCATTTACGCGAGTGAATGCTTCTTTTTTTTGCTGAAAAAGACGCTTAGAATCTGATAGAGTTAGTGTTTTATCAAAATTCTTTTTCAAAAAAACATACGGGATTTATAGTTTTTTGGTAAGGAAATTTTTTTGGGTTTCTTTATGACTATGATTACAAAAAAAATAAAGTGGACTCGAAATAATTAACCTCTTTTAACTTTTTTTTTATTAGGCCCTTTAATATTATGCTCAGGCATATGAATTTAATGTATGAAAAGAGAGTGTCTTTTAACACACTTTCTTCAAAAATATAGTCGTTTTTAGGAGGTTTTTCTATGACTACACCGATCACCGCAGGTTCTGAATCAAATATTACATGTGTTTCAGGTCCTGAAGTTGGTGCTCAGGCGTCTCAAGCTAGTAATCCGTCTGCAGCAAGCTCTATGAATTCGGAATCGCCAGCTACTTCGTCCCAAGCGCCAAGCTTTTGTTCAAGACTTGGAAGTGCAGTGAAAAATGTGCTTTGGGATGGGCCTGTAGGTATATTTAAATATGTAATTAATATTATCACATGTGGGTATCTATTTGCTCAAGAAACTGAGGGTTCAGAAGTTCGTCCTGAGACAGGCGCGTCTTTAAGTGAGCAGCTTAATACTTTAGCTGTATTTACTACACCAGAAGGTAGTGACCTATCGAGTGGAGAGAAACTTCACGTGATATGTCAGATGTGTTCTATTGATGTAACTAGTATAGCTGCAGATGAGAAAGGGACCCTTGCTGCATCAATTATAAGATATTTTAATGAGCATATTACAGAAGACATGAAAGATATTGTTTACGGTGCTGTGTTTGCATCGATTCCTGAGGGAGATGAAAGAATTGGTTGGGAAAACGCTGGATCGAGAGTACTTGCTGAAGATCCATTTGCGCAAGCACCATTACTTACAGCGTTACTAATGGAATATTCATCTATTGAGAGTTTGTCAAATGCAGAAGCTGAAAACGAGCCTTCAAAAATACAAAATGTTGTAGATTTTATAAGATTAGTAATCCCAATTAACCCTAATACAGACATTTTAATCAATGTCGTACGTGGATATTTGCAAGGTGACTCTGACCTACTACGTTATGCGAGGGGATACATTACTCCTACATTATTTGGAGATAGACGCGAAATGGCGTATACTCGACAAGTTGCTCAGCTCGAAGCATTAATCGCAAGCAATCAAAATGAGGGAGAAATAGAATAGTTTTCCTATAAATATACAGTTCTATTCTGAATTGTTTGAAGCCATCTATGAAATTGGGTGGCTTTTTTTTTATGCTAAACGTAGCATGATATCTCATATGGTTCTTGCAAAAGAATGAAAGATTTTGCAAAATAACTCCTTCATTTAAAATCTCTTAAAGGTTTCATTTCATATGCGACGATCAATTTGTTACTCAGAGCCCAAGGCTGCAATTGCAGGAATGGTGTCAAACTGGAAATTTATTTATACTTCTGAAAATTCTCTTTCTAAGGGAACTACCCTTAAGTTTGATTTGGCAAGTCATGGAGAAGAAATCGATTGGGAAATTCCAGTAGTTAGTTCAAAGAAAAAATCTAATTTTATTTGGATGGAATTATCAGATGGAAAAATTCTTAATGGTAAGCCTTCTGATCCAAAAGACCCAAAATGTTCTATGTTTGAATTTTTACTTCCACAAGAGGTTGGATCTGGTGAAAGTTTAGCTATAATGGTTGGTGCATTTGGTAAAGAAAAAGGCGGTAATAGTGCCCAGCAGTTTGTACAAAGAAGAAAGCCATTCTACTTGCATATTGAACCGAAAGGCAAAAAAGAGAGCAAAGAGATTGAGGAGTTTTATGTAGATATTAAAGGGGGGAAGTTATCTTCTATTCGAATCTTAGCACCGTCTTCAGTTAATAAAAACCAGAGATTTGATGTTGTAGTTAGATTTGAAGATCAATTTGGAAATTTGACAGGAAATGCTCCAGAGGGAACGCTGATCGAACTTAGTTATCAAAAACTCCGTGAAAATATCTCTTGGAAACTTTTTGTCCCAGAAACTGGATTTATCACACTTCCGAATCTTTATTTTAATGAAGAGGGAATTTACAAAATAAAACTCCAGAATTTAAATACAAAAGAAGAATTTGTTTCATCACCGATTAAATGTTTTGGGAGTAATCCAGAATCACTTTTTTGGGGTATATTTCATGGGGAAACGAAGTTGTACAATACAACTGAAGATATAGAGTCATCTCTTCGATATATGCGAGATGATCAAGCAATGCAGTTTTTTGGAGTATCTCCAATAGAAGATGAAAAAGTTACTTCGAATGATCTTTGGAAGAAGGTGTCAAGTTTTGTTGCAGAGTTTAATGAAGAAGATCGATTTTCTTCTTTTCTTGGTTTCCAATGGAATGGAGAAGTTGGAGCAGAAGGTCTTAGAACCTTTATCTATGCTAAAGACAATAAACCTCTACTAAGACTCAAAGATTCTAAGTCAAACCAATTAAAAAAGATCTATAAGAGCCACACGCCAAATGAAATTATTTCTATACCAAGTTTCACAATGGGATCGAATGTAAAGTATGACTTTAAGAATTTTGATGCTGAATATGAGCCTGTGGTTGAAATCTATAATGCATGGGGATCGTCAGAGTGTCTTGAAAAAGAAGGTAATCTCAGACCAATCAAAGGGAAGGGTAAAAAAGGAGTGCAAGAAAATAAGGACGGATCCATTCGACGCGCTCTTAAACAAAATCATAGATTTGGATTTACAGCGGGTGGTGTAGATAACAGAGGTGTGTTTTCAGGATTAAAAGAAGCTGATCAATTCCAATATTCTCCTGGTATCACAGCTGTATTTTCAAAAAATCATACAAGAGATGCAATTTTTACAGCTCTTCAGAAAAAAGCATGTTTTGCAACAACAGGCGCTAGAATTATTTTAGGATTTGAAATTGCAAAGCATCCAATGGGAAGTGAGCTTTCAACGGGAGAGAAACCAGGTCTTGTATTTAACAGACATATTACTGGATTTGTTGCTGGCGTTTCTGACTTAAAAGAGGCGACTCTTTTTAGGAACGGTGAGGCTTTTCACTCCTTTAAGTGCTCGGGGGATGAGCTTGAATTTACATTTGATGATGATGAAAATATGAAGCAGCTGGTGATTAAGTCACCCGATGATAGACCGCCCTTTATTTTTTATTATCTGAGGGTTGTTCAAAAGGATGGTCATATTGCATGGTCCACTCCGATATGGATAGATTTTGTGAAAATGAAAGCACAAGTGCCTCTTAAGAAAAAAATAAAAGCTTCTAAGTAAAATGAATACTTTCTTAGTGACGCTTATTTTAGCAATATTGATCGCATTTTTTTGTGCGATCGGGCTTGGTATAGGAAGGCTTATTACAGGTAAAACAATGTTTTCCTGTAATAAGTGTGGCAAGTTGCCAGGAAGTAAAAAAGATTCATGCTCTCTTTGTAAAAACAGAAATAAGTGTAAGAAAAAATAAATTACTTTTTGATAATTCGAATTTTTTCAATTGCTCGGTTAGAACATCGTATTACTTCTAACTCAAATGTATCCTGTAGCAGTTTCCATCCAATTTTTGGGATAGTTCCTGCTTTATGATAAATAAAGCCGCCAAGAGTATCGTATTCGGGGCTTTTAGGAATAGATATTCCAATCTGATTTTCAATGTCATAGAGATTCATTTTTGCATCGATGATATATTTACTATCAGCTTCTTCAATAAAAAGCGTTTCTTCATCAATATCATATTCATCAGAAATTTCTCCAACTAGCTCTTCTAATATATCCTCAATGGTAACAATTCCTTCTGTACCCCCATATTCATCAACAACAATTGCTAAGTGAATTTTTTTAACTTTGAACTCTTGTAGTAAATGAGAAATCTTTTTTGTTTCTGGGGCGTATATTACAGGTGTAATGAGAGTCTCAAGGGGAGTATTAAGTAGGGTTGGCGTGTTTTTGCGATGAGCTTCAATGTAGTAGTGCATAACATCTTTTAAAAGCAAAACCCCCACGATGTTATCTATTGTGTCTTTATATACTGGTATGCGGCTATAACCCTCTGTAATCAGCTTTTCTGCAGCTTTGTGTACGGTTTGATTAATTGATAATGAGTAAATATCAACTCTTGGTACCATTACCTCTTTAGCTATCCGATCTCTAAAAGATGCAATCGAGGTAATCAGTTTTTGATCATGATGATCTAAGTGCTTGCTAAGTTCTGTTTCATGTACAAATTCTAAAATCCGCTCTTTAACATTGACCCGAGAATCAGATTTAAGATTTTTTTGACTTGGAAAGAGCAGTTTTTGTAACTTTAACATCGGAAAAGTCAGTATGGAAAAAAGACATAAAAACAGCGATCCAAATGGCATAATGTATTTTAAAAAGAAGAGGGGGTTATATGAGGCTAGAAGTCGAAAGCTGAAATCTATAAGCAGTCCGAATATGGTTAGAATGGCGATAATAATAGATGCCCAATATAGCGTAAGCCCAAAACTTACATACGCCTTATCAAAAATATGTATAAGGGTTAAAAATGCTGTTGCTGCATACAAAATACGTAAGATTTGCTTGGAGAAGCTAATAATAAAGTAAAGACTTCCCCATACATCTTTTGGGAAAATTTTACGTATGAAAAAATAATAAAAAAAATGTTTTTGTCTTCTATAAAATTCTCGCTTGGTACGAACCCTTCCCAAAGACTGGAATGATTTTGTAATGCAAGTAAGTGAGACAGCTCCGATTAAAAATAGAAGAGGAAAGAAAATAGAATCAAAGGACATATAATTTTAGGCTTTTAATCTGTGTTCATAATGCTTTTTTTAGAAATATGCAATGCAAATTTAGATGAGAAAAAATCCACTGTTTAGTAACCAATGAGGGCAAGATTATCATCATTGAGTATTTTCATGCATATCTGTTCTTGCTCACGCATGATTTTTTCATCAGATGGATCTATATCATCATATCCCAGAAGGTGTAAAATACCATGGATGACATAGAGTGTGATCTCTTGATATGTATCTAGTTGGTTCGCTGCAGCGTATTTTTCAGCGGTTTTAGGACACACAAATACTTCTCCAAGATTTGATGGAGTGCTTGTATTAGGGGGGTCTAATGGAAAGGTAATGCAGTCTGTAACACTGTTATCGTTAAAGAACTGCTTGTGAAGATCTGATATAGTTTGCTCATCTACAAAGTAAAAAGAAATTTCATCCGTTTTTACTTTGTAGTGAGATAAAATGACTTTTCCAATCTCTTCTATTTGTTTTGCATCGATGTTGAATTCATCTTGTTGATTGCTGCAATTTATATCCATAGAAGAGCTGAGTTGCTACTTGGAAGTAAGAGTTTTTGGAAGGCCTGTGACTTTTTTGTCTTCTCCATCTTTCCATTTTCCCATAGAGCGAAGAACATCAATTCTCTCGTATCTCTTCAGAACATTTCTTTTTTTAGCTGACTTGATTGATTTGCCGTAACTTGGATGCCTAGACATGAAATAAACCTTTAAGTATCAATTTTAAATTTTAGGAATGAATACGTTTTCTGTAGAAATCGCATTTGCATGTTCTTTAAATCCCTTGGGGAGATTATCTTTTTTAGACCCAGTCTTATTGATCGAAACTTTTGGTTTTCTTGGGCACTTTTTTAAACGATCCTTTTTACTAATTCTGACCATTGTAGTCTCCTAAATGCATGTAGCATGATTTTGCTGTATTAAAGCATAAAGTATAGTCAAGAAAGGTGAATTATTCAAGAAGGTTTTTAGATAGAGACGATAGTAAAACCCATTTCCTTATAGCGGCGATACTTTTTTTGGGCTAAAATATTTTTTTGTGTGGAGGAGGTGTCCTCTAACTCATAAATTTTATTAAAAGATGAGCTCGAGATGGCATCATTTGTCAAATTAAAAATACTAGATGCTTTGTTTGGATTACGATCACTCTCGCAAATCGTGATAAAATCATCGCAGGGGGTGTCTTTTACAACGTGAGGTAAGAAGCTATCTTGCGGGTACTTCCACAAAAGTTCATTGATATATTCGAGAGCTTCCTTGTTTGGCACCCTGATAAGTAAATGCGATTTTTTTTCAAAATATTCTTTGGCAATAATAGTAATTCGATCTAACTTTTCTTGCAGAGATTTTACCTGAAAGAAAGTCGACTTTATGTGCTTATCATTTTTTTGTGTCATCATGCCAGGGATTTTTCTCTTGATCAAACTCATAGATACCACAAGAGATCAAAAACTTAAATAAATCATCTGTCTTGATATCTAAATTTTTGATGTCGTCTTCATGATAGAGAAGTAAAAATCCAGATACAGGATGCGGGGCTGTTGGCACAAAAACGCTTTTCATCTTTTGTTTAAGTTGCAGAATTTCCGCAGGAGCATCTCCAGCGACCAAGCCAAGGGCCCTTGTTTTATCGTGGGGGAATGGAACAAGCGCAGATCCTTGGAAATAGTTTTTTTTATTAGAAGAAAAAATGCCTTTTGTAATGTCGACAAGTACGCGATAGATTCTTTTTACAATCGGGATTCGATTCAGAAGTCTATCTAATGTTTTAATCAGATAAGAGAAGAAAAACCTTTGCGCTAGAAATCCAATAATGACAATAAAAATCATCATCAGCACCGCAACTAAGATGCGAGAGAGAAACAGGAGCAATCCTTTATGTTCTTGGAGATGCTTAGTGTTTTGGCTTAGTTTTCCAACCGATTCGTGTATGATTCCTATAAATGGCGCTGTAAAAAGGTCAAGAAAGAAGACAAATAACCAAATTGTAATGGCTATTGGTAAAAAAATAATGAGCCCTGCAAAAAAGTTCTTTTTCATGATGTTTTTGGATCTTCTTTAGGTGGTGGTCCATCAGGTGTAATTACACCGCAGGATACAATATATTTAATTGCTTGTTCTGGTTTCATATCAAGGTAGACAAGTTGATCTTTCGGATACATCAATAAAAATCCAGTTGTTGGATTGGGAGTTGTGGGTACTAGAACAGAGATGAGATCAGCGCCGGCTGCGTCGGAACAAATCTGGGGAGAGGCCCTTGATACAAGGCCTACAACGTAGGTGTCTGTTCTAGGAAAGGGAACCATTACTACTTGTTTAAAGGTGTTTTTGTCGGTAACAAAAAGTGTTTTAATAATCTCTTGCGTTGTCTTGTACACCTTATTCACGACTGGAATTTTTTGTAGGAGTTTATCACTTAAGTTGAGCAAACCTTTAATGAAAAACCACCTGGCAATCAGGCCTAAACTAATTGTGAAAAGAAACAGGCAAATAATGATCAGAAATTGAGATAGGTAGAGAAGTGTTTTTTCAGGTGTAAATAAGAGGCCTTTATTGACGATACTTAATTGACTGAGCATTTCCGAAACGAAGCCAATAAATGGTTGCGTTAAAAAATTTACGATGAAAATTACAATGGCAATTGTAACAGCTAAGGGAAGTAAAATAACAAGCCCTGTAATAAAATACTTTTTCATTAAGTAACATCCTACATATTAATAGAAAAAAACAGCTTATACCAAACAGAGAATTATCCGTCCAAAAAAGATTTTTGAATGTTGTTTAATGAGACTTATGCTCTAAAAGTTCCCATTTGGTTTCTTGATATACAAGATTCATATTGGATAATTGTAATACAAGGGGATCTCCATTTCGAAAGATTTCTCCCGAGGAAGATCCAACAAGCATACTTCTTTTGGGGTGATATTCATAGTAATCATTTTTCATTTGAGAAAGAGGGATAAATCCCTCAAGCATGCAACATGCAACTTCAAAAAAGATACCATTGGGCTTTATCTTTGTAATAAAGGCCTCGTATTCTTTGTCAGGATCGTCTAAATAATAGGTAAGTAAAAGTCGGTGCTTTTTTAGTTTTAAGACATTCATCTCTGCTTTGAAAGAGCGCCGTTCTGTTTCAGAAAGGTGTTTTGAGATCTCTTTCAGTCCTGCAGCTGTTTCAATATCAAAAAGCAGTCTATGAACCATCAAGTCACTATATCTTCGAATAGGACTTGTAAAGTGGCAATAATTTTCGAGAGATAAACCAAAATGTCCCACATTTTCATAGGAATAAGCGGCCAGTTTCATGCTGCGAATATAAGCAATTGAGAGCATATGATAATGAGGGGAGTTTTTTGCTTCATTAAAGAGATTTTGAAGATCTTTTGTTGTGGGTTTTGCTGGAACAGCAAATCCAAAAAACCTCGCCGCGTTATAAAATTCTTCCAAGTTCTCATCATTTGCAGTTTCATGAATACGAAATACACTATGGCGATCTTCATTTACAAAGTGGGTTGCAACCATTTCATTGGCTTTGAGCATAAACTCTTCAACTAGTTGGTGAGAGATGTCATATTCCACTGTTTTTGAGCCTGTTGGCATGCCATTTTCATCAGCAAGTAGCACAACATCCGGAAGAGAGAAATCAATCGAGCCACGCTCTCTTCTTTTTTCTTTGAGTAGCAAACAGAGTTCCACCATCATATCCAAGGTTTTTTTATGCTTGCTTTTGGTGGTACCATCTATAATTTCTTTAGCTTGCTCGTAGGTATATCTTTTTTGCGATTTGATAAAGCCTTTATCGATTCTATAATTAACAAGAGTTCCGTCTGGTTCAAACTCCATAGAAACAGTCACAGTTAAGCGTATTACTTTTTCTTTCAAGCTGCAAAGTTCATTGGAGAGCTCGTGTGGAAGCATTGGAATACATTTTCCTACAAAATAGGTAGAGTTTCCCCTTAATTTTGCTTCTTTATCAAGGAGTGATTCCGGTTTAACATAGTTGGTAACATCAGCAATATGTACAAGAAGGTGATAGTGCCCTTTTTTATCTTTAGACAAAGAGAGAGCGTCATCGAAATCTCTAGCTGTTTCTGGGTCAATTGTAAAAGTTTCTGTTTTGGTAAAGTCGATTCGGTTTTCGCAGTCCTTTTTACTTACTTTCGTTCCAAATGATTTCGCTTCATTTGTGACATCCATAGAAAATGTAGATAGTATTTGATAATCTAAAACAGCGGATTCAATATCGAATCTTGGGTCATCAATATGTCCAATTTCACCAAGTAGAGATGTCTGAATAGGGTTGTTCCTATCTCCATAGTCATCGATTTGCATTATTACCCGCATTCCAACAGGAAGTGTTTTTCCTTTGGCGTCTAATACTATTGGTTTTTCTTTACCGAGAGTGATTGCAAATACTTGATATTTACCATTTTTCTCTTGTTTGGTAATAATTCCAACAACCCTTGCTGTATGTCTTTTGATGATTCTAAGAACAGATCCTTCTGGGCCCATATTGGGTTTTCTAGACTTAGAAACCAGAATCTCAACGGTGTCTTTATCAAATGCATTATTCATCACATGTCTTGGAATGAAAATATCTTCATCATAAGAGCCATCTGAAGGTGTTACAAACCCAAAACCACGTTGGTTTACATGAATGAGGCCAACAGTTGTATTCGAGGATAGTTCTTTTGTCTTGAAAAAAAGAATATCACCTTTTTTACTTAAGATCCTTTTTTTCACTAGAAAGTCAACTGCTTTAAAGAAAGCATTTTTTGACTGAGGAGGAACTTTCATAGACCTTAGAATAGTTGGAACAGAAATAGATGAGAGCTTACTGTTTTTGAAATGAGTTACTATTTTTTTAGAATAGTCGAATGATTTTTGAGGGCGTCTTTTATATGGTTTTGTCATAAGCGCAATATAACACTGTGCGCCATTTTCTACCAGCTTACTTGAAAAAGGCGAGTCATTTACTTGGAAAATTAAGTAGTATGGCAAATTCCATAGTACTTCATTATTCATTCAGAATGTTTCTTTACTCGATTCTAATTTGTTGTTATAGAAAATTTTTTTACCTATTTGCAAGAGATCGATGAAAAAGAAGTACTATTTTTTTGGTAGCATTTGCATCGCCGCGTTTATTGTCTTTGCCTTTTTCTTCTTTTATGGAGTGAAAGACAACAATCAAGAGAAACCTTTTCTGTTATCAAAATTGGATGTAGAAAGAGCTTTTCAAAAATTAGATGAGAGCGCTTTAATTCACATGCATGCCAAAGGAGAATCTCTTTGCAAGTGGCTTGCAATTTTGGATAAAACAAATAGTAATCTCGTAACAGAAATTGCTCCTGAATATGCCATGAAAAAAGGCATTCATTACCCAAAGGAGGATGTATTTGATGTAGAGTATAGCTCTCAATATTACTATCATACCCATCGAGCAAAGGAACACGGGCATTTCCATTTGTTTATGCATACCGATGGGATCAGCTCAGATCTTACCCCAGTTGTAAATGCAAGTGACTCATCTTACGTGCATATTGTTGGAATATCAATTGGAAAAGATGGAATGCCGCAAAAGCTTTTCTTGACCAATCAATTTGTTACAGGGGATAATTTGTACTCGAAAGAGGATATGGAATCTATTATTGATAGTTTTCAAGTGCAGCACGCCTATCCATCCTGGCCTCTTAACCAGTGTATAAATGCAATGGTTGCCCTTTTCAAACCTCAGATCCTGATGCTATATGAAAAAAGAGATGCTCTTTTTGCAGAAATGGAGTTACATCAAACCAATCTTCAAAGCGACGATCTTCAGGAAGTTCTATTAGAAGTGGATATCGATATTTTTGATCAGATAGATCAAATTGAGAAGGTAATAAAAGCCTCATAAACAAATTCATGAGGCAAATATTATCTATTATCTAGTTGCAGCCTTTATATCTATTTGGCTTTTGTTGCACATTGTCTTGTCTGTAAGGACTGCATCCTTTTTTAGGACCAGACTTTGTACTGCTATACTCATGAGATCCGCAATTTGCGCGGCATGGGCTATTCTCGCATGATGCAAGTCCAAGGCCAAGTCCCAAGAAGCTTAATAATAGAAAAGATGAACAAAGTTTTTTCATTTTATTTCTCCCGAAAGCAATTGTTAATTAAATTGTCTCCATAATTCATCTTTTATAAATTTGTTGGTATTAATGTCAATAAAGTTGATATATTATTATAATAAATTTATTTTTTTTAATTCTATGATAAGAGAATTTGGGGATGTAAAGTGATGGCAATGTAGTCCAACACTTTTGGCAGCAAAGATGTTATCTTCTTGATCATCAACAAAGTAGCATTCACAAGATTTGAGATTTACACGCTGAAGTGCTTTTTCATAGATGGCGATATTTGGTTTGGAGACCCCTTCTTCAAAGGATAGAATTGTTCCATCTAAAAGGGATAAAAAAGAGTAGTTTTCTTTAATAAATTGAAAATGAACCTTTGATGTATTGGAAAGTAAGAAGAGTTTTAACCCCTTTTCCTTAAGTTTGGGAAGAAGGTCAATAGTTTGGTCAATTGGGGAAAATATTTCACACGCAGCTTGTACAAATTGTGGGTAATGCAGTTTTTCTGGAGATTTTTTGGAGAATAGTTCAAACACTTGCTTCGTAGTAAGAGAACCATTTTCATAAGCTTTTCCGATGCCGGTTAGAAAAAACAATTTCTCGATCTGCATTTCAGGAAGCTTAGAAAGTTTTGCAAGTTTTTTTAGCATCTTTTGATGAGAGAAAGAGACAAGGACATTCCCTAAATCAAAGAAAATGGCTTTAATGTTTAATTCGAGCGTAGGTTTATCCATAGCTCGACATTTTGCAGGTTATTTTTGTTAGAGTGCAACTTATTTCTTTTTCCTTTTTCATAAGTTTTTGAAAAAGTAGACTCAAACCAATTTATCGCTGTTTGTTTTGAGTCAAAAATCATCATTGCTGTTGCGAGCGCATCAGCGATGGCGCAATAAGGGGCTTTTATACTTGCACTTTCAATGGCTTTATTTTTAACAACTAGGGGAATATTCGTATTCGGGTTAATAATATGTGTAAACTGTGTTGGGTTTCCCCTGTATAGAATATTGTAATTCTGGGTGAGGCTGCCGCTTGTTGCAATTGCTTCGTTTGAAAGGGGAACGGTTATTGCGGTCTCGTCGAGTTTAATACCTACCATCCATGATCTTTTAAGTGAGTGTCTTCCATGAGCATAGATTTCACCTCCCCATGAGACAAAAAAGTGCTCTAGACCTATTCTAGAAAAATCTTCAGAAATCATATCAACCAGTAATCCCTTTATAAGCCCATCAAAATCAAATTGGAGGTCCTCTCTTTTTTTGATGATCTTTTCTTTATTAAGATAAAAGTCATCGAAGGTAAATTTTTCATAAGTGTTGGAAGGTATGCGTTGCACTGGAAGGGCATGTTTCCAACTTGTAATGGCTGCCCCGCAAAGGGGGTTATATCGATTTACAGTAAGTTGATTTAACACTTTACTAAATGCAATAAGACTTATTAATTCGTGAGAGATTTCAGTGGGTATATACGCTTTTGCACGGTTTATTTTGGAAATCTCTGAATTGGGATTCCAATGGTTAAAGGTGGAGTCTATTTTTTTGAAGTTTGTTTCAATAATGGAAGCTATCTGCTTTCTTTTTAGCTTGGAAAGTGGCTCCGCAACATGAATTTGATAGGGGATAGTATAAGCTATACCTTCAAAGGTAGTAATTTTTGTCTTGTTTTTGTTGCAAGCCATGAGGAAAAGAAGAGATAGGAATAGAAATCTCACGCTTTGCTGAAGCTATCAAATGTATTTTGCAGAAGCGTTGCAATGGTCATTGGACCAACTCCACCAGGAACAGGAGTGATAGCTGATACTTTGTCATATACATCATCAAAGTCTACATCGCCAACCAGTTTGCCATTTACTCGATTGATACCAACATCGATCACAATGGCATTTTTCTTTACCATTTCTTTTTTAACAAAAAGTGGTTTTCCAATTGCGGCAATAATAATGTCAGCTGTACTTGCAATTTGATTGATATTTTTACTTTTGGAATGAAGGGTTGTTACAGTGGCATTTCCAAAAGAGCCTTTTTGGAGTAAAAGCGATCCCATTGGTTTACCAACAATATTGCTTCTTCCTAAAATGACAATGTGTTTCGACTCAGTTTCAATATTATATGCTTGCAGGAGTTTGATAATGCCAAAGGGGGTGCAAGAAAGAAAGCCATCGTGATAACCAAGTAATGCTTTACCAAGATTTAATGGATGAAATCCATCTACGTCTTTTCTTGGGTCAACTGCTTCAATCACTTTTTTGGATGATATGGCGCTTGGAAGGGGTTGCTGGACTAAGATCCCATCAATGTTTGTAGCTTTATTGAGACGATCAATATAAAAAAGTAGTTCCTTCTCAGAGACACAGCTCTCAAGTTTGATTGTCTCAGAGAAAAAACCAACCTCTTCGCAACGTTTTTTTTTCATGCGAACATAGGCCATGGAACCTTCATCTTCGCCAATTAGAATAAAGGCAACACCAGGTTTTCTTCCCTGAATTTGAGCTGTTTTTTTCTTGAGCTCTTCGTATATTGTTTGTGAGATTTTTTTCCCATCAAGTATTTTGTTCATCAGATGCTGTATCCTCTTTTAGATGGGTAATCAGTTGTTCATGTAGAGCTGTATTGGTTGCAACGACCGGAGTATCAATTAGTTTTTCAATTGGATCTCCTTTGAAATCGGTTATTTTTCCACCAGCTTCTTCCAGAATGATTTTTCCAGCAGCATAATCCCATGGAGATAGAGATACCTCAAAAAAACCATCATATCGACCTGTTGCTAAGTAGGCCAAATCGAGAGTTGCTGATCCCATTCTTCGCATTGGAATACCCATTTTAATCATATGAGAAAAATGCTCTATGCAGTGGAGAGGATTTTCATGAGCATTATAGGGAAATCCCGTAGCTAAAAAGGCCTTATCTAAAATTTTGTTTGGTGACACACTTAGCTTTTTCCCGTTGAGATGGGCTCCATGTCCCTTTTCACCAATAAAAAGCTCATTTAAAAGGGGCTGATAAGTGACACCTGCGAGTACTTGTGACTTATAAGTTGCTGCTATACTTACAGCAAACATGGGGATATTATGAGCAAAATTTACGGTACCGTCGAGTGGGTCAATAACCCATAAAATGGAATCTTTATCTTGCTTTTCTAATCCACTCTCTTCTGCTAGAAAAGAATGTTCAGGAAAATGTGATTTGATTTGTTTAATGATGAGTTCTTCGCAAGCTCTATCATATTCAGTAACAAGGTTATGGCGACCGTCTTTAAAATCAACAGAATGCGTCTTTCCAAAGCCTTTCTTTAAAAGTTCTCCCGCATTAAGAGCTGCGAGTGTTGCGACGTTTGTGAGTCGAGATAATAATACATTGGGGATCCCAAAATCAGAGCTCATGGCTTATTTCCTTTCCTTTTGTAAAGAAGTAGTATTTTAAAGATTTTATCCATTTTTGGCACAACTTATAGGAAGTATATAAAACTTTTGGCAAACTGAGCCATACAAACCCATAGACTCCATCTAGCAGAGGCATAAAGATATATTCAATGATGCTTGTTTTAATTGTAAGTTGCATCGGTGATTTAAGGTAGAAAAGAATGGAAAAAAGAATGGATGCAATACTTGAAAACAAAGTCACATTCAGAAAAATTCCCATGTTTTTTTCCATAGAAAAATGACACTTTTTTCGATAGAGAATACTTGCTGTTATAACCATACTTAAAATATAGAGTCCAGGTGGATGGGAAGAGGATAGTTCAAGAATAAGTGCTGAAAAAAAAGTGATCCATAGCGATCGAATTAATGAGCACTTTGAGATCACATAGATAATAAGGGGAGCAAAAAACATTAGTTTCAAGTTTGGAAAAAATAGAGTCCCTATCAAAAATAGAAGATATGAATATCCAAAGTAGAGTAACGCTTGTTTTCGATTCATAGCACGCTTTGTGTTAGCATCTTTTGATGCCACCTTAATGCACTTTGAATAATTTTCTCTAGTGAAGAGTTTCGGGGGAACCAATTTAATACTTTTTTTGCTTTTTGAATATCAGCAATTAAAGTCGTGGGGTCAGCAATGGATGGCCCCATAATCTTAGTTTTGACAATCTGGTTTGTTTGAGCTTCAATCATTTTGATAACTTGTAATAAAGAATGGCCTTTTCCAGATGCAATATTTAGTATTTGTGAAGAAGGTGTTTGCAGTAAAAATTGGGTAGATAACACAAAGGCATCTGCAATATCATCGATATGCACATAATCTCGTATGGGGCTCCGATCTTCTATTTCAAACGAATTTCCAAAAATGGGTATTGTAAAAGAAGGATCTAGAGCAGCCCTTATTCCTAAAGGAATAAGGTGCGTTTCTTTTTTTCTTCGCTCTCCAATTTCGAGGTCTAGATCCGAACCCGCTGCGTTAAAGATACGAAGATTTATATATGGAAAATCATATGCTTGATTCATTTCCTGCAAAATTTCTTCAACATAGAGTTTGGATTTACCGTATGGAGTAATAGGATTTTTTGTATCTATTTCTTTAATGGGGCCTATGTCGTTTTTTCCATATACAGAGCAGGAACTTGCAAATACCAGATTTTTTACGGCTGTTTTTCTCATGGCATGAAATAGGGATAAACTTCCAGAAACATTGGTTTGGAAGCAATGCTCTGGTTCTTGCATTGATTCTCTAATTAGAGCGTATGCAGCAATATGAATTACTCCAACTGGCCGATACTCTTCTAAAACAGATATGAGTTTTTTTTCATCACAAAGGTTGCCTTGGATAAGTGGTCCCCATTTTGCGAAGTCTTTGCTGCTGGTCGATAAGTTGTCATACGAAACGGGAGAAAAACCAGAAAGAGATAATTTTTTAGCTACATGTGATCCAATAAAGCCGCAGCCCCCAGTAACGAGTACTTTTGGTTTCATATTAATATGCGCCATTTTCTTGGAAGATACAAAAACATGTCTTCCAAATGATTTTGAGATCAGAGAAAAAACCACCTCTTTTTATGTATGACTCTTCCAAATGAATTCTTTGCTTAAGGGTGAGATTTGATCTTCCTGACACCTGCCAGATTCCCGTAATGCCAGGCTTTACAGATAAGATTGTATTGGTTTTAGGCCCTAGCATGATCTTAATTTTGAGTGGAAACTCTTCTTTTTTCCCCAGAAGCACAAAGGGTCTTGGCCCAACAACGCTTAAATCTCCTGTAAGAACATTTAAAAATTGAGGAAGCTCATCTAGTGATAGCCTTCGAAGAATTTTTCCAATGGGTGTAATTCGAGGATCATGTTTCAGTTTTTGAAATGTTTCCCATTCTTTTTTGAAGGAACAATTTTGCTTTAAAAGCTTTTCTAGTCGGCTTTCACTATTTGTGTACATCGTTCTAAATTTAAGAAGATGAATTTCCTTAAAATTTTTTCCAAGCCTTGTACTTACATAAAATATGGAGCCTTTTGAAGATAATTTAATGCTTAGGATGATTAAAAGAAAAAGGGGAGTGGTAAGTAAGATTGCAAATAAACTAAAACCGATATCAAAAATTCGTTTTCCCACTAGAATAGCTCGATGTTTTTTAGATTATAATACTATAACTTAAGAGCCTTCTTCATCAAAAGAAATATCAAAAATATCAAAAATCTCAGCTGGTGTAGTTTGTATTTCCTTGAGCTTTTCAATCGCACTATTGGTTAATTTTTCAACCTTGTTCTTAGCAGACTTCTCAGACAGAACGGTCAAGATAGATGGTTTTTTATTTTTTAGATCAGAAAATTTAGGCTTTTCAGTAAGTGATTCAGAGATATCTAATAAGTCATCATTTATTTGAAAAGCAGTACCAAGTAGAAAACCGACAGTTTCAAGAGAGTAGATGATTTCAAGAGGCTTGCCTGCAATAACTGCACCAAACATAAAAGCTGCGCTAAAAAGCGCTGCTGTTTTTTTCTTGTGGAGCGCGAGAATTGTATCTAAGTCAGCTGGTTTTCCAGTGTTTTGTAGATCAAGCGCTTGACCTCCAACCATTCCAGTAGCGCCTGATTTTTTAGATAGAATTTGAATTAGTGTTAATTTGGTCACAGCGTTTAGACAGTCTATGCTTGAAAGGATCTCAAATGCTTTAGTTTGCAAAAAGTCGCCCACAAGAATTGCGATGCCTTCACCAAATACTTTATGCAAAGAAGGTTTTCCTCGCCGAATATCATCATCATCCATTGAAGGAAGATCATCGTGGATCAAGGAGTAAGTATGAATATATTCAAGTGCGCAGGCGGAATCAATACATTTTTCAAGTTCTATTCCATAGGATTTTGCAATTATAGCTACAATGCGCGCTCTGATTCGCTTTCCGGGCAATTGCATGGTATATTTGCAAGCCTTTTCAAATTCAGGATTTTCAAAACTGCCGGCAAGCTCTAGCATTCTTTCATCGATTGCTTCGATGTCGCATGCAGAAAAATTACTTTTTAATTCTTGCATTTGAATTTTCCTTTAGAGACTGTAGAATTTGAGTAGGAGCTTCTTTAACAGGTAAGCCAATTCCGAAATAAGTAAATCCGATTTTTTTCATTTCGCTCGCATTGTATTGGTTACGACCATCAAAGAAAACATTTCCACTCATGGATTGCAATATTTTTTTCATGTCAGCAAAGCGAAATTGCTTCCAGTCGGTAACTAGAATAATAGCATGTGCATCTTTCGCTGTTTCATATTCAGAGGAGCAATAGATTACATTTTCATGTTGGATTTGTTTTTTGACATGGTCCATTGCAATCGGATCAAACACAGATAGTTCAAATTTTGGATCCTCTAATAGATCTTTAATCAGTACAAGAGATGGTGCTTCTCTAATATCATCCGTTTCTGGTTTAAAACTAAGTCCCCAGATAGCGATTTTAATGCGATTTTCATTGTTTTCAAAATGCTTTTTTACTTTTATTCCCATACTTTTTTTCTGTTTAGCGTTTGTTTCCAAAGCTCCAGATAAAATAGGCATTTCAATTTTATTTTGCGCAGCAAAGCTAATTAGCGCTGAGACATCTTTAGGAAAACAAGAACCACCGAAACCCATTCCAGCATATAGAAAGTCAGGACCAATTCTTTTATCTGAACCGATTCCCAGGCGAATGTCATTGATGTTAGCGCCTACTTTTTCACATAAATTTGCCATTTCATTCATAAATGAAATGCGCGTTGCAAGCATTGCATTGGATGCATATTTAGTAAGTTCCGCGGATGCAATATCCATAAATAACATTCTGTTATTTTTGATATTGAAAGAAGAGTAAATCTCTTTCATTACTTGTTTAGCTTTGTTGTTTTCAACCCCAACAACAATTCGATCCGGTTTCATGCAATCTTCGATTGCAGAACCCTCTTTTAAGAACTCAGGGTTTGAGACCATTGCAAAAGAAATGTCTCTTGCATGCTTGGCTAATTCCTCTTTCAAAATTGATTGAATCATGTTGGCTGTTCCAACAGGTGATGTCGATTTGTTGATGATGACTAGATCATCGTTCATTGTTTTTGCAATTGATTTTGCGGCCTGTTTCACATATTTTAAGTCGCAAGATCCATCTTCTTTTTCAGGGGTTGAAACGCAGATGAAGCAGGCTTTGCAATCGTTTAATGCTCTAGGATAATCCGTTGTAAAACACAATCTGTTCTGGTTGTTTTCAAGCATCTCTAAAAGGCCTTTTTCATAAATAGGCAATATCCCATTTTGAAGATTTTTGATCTTTGCTGCATCGATGTCTAAACATGTTACGTTGTGTCCCATTTCTGCAAAGCAGACTCCCGTTACAAGGCCAACGTAGCCAACGCCAATAATTGTGATATTCATATTTTTACTGCTGTTTCAAGGGCTTTATTTTTTAGTACTAAGTGTCTGTCGCATTGCTTTGCTAAGTAAGTATCATGCGTTACAATAACAAGCGCTTTATTAAACTCTTTGCAGGCATCAAGAAGCAAGGAAGAAATGATACCTGAATTATCTTCATCTAAATTCCCTGTTGGCTCATCGGCAAGAAGTAGATCTGGACCATTGCAAAGGGCTCTGGCGATAGCGATTCGTTGTTTTTCGCCGCCTGATAAATGTTTGATAGAAGCTTTTTGTTTGTCGTTCATATTAACATGAGTCAGAAGCTTGATAGCTCTTTGGTATGCTTTTGAACCAAGCGAGACTTTTTCTCTTTTAATAATTGCTGGCATGAGCACATTTTCAAGAACATTGTAATCTTCTAAAAGATGGAATCCCTGAAACACAAAACCGATATGATTATTTCTAATAAGATCTTGGCATGTTTCATGAATGTTTTTATCAAGGATAAATACACTGCCAGCATCTGGAGACTCTAACCCCGCAAGAATGTGTAGAAGTGTACTTTTACCTACACCTGATGGGCCAGTAATGGCAACAGATTCGCCGGGATTTACCGAAAAGGAAAGGTTTTCAAAAAGGGGCTTTTCGAAAGATTTCGCAAGAGACTTTACCTCTAAAATTGCTTTTTCCACTTACCCTCCCTTCAGAGTAATTGAAGGTTTGATTTTGGCAGCTTTAATTGCTGGAATAAGCCCGGCAAGTAGTGACAAAACCGGCGTTGCGCTTACAATAAAAATAAGAGCGCTTTTCGATAATTCATTTGGTAGTTGTTTCCCGTAAAACGCCTCATTAAAAGCGCTATGGCCTTGCAAATAGCTTAAAAACTGCGCAATAGAGTCTATGTTTTTAAGTGTAAGATATGCGCATGTTGTACCAATTGCTGTGCTAAGTACTCCCATAATAATTCCACAAAGAGCAAAGATGATAGCAATACTTTTTGTGGATGCCCCCATAGATCTAAGGACTCCAATCTCTCTTTTCTTATTTGTGACAAGCAAAACCAGTAGTGAAATAATATTAGAGCATGCAACGAGTAAGATAATAGCTCCGATCAATGTGAAAAGGTACTTGTCACTTTGAAACTGCTGGATAAGATCTTTGGCAAAGTCATATTCATAGAAAGAGCTCACTGTAAAGTATTCACTGATGCCCTGCTCTTCAAAAAGAGTCTGGAGTTTTTGTTTTACATCTTTAGCATCTTTTATAGTTGGAAACCAAACATGTATGCCACTTGTAAGGGTAGAGTCGAGCATGGGGGAAGATGACGCTGTATTTAAGTGATGCGTTAACTCTTTGGATGCAAGTACACATTTTGATCCAATTGCCATTACTCCTGGATCATAAAAACCTGCAACATAGAAATTAAGTTTTTGTTCCTGATACGAAGATACATTTGCAGACCCATAGGAAAAATGCCCAACATCACCGATTCTCATTCCACTTTTGATATAGTTTTTGGGTAGAATTATCCCCGGAAGTCCATTTTTGCTGGGGATCTGGTAACTTGTATCCTTAACTTCGTATGCCCATAGTGGCAAAATATCGGGATCTTTTGCAAAGGATGTTATGATTTCAGCAGATGTAATTTCAATGTCTTGCAGCGGTAAATTCACCGTAAGAGTTTGCCCTTGGATTCGTATCTCAGCGTCTAATAATAGCCCTTGGTCTACGTCTACTTTTCCCATTTTTTCAATGACCATAGACTCATCTAAAAAAATAGGGGTGTGGGTATAGGTTTTCTCTTCGAAGTAGAACCCGTTATTAAATGTAGTAATAGACCTTTTACCTTCATCACGATTGTCTTTTAGGGTGAAATACGTGATGTTTCCATCGACATAGTTTGGCGTAACTGCAAGTTTTGTTCCGTTTGGAAGCTGCTGCAATAATTTGTTAAAGTTTGGTCTATTAATCGATACTTGCTTGAGATCTAGATGTGCAAATAGAGAAGTTAACGTCTTTTCGTCATAGGTATGTAGGGTTGCTAAATAGAGAATTTGATTCAAATCTTCAATAGTGGGCTTTTCCACTAAATCAAATAAATAAGAAGAATTTTCTGATAATGAATTTACATATGTGACTTGAGTCACATAATAGGGATTCCCAAATTTTGGATTTGCTTGCAATTTCATTAATGCTCCTGATAACTCATAATCGGAGGCTAATATCTCAGGGTAGTTTTTCTTTAATGAATTCACGCTTTCAAATGCTGCTTTGACAAGATCTTTCTCGATCGCTTTTGAAGGGAAGTGGGAGGGAAGTTCCATATCTATTTCAGGGTCATACGGATCAAAAGTATCAGAGATTAATTTTTCTGAGATCGTTTTATGGGTGTAATTTGATTTTTCTGAAACAGAGTCTATTTGGTAATAATAGGAAGAGTAGTATTTATTTGTTGGAACAACTTTAACGGGAGCGTTTAAGGAAGTGAGTTTTCCAAGCCAATTTTTTTCAATGCCATCTGTTACTGATAAAAAAAGTAAAAGCAGCCAAACCACAAGAGATATGACAAATACCGACATGATGGCGATAAGTGACATCGAGAGCTGCTTTTTTCGGGGAATTAAGTATTTTTTTGCTATCAGTAGCTCAAAGAAGGCCATGGATAAAACTATCCATGTTACTTAGCTTCTTTAAAAACAACGTGCTTTCTTAGTTTTTTGTCATACTTTTTTAGCTCAATACGATCAGGAGTATTTCGCTTGTTTTTTTTTGTCCAGTAAGTCTCTGAGCTTTCAGTACTTTTCAGTTTGATAATTTCTCTTGCGCCCTTTTTTGCCATAGCAAAGAATCCTTTGAAAATTTGTGTATATTACTGCGGGTATTTTAAAGAAAAGGCTCTTATAAAAACAAGTCTTTTGAAAGAGGTTTTCTAGGAAAAGGCTGCATTTCTAAGGAATCACCCTTACTTTTTTCTAAAAAGATATGGTATCCAAGCCCTGCAATCATGGCCCCATTATCTAAACAAAGTTCACCTTTGGGGAAAAACAGGGGAATATCACTTTCGATATTCTTTCTTAGCTCCGTTTGTAAAAATTTGTTTTTACAAACGCCTCCACCTAAATAGATAGCTTTGCCATCTATTAGCATAAGTGCTTTTTTTGTTTTTTCAACAATATCGGAAATAGCAGCTCGTTGAAAACTTGCTGCAATATTTTTTTTGACATCCAATGAAAGAGGTTTTTCTTTTTCACATGCATAGAGAACACTTGTTTTTAGTCCACTGAAAGAAAAATGCAATGGCTTGCCTTTTACAAAACCACCTTTAAAAGGATACCTACTTGGATCGCCACCTTGCGCCATTTTTTCAATTTCAGGGCCGCCAGGATAGGGGAGATCGAGCATTCTTGCCACCTTATCAAACGCCTCTCCAATGGCATCATCAACCGTGGTGCTGATAAGCTCATAATCTCGAAGGTGTTTAATATGGACCAAAAATGTATGGCCGCCAGAGATTACAACACCAATCGCTGGAAAAATCTGTGTTTGCTCTTCCATCATAGAGGCATATAAATGAGCCTCTAAGTGATTTACTCCAACAAATGGAATGTCAAGTGCGTATGAAAGACTTTTTGCAGCATGCAAACCAACAAGGAGTGATCCAACAAGACCTGGACCTTGCGTTGCGGCAATCAGATCAATATCTGTTAAACTTTTTTTTGCTACGCTTAATGCCTTTTCAATAAGTGGAAAAATAATATCTAGATGTTTTCGAGAAGCAATTTCTGGAAATACTCCTCCAAACTCTTGATGAGTATCGATTTGTGAAGCTGTAATTAAAGACAGGATATTACATCCATCTTCAACGATAGAGATAGAAGTTTCATCACAAGAAGATTCAATGCCAAGTACAATCATAGCTGAAACTGTTTATTTGAAATTAGATCAGTATTATGCCTTATCACAAGATTCTTTCGAAGCTGATAATATAGGATGGGTTGACGAAATACTACAATAGTAGTAGTGTTTTCGGGTAATGGGGGATAATATGAAAAGAGCACCACTTGGAGAGTTAGAAAATGAAGTCTATTCTCTTCTGAGAAAAAAAGAAAAAGCATCTGTTAGAGATATTTGTGACGAACTACAAAACAGTCGTAAATATACTACAATCATGACTGTAATGAATCGTATGGTAATAAAGGGAGATCTCTTTAGAGAAAAAAGTGGGGCCTGCTATCTTTATTGGATAAACAAGAAGCAATCAAAAAAGTTAGCTCCAATTCTTGCTCAACTTAAAGAAAAGCTATTTAAAGGAAATACCTCTGAAATGGTTTCATATTTGCTAGAAGAAGATACTAACATTACTGAGGATGAGCTTTCTGAAATCGAGAAACTCATCAAGGAAATGAAAAGTAAATGATTTTTTCCCTTACGGTTTTTAATATAATTTCAGCAATTTTTTTATCATTTCTAACTTCATGGATCTTGGTGGAGTTTATTCTGGCTATTTTTCGAGTTAGGTCTTATAGATTTAAAGCCTTTGCAAGAATGCTTCTTCTATTCAAACTTCCTTTAGATATTTGTCTGATGAACTGGAGCAATTGGGCAATTTCAAAAGGGGTTTTTCCAGCCCATTGTGAAATTGATTCAAGAAAACTTGTGGCCATTTGTCAACTGCCCCATGATATGTTTAGTTTTTTTGTTCCTAAAATGGGTATTACATTGTATACCAAGGATCAATTTTCCTTTTCTCTCGTAGATATATTAGCAGAGATTTTAGACTCTTTTCAGCTGCATACTTTTATCATAGCTTCAATCTGTATTTTCGCCCTTTTATCCATCATTCGATTATGGAAAATATGGCTTGATTTTTCTTCCCTTCAAACAATTTTGAAAGATGCCAGATCTTGTACCCAAAAAATTAAGAATAAAAAAATTTTATTGGCTTTGAAGAAGTGCAATATTACAATACTTACAAGTAATGCTTATAAAGGATCTCCATTCACAGCAGGCTTATTTCGCACTAAAATTGTGCTATCAGCACAATGGATACAAAGCGTTTCCTCAGATGAGTTAGAAGCAGTCATAGCACATGAGATTTGCCATTGCAAAAAGAAAGACCCGTTTTTTAGACTTTGCTTAACGATCATCTCAATTCTTTTTCCTTGGATTCCAACAAGAAGATTGCGGAAAATGATATATTTCCAATTCGAGCTTGATGCAGATTCTAAATTGCAAGATTTTGATATTGAAAAAATTCATTTAGCGACTGCTTTAGGAAAACTCGCAAACCTGCAATTTCAAAAAGAAATTAATGCAAGTAGAGTTTACCTACTCGACTCCATGAATGTACTATCACGAATAAAAGCTCTGCGCTCAGACACTAAAAAAAATTGGAATGTGTTTCATTATGCCATTTTAGTTATGGCAGCTTATTTTCTAGTTGGAATTTTCCTCGGAAAGTTTTGGCTAATTTAACCTTTTTTTTAACCTAAAATACTACAAGTGTAGTAATGGAGAATGACATGAAAAAAAATAGAATAAAATTGATCGCAACAATGATTCTTTTTCGATGCATAGGTAATATCTCGGCAAATGAATTTGATGCTGATATTAGAAATGCAAAGGATTTTAGCCAGGAAGAACTGGTAGATTTGTTTACTATGAAAAATTCCCCCTATGTTTTGAGATTATCAAAAGGGGAAACTTTTCCAATATCAATCAAATGCGATAGTGAATTTTTTATCTTAGCCAGTGCTCAAGACCTTTTTTATCAGATTGAATTTGAAAGAGATCTTTATGTAAAAGGTGATGGTGAAAATGGGATTCTATTCTCTTTGGATACGATTCATTGGAAAACATTTTTGGAGCTTTTTACAGGATCTTTGCAGGTGGGGATTGGATCAGATGATAATGCTGCTGATAGCTTTATTTATTTTGGGACAGACCTCAAAGAAAGACTTCCGAGTGAATAAAAGATATTTTCCATCCCGAAATCGAGAAATTACTGATTTTGGGATGGAAAAATATATTTCTGTTAAATTAGTTTTCTAAAAACCGTATTGGTAAAAGCGTTATAGAGGAAGTAGAAGAAAAAAGGCATCGTTTGAAAATTCCTCGGTTTTTTTCAATCAGGCCAATTCTTATTCATGTAAATGGTATTGAAGAGAGTGTTTTGGATGAAGATTATTTTGCTAAAATAATTGACTTCAGTGATTTGTTAGATCTGAATAAACAAAAATCGCATTAATCTGGGGATAATAACTCTGCTGCACCTTTATCTATTATCCATTTGGCATGATTAGATGCATTTGCAACTGAGCAAATAGGATATGTTTGTTTCTTTATGAATATTTTTTCTAGCATGGAGGCTTTATTATCACCTATGACATAGATGGCAATATTTTTAGCTTTATGGAAAGCATTAAAAGTCATTGTCATTCGAGTGGTATCTTTTTGAGGAACTTCATTTGCAATTACAAGTTTTGATCTTTCATCAAGTCCTTCTGTATTTGGAAAAAGAGACGCTGTATGTCCATCATCACCCATGCCAAGCATAATTAGATCAAAAGAGGCCTCTGGTACAATAGAAAGTATTTTTTCTTCATAGGACTGCGCGTTTGTCTCAATATTATTTTCTGCAACCATTCTATGAATTCGGGATGGGTCAATGGGTAGATTGTTTAATCCAGAATCAATCGCAGATTTATAATTACTATCAACATGATCCGGTGGAACCGATCTTTCATCTGACCAAAAAAAATAGACTTTGGACCAATCTAAACTTCCTTTGTGGTCTGAACCTAATACTTCGAAAATAGCTTTTGGTGTTGACCCACCAGATAAAGCAACATAGAAAGCATTATGATCCTCAATTGCTTGTTTGCCAATTAAGACAAAGTCGTTTGCGGCATACTTAATGCTGTCTTCTTTACTGCCTGGAAAAACAAGAATGTTGTTATCGATCTGTTGTTGTTTCATGAGCAAATGTCTTTCGGGTTAAGTTTAGAAAGGTAATCTAAGAGGTCTGTAAAATGAGAACTTGTCCCATTATGACAAATCTCATTTACGAGAGATAATCCTGTTTCGTCTTGAGCAAAAATAAAATGGACTGGAAGTTCACATGTCGTTTCTGTTGTTTTGGTAATAATCACGTGATGAGGAAGATCTTTTTTTCGAATAAACTCAATTTTTTCATTGGTTTCTGAGGTAATCTCTATACCAATAATTCTGCCAGGAGATAGTCCATCTAATGTGGAGGGGATCAATGTAACAGAAAGATCTTTTCCATGATTGTCGTATTGGAAGATAAGGTTTTTATCTTTTGTAGAAATACTTTTTAATTTCCATCTAAGGCGCGTTGCAAGCCAGCCTTGGAGATAGATCGATTGTACTTTGGTATGGCAAAGGTAGGATGTTTCCATGCAGTTATAGGTAATTTTAATGTCATTTGCCGATTGCAACGTTTTCAATTTATCAGGTGTATGAAATGTGGATGCAAATAGATCTCTAAACCCTTGAATTCTTGCCCAATTTAAATCAGCAATATCAGTATGAGAAGTTTCCTTGTGTTTGAGCGCAATTTCAGAAAAGGATACAAGATTATCTGATGCCTCTGAGTCGTAAATGACTCTCGTTGCAAACTTTTCCAATTTATAGGAAATAGGATCTTCTTTGGTTGGGTCATCCGCCCACACAATATAAATGGGAAGATCGGGTAAAATATGGGGCAATACAAGAAAGGGCGCTTGCACCTTCTGATCAAGGCCTAGATCTATTTCCACGAAATCGCAGACGATTTCACAGTCGCCTTCTTCCGCTGTCATTACAGATACGGAAGTTTCTAAATAATCTTTGGGCTTTGTGTCATCAATTGAAATAAAAAGAATGCGAGAGGGAAACTTTTTGATGATTTGTTTCGCAACATTACTTAAATATTCAGATCGCTTGCCTTTTCTAGTGTAGATCACCAAATTAAAAAGGCATGCTCTCATTTTATTCGCGGTTTGCAGCGAATCCCAAATTTTAACGAGTTCAGATTCAATTTGAGATGGGGGGATCACTTGTTTCATAATGCTATATCAATCTCCAAGATCTTCCATCTTTTGCAATCATTTCATCAGAGGCTTTGGGGCCCCATGTGCCACATGCATAGTTGGGAAATTCCTTAGGTGGATTCTTTTCCCAGTACTCTAGAAGAGGCGTGAAGAGTTTCCAGGAATGGAAAACCTCATCTTCTCTTGCAAATAGAGTTCGATCTCCATAGATGCAGTCACAGATTAGTCTTTCATACGCGTCAGGAGGCGTTAACCCAAAAAAAGAACCATATTTAAAGTCCATTTTGACAGGTTGTATCGGGCTTTGAGGTCCTGGCACCTTGCAGTTGATTTTTAGAGAAATTCCTTCATCTGGTTGGATACGGATTGCTAGCACGTTTTTTTCACTAGGTTGATTTTTCTCTCTAAAAAGTTTGCCTGGATGATCTTTAAACATAATGGCAATTTCTGTGGTTCTTTTTGGAAGCCTTTTTGCTCCTCTTAAGTAGAAGGGAACCCCGTCCCATCTCCAATTATCAATAAAGAGTTTTAATGCAGCGTACGTCTCAATATTTGAGTTGTCGTCTACATTTTCTTCTTGCCTGTATCCTATGGATTTTTCACCATTTGTAAATCCTTCACCATATTGTCCGCGGACAGTGTTGTTCTCAAAATCTTCTTTTGTAAGAGCTCTAATAGCTTCTAAGACTTTTACTTTTTCATCATGAACGGCTGTTGCCGATAAGTTAACAGGTGGTTCCATGGCAACAAGTGTTAGAAGTTGAATCATATGGTTTTGGATAATGTCTCTAAAAAGACCTTGCTCTTCGTAGAATTTACCTCTAGTTCCAATTCCAATATCTTCGGCAACTGTAATTTGCACATGGTCGATGTACTTATGATTCCAAAGAGATTCAAAAATTGAATTTCCAAAGCGAAATACGAGCAAATTTTGTACGGTTTCTTTTCCAAGGTAATGATCAATTCGATAGATTTGACATTCATTTAGGTGTTGCAAAAGGTCATCTTGCAACTCGTGCGCTGTTTTTAGATCTCTTCCAAATGGTTTTTCGATGATTACTCGAGAAAAAGGTTCATCTTTTTCTGAGTAATCATAGATAAGTCCATGCTGTTTGAGCTTTTCAATAATCGTTTGAAAAAAGCTTGGCTGGGTAGAGAGGTAAAAAATGCGATTTCCTTTTGTGCCAAGCTGCGTATCTAATTCTGCTAAGTAGTTTTTTAGGCTCTCGTAACCAGCGTCATCATCAAATTCTGATTTGTGATAAAAAACTTGTTTTTCAAAGGTGTCAAAAAGAGCATCGTCAATGGGTTTCACGCGAGAGTGTTTAGAAACGGCGTCTTTCATCTCTTTTCTGAAATCTTCATGGGTTTTATCTCTTCTTGCAAAACCAACACAGGCAAAGTTTGTGGGAAGTTGACTTTCTCGTTTGAGATTATATAGAGCGGGCATGAGTTTTTTTGCAGTAAGATCTCCTGTCGCTCCAAAAATCACAACAATACAGGGATCCAAACTTCTTTTGGATTGACCACTTTCTTCTAACGGATGATCATCTTGCATCAAATAGCACCTAATTTTTTTTTGATCTAAAGTCTTAGCAAACCACTTTTATTCTTTTGATTCAATAGGAGATTCATCGAAAAAAAATCGAGCGATTTTTCTGCGATTTAACTATACTTTATGCTCCTATATCGATTAAGCGGTTTTCTTATGTTAATTCAGATTCAAAAAGTCACCAAAACTTACCATCTTTCTGGGAAAAAAGTGCATCATGCTCTAAGCGATCTTTCCTTAGACTTAG
This sequence comes from Chlamydiota bacterium, assembly GCA_021772245.1. Classification (GTDB taxonomy): domain Bacteria; phylum Chlamydiota; class Chlamydiia; order Chlamydiales; family Simkaniaceae; genus JAJFMG01. The sequence goes on along the minus strand of JAJFMH010000002.1, from coordinate 3,172 downwards.
AAGAAGGGGAAGTATTTGGTCTTCTTGGTGTAAATGGCGCTGGAAAAACAACACTCTCTTCGATTATTGCATCTCTTGTTCCTGCAACAAGTGGTGATATTCTATGGAGAGGTAACTCTATTTATAAACAGTTAATAGATTATAGAAAAATACTTGGATTTTGTCCTCAACATCAAAATTTAGATTCAGCTCTTACTCTTGAAAAAAACCTACATTATGCGGGTAGATACTACAATCTTGGCGAAAAAAGAATCAAAGCTCGTAAAAAAGAGCTCATGGAAAAATTCGATTTAATGACCTATGCCAATGAAAAGGCGCATATTTTATCCGGTGGATATCGACAACGCTTCTTAATAGCAAGAACACTCATGCACTTTCCTAAACTTGTAATTTTAGATGAACCAACTGTTGGTTTAGATCCCCATGTTCGAAGGGATTTATGGAAGCTCATTTTGGATCTAAAAAAAGAAGGGGTGACTGTGCTACTTACCACTCACTATCTAGATGAAGCCGAAGCTCTATGTGATCGAGTATGCATTATCGATCATGGTCAAATGAAAACACTGGATACCCCTAAAAATTTAATGAATTCATGGAAACATACTTCTTTAGAAGATGTATTCTTATCCCTGATTGATCAAAAGGAGATGCCAAATGAGTAAATCAATTTTTTCTTTTGTATCTGTGCTTTATCAACTTATCAGAAGAGATTTTTATGTGTTTATACATGAACTTCGAGGGAAATTTTTTGATACGAGTTTTGTGCTTTTTACAAATATTTTAGTATTTGGTTATGTGTTTGAACATATCAACAATGACCCTGGTTTTGCATCCTTTATCTTTGTTGGGGCTATAGCATCTTTTGGTTTTTTTGAAATTGTCGGTAGGGTAGCAACGCTTATTTCAGATATGAATGGCAATAAGGTGATATCATATCATTTGACCTTGCCTGTTCCATCTAGCTATATTTTTATCAATATTGCGATATCTTGGGCGATATGTACTGCCATTTTGTCCGTGTGTTTGATACCCATTGGAAAAATTCTTCTATTCAATCAGTTTAGTCTATCTGCTGTATCCTATATGAAATTTGTTCCCTTTTTCTTGATTACAAATCTATTCTTTGGCTTCTTTTCTCTTTGGCTATCAAGTGTTATCAAAGATGCAAGCAATCTAGGTTCACTTTGGATGAGAGTAATTAATCCACTCTTCATGTTTAGTGGGTATTTTTATACGTGGAAGAGCTTATATGGGATTTCAAAAGTCTCAGCAATTCTAAACTTGGTAAATCCACTTCTATATATTATGGAAGGGATGAGATCTACAATGCTAGGCCCAAAAGGATATCTTCCCTATTCGGTATGCATTATTGTTGTCTCTTTGTTTACAGTTGGCTTTGGCTACGATGCTATCAAGCGGATGAAGAAAAGACTCGATTGCGTTTAAAGATTTACATATCGAAACATCTCATCGATGTTTCGTTTTGCAGCTTGCAAAAGCGTTGGGTCAATATCCACAATCATATTTGACTTTGGATCTTTTAACGCAGAGTAGATGTCACTTAGACTATTAGATTTCATATACTTACACATCATGCAAGAACCAATGATATTAAGCTCTGGATGCTCTATCTGAAGTCTAGAGGTAATCCCGCATTCGGTAAGAATGGCCATTGGACTTGTTTGCTCTTTGGCAAAGGATAGAATCTGAGAAGTAGACCCTACCATGTCAGCTTGGGCAACCACATCTTCATCACATTCTGGATGGACTAGTGTAAGCATGTCAGGGTTCTCTTTTTTTAGAGCTTCTAGTTGCGATGCGCTAAATTCTTCATGCACGTAGCATGATCCATCGTAGAGTACAATTTCTTTGTGAAGGCCCTTTTCTTTCATCTCATTGATTAGGTTTTTTCCCATGAGAAGATCGGGAAGAAATACAATTTTATCATTTTCAATTTTTTCAATGATCGAAAAGACATTGGAAGAGGTAACACAAACATCACAAACAGATTTGACAGCAGCTGTTGTATTAATATAGCAAACAAAGGTGTGGCTTGGGTATTTTTCTCTTAAAGCAAGTACATCTTGTTTGGTGACGCTATCTGCAAGAGAGCATCCGCCATTTGGATTGGGATCAATGACAAGTTTAGTTGGATTTAGGATTTTGGCAGTTTCTGCCATAAATCTAACAGCTGGAAAAACAATTGTTTTTGCATCAGTCTCCATAGCTTTTTTTGCTAAGTAGTAAGAATCACCAACATAGTCTGCTACGCCATAAATGATATCAGGATGGACATAGGAGTGAGCTAAGATGACAGCTTGCTTCTCGACTTTAAGTCGATTGATTTCATTAATAATAGGAGAGATGCTTTCGCATCTTTGTAGAGTATACTTACAAAGTGGATTGTCTACTTTGATTTTGGAGAGTTTTTCAAAAAGTGCCTGTGGTGAGATTTTTTGCTCATTCATACAAAATCCTTAGTGCATATCCAGATAACTTTGTAATATCAAAGTAGCGCTTAATGTATCTACGTTTTTTGCTCTTTTTTTTCGATTTACTCCTCCATCCATCATAGATCGCTCTACTTGTTTTGATGTGAGCCGCTCATCTAAGTAGGTAACATCAATGCCTGAAAGCTCTTGCAGCTTTTCTCCAAAGGCTTTTGCCGATTCTGACATCGGGGAGGCCTTTCCAGAAAGTTGCAGGGGAAGCCCAATTACAAAGAGTTCACATGTAAAATCTTTAATTTCAGCTAAAATAAGAGCAATTGTATCTTCTGGTTTTTTTTGCGCTTTTACGACTCCCACAGGGGATGCGAGTATTTTACTCTTATCAGATCTTGCTAAGCCAATCCTTGCCATTCCAAAGTCTATTCCGATGATGCGTCCCATACAATCCCATTTTTTAGTTAAATACCTATGATATTGCATATTAGATCAATTAGCAAGCAATCTAGATTTAGAACTTTGTTGCTATATAAGACTTTATTGAAGCAATCCTACCTCTACTAGCTCAGACGGCAGATCTGCCATCTGCTTCTAAAATATTTTTTATAAATACCCATAATGTCTGAGTGTGGGTTAGTAAATTCAATAAAAACATATTAGCCTTGTAATAAGAAGTTTATGGTTTTTTTAATAACATTCTTTATATTTATATTTTTGTTTGATAT
>JAJFMH010000001.1 GCA_021772245.1 Chlamydiota bacterium | reverse complement strand
ATCGCAATATAGTTTTTTTTTCAATCTGTCTCTAATCTGCGTACTACTAATCTCAAGCACTGAGTTTGCAAAAAAATCAACAGTATTGCGTCCCTTTAAAAACTCAGGAATCACTTCTTTTTTTGAATATCTCCTACAAATAACTAAAGAAATCAATTGTAGAAGTTCAGATGGATTTTTCCAATCTTCTAAGTGAATTGCAGCATCTTCAGAAAGTATCAGGTAATATTTATTTGCGGAGCTTCTAGATTCAATAAATGTCTTGATCGTGTCGACAGTATATGAGACTCCCTCTTTTTTTATTTCAAAGTCTACGCAAGAAAAAAAAGGGATATCACTTATTGCAAGTTTTGTCATTTCTAAACGATCAAGGTTTGAAGCTTGTGGGGGATTATCTGTTTTGAATGGAGAAATATTTACAGGACAAAACACCACTTCATCGAGATTATAATGCTCTTTAACCTCTAAGGCCATTTGCAAGTGACCGATATGGATCGGATCAAACGTACCTCCAAAAAATGCTACCTTCTTAGGTAAAACCATACGAATACTTCGCCTAGGTATTATCTTGTATTAGCTGCAGGATTTCTGAAGAGCTATCAATTAGCTCTCGATATAGCAAAGCCATTTCAAAACCAAGACCTGTTGTCGTAACAGCTTTTTTGTATTGCTTAATTCTATTTTTTAGAAATTTTTCAATTTCTTCTAACTTTTCTGTTTGATCATATTCATCATTTAAAAGAGCTTTTACTTCGATTGTGAGGTACTGATTTTCTAAATAAAGCTCATCTGCTTTACTTAGAAAGGAGTGATCTTTGGATCTCAAATCTGAAAGCTTTTCTAAGGGGCTCGCAATTTTCTTTTCTTCGACAGCAGTTAACAACGCTTTTGCTTCTTCTTTAATTAGATTAACACGATTAACCTTCTCTTCGTTTGCTTTCTTAGATTTTTCATCAGCCTTTTCTAGATGGCTATCTCTTAACTTAAATGTCCTTTCCCGAAGGTCCCTAAATTGATCAGGGCGAAGTTTTGTATTTTTCAAAAAGGAAAGCATCTCATCAGATTTAGTAATAATTTGCTGTTTATCACCATTCTCTAGTGAGTCCATCATTTTTTCATGCGCAGAAAGTTGGCTTTCAGCCTTTATAAAGTTTTCCTGGAATTCAGGCTCACTCTCTTTCAAAACCTGCTTTCTCTTTTCATCCCATTTTCGAGTAGTATCCCACGCCTTACTTAAAATTTCTCGCGTTTGTTTAAATGCTTTGGTGTTTAAAGAAAAGCTTTTAGAAAGACTTTGAAAGCTCTTAATCTCATCTCTTAGTTTAATTACAGGAATGCTTGGAAGTTCATCTGTATTTTGAAACCATTTTGCAAAAAAAGCATTTACGTCCTCTAAAAACATGTTACTTAATATCTCAACACATTCCTTTTTAGAAGGGTAAACTAAATCACCCATGGAAGAAATCATCTTTAAAACATTTTTTTTGTCTTTCATTCGAAGAGAAGTTTCGATTAACTCTTTGCGTAGAGAAGATAATTTAGATGTATAAGAACCAAATAATGTAGCTTTTTTTTGCAAATTTACATACTCCCGGGCTTTCTCATTAGAGACTCGAAAAGATCGTGGGAAAATAATTGCAGGCACATTTGCAGTATTTGTATCCATTTCAGCAATATCTTTTTGTAAAAGGATAAGTGCTTGTTCAATTTGCGAAAGAGAATATTCAGCTTTTTCATTCAAAGCTTTTTTGAGCATATTCATTTGATGAGAAATTTCGATAAACTCATCCCAAAGTGTTTTTCGAAGTCTTGGCTCTATCTTTTCTTTAAAAAGATCGATACAAACGCTTTTTATCTCAAAGAACTCTTTAAGGTTTGGATTTGGAATTTGAGTATAGTCATATAAAAATGAGATCGTAAAACGAATCTTTTCTTCCAGTGTTTCTTTAGACGCAACTAGCTCATAATATTTCTTTTGCAGCTCTTTTGAGGGTACCGGTTTAGAAGCTTCCTTCACAGAAGCTTTCTTCGTAGTATCAGCATTATTAGTTTCTGGTTGGACACCTTGATTTTTAGTATCTTGGGGTAGCTCTTTCTTCATAAAATGTAGACTTCAGTTGCAAAATTTCAAAGATAAAGTCTACGGCATAGATCAAATTAATGGGAAGGACTTTCAAAGTCATTCACAATGGTATCAATAACATCTTCCATTTTGTAAGCGTCTAAATTAAGCCAATGAAAAATTGGTTGCTTTCTAAACCATGTAAATTGCCGTTTAGCATATCTTCTTGAGGCCTGCTTAAATTGCCAAACAAAACGCTCAAAATCCTTATCTGTTTTTTCAGAGTCAAGATATTCGAGACATTGCTTATAACCAATCGACTGCGAAGCTGACAAATGCTCTCTTAAACCTTTTGTGAGCAAATATTCCACTTCTTCTTTAAAACCATTCGCAATCATATGATCGCATCTCATTTCAATGCGGGGATACAAAATTTCTTTGGGATAATAAATAAACCAACATCTAAAATCGAATTCTAAAGGCTCCCTTTCTTCTGCCACCTTTGGAAAGTCACTCACCCTTTTATTAGTGAGTGTCATAATTTCCAGGGCCCTTACAATTTTATTCTGATCCTTTTCATTCACTGTTTTGGCATATTCTGCATCTTTTTTGAGAAGCTTTTGGTATAGACTATCAAGTCCATAATCTAAAATTTCTTGATGTAGAGCTAAGCGAAGCTCTGAGGAAGCTGGTGGACCAGATGGTGGGCCATAAATTAGAGAGTTAATATAAAATCCACTTCCACCACAAATAATCGGAACATGATCTCTTGCTAAAATCTCTCTACATTTCTGCGAGGCTTCTTCATAGTAGCGAACAACATTATAGGGAGTTGATAAATCATAATTATCTATTAAGTGATGGGGAATATCACCCATTTCCTTCATGGTGACTTTGGATGTTCCAATATCCATTCCCTTATAGATTTGCATTGAATCCGCAGAGATTACTTCTCCTCCTAGGATATGAGCAAGTTTTAAAGAAAGATTTGTTTTACCAGCTGCGGTGGGACCTGCAATTACGAGAACTCGTTTATTTTTTGATTTGGAAGGGAGTTTTTTTTCTTGAGGCTCTATTTTTCGATTATTAGAAAATCGATCAGGCTCAAAAGCTAAATTCGCATTCACACTACAGGGACTCTACAGCCTTTTGCTGCGTTGGATAAATACATAATATTTTTTCAAACCCTGCCATTTTGATAATTTCCATGACTTCTTCATGTACGGCAAAAATGACAAGCTTACCTCCTTTAGCTGCTAGTTTTTTTGTAAAAGATAGAAGGAGCCTCATTCCAGCAGAACTTAAATATTCTACTTTTGAAAAATCAAGAATGATTCCCAAGCAATCTTTTTCAAGCGTTTTATTCATCACAGACTCGAGTTGAACTGAAGAACTAGCATCAAGCCTACCCTCAATTCGAAAAATACATTTTTCATTGCTTTCGTCTTGTGTGATCTTCAAATTTGCGCTCATAAAGACCTTCTTCCTTTTTTTGCAGTTATTTTTCAATGGGCAATATATATAAAATAGCTGCAAACAATAAAGTGTTTGCAGCTAGAGAATTTTTTATCATAATCTGCAACTTTTTAACAAGTTACAAAAAGATCTAAAAAATTAATGAATCAGTTCTAAACGAATTTTCTTTCCGAATCTTGCTGCGACAGTTAGAGCTATAGTTCGAAGAGCTTTAATTGTTCTGCCCTGTTTTCCAATTACTTTTGCAACATCATCTGCTGCAACTCGTATTTCTACAATTGTACTTGATTCCCCCTCAAAGACTTGCACCTGTACATCATCAGGAGCCTCTACTAGGTTTTTAATCATATATGCAATAAACTCATTCATAGTAATACTTAATCTTAGGGTTTTTGATATGCTCATTTACAGCTCATGTCCTTGGAGATAATAAGCCACTATATCAGAAATAATGGCCTCTCCAAAACAATCGGGAATAAATTTAACACCCTATTCGATAAGAATCAAGAATCTATTTTTTATATTATTAATAAATAATTTTAAATTAAATTATTTATTTTAAATTAATAATATGAATTATTTGACACAGCCTCTCATCCATAAAGCGAAAGATGAATTCACTCTTACAACTTTCTTAGAAACAATAGCTGGAACATCATAACTGGAGTGTATTTCAATGTATTTTTCAATTTCCTCTATTTTTGAAAAAAAAGTTTTGAATGAAACTTTGATTTCAGGATGTTTTTCTAATTGACCTTGGAAGATATACATCGATGAAATTTTTGAAAAATTAATACATGCTACAAGTTTTTGGTCTAAAAGAGCAGCAGATATTTTTTCTGCTTCCGTTTGGCAATTCACATACCATTCAATTTCAACGATTTCATTCACAATGAGAACTTGCCGTTTTATCATCAATATAGGCTAAATTATCAAGTCTTAGATCAAAGACTTTCTCAGCAAATCGCTTTATTTCCAGCGAAGCTTCAGCTTGAGACTGCTCTATAGAGCAAAGCTCTTCATATAAACTAAAATAATTGCCTAGCTGCTTTTCAAAATTATTGGTACCAAGTCTTAAAAAATGAGGAAAAGACAATATCTCATTGCTTTTTATATCTTGGTATCGATTCTCAAGACATATGATTATTTCTCTTTTACCAAAATTCTTATGGTACGCATTTGAGACATCAATCCGTTTCAAAAAAAAAGGTTTTGTCACTTTAACCTGATGCAGTAGACGAAAAAGGTCATAGGCGAGAGAAAAAAATTTATCGGTGATTGGGTTATCTTCTAAATGCGTTCCCAAATAAATCTCGGGAAGCTCTTTAGAAGAGTAAAAATCCATCAGAGGGAATTTATACCCTTTTTTATCAATGGCAACATTTTGATAGTCCACTAGGACTGCAATTGGTTTTCGAAGGGCATATTCGATATAAAGCGTATCTGGCTTAATAAATTTTAAAGCTGCAGTTTCAATAAAGGAAACCTCATCCAGTTTTTCCTGAAATCTCCGTAGAAAATCTTTGGAAAAAACCGTTTCTTTATCCGCTGCAAGTTCTAATATTTCTGCTATCTGATCTGTTTGTAAACTATCTAAAGAAGTGCACTCCTGCTGAATATATGTGATATAGTAATCTTTTTTGAGTATATCCCGTTTTGAAACAACGAATCGAAGAAATAGGCCAAGTGCAACTAATAAAATTGTTGTAAAAGCCAGATTAAAAAGAATTTTTTTCTTCACAGAGACACCAACTCATCAGCAAAATTCGTGATTGTACCAGCGCCAATTGTTAGGATGATTTCATCTAAACCTACTTTATCTTCCAACGCTTTCTTTAAGTCTTCCTTTCTAACGTAGCGAGCCTGGCAAAGATTTCTCTCCATCATGCTTTGAACTAAGTTTGCTGATGTAATTCCCTCAATTTCTGATTCTCCAGCTGAGTAGATATCGGTGACAAACACCATATCTGCAGATTTAAAACACAGAATAAACTCTTCAAAAAGATCTTTTGTACGGGTAAATTTGTGGGGCTCAAAAACAGCTATTATTTGCTTTGATGGATATTTTTCTTTAAAAGCTTGCAGCGTTGCGGAAATTTCAGTTGGATGGTGCGCATAATCATCAAAGACCAAAGCCCCCTTAAATTGCCCCTTGAAATCTGCTCTGCGATGTACACCCTTAAAATGTGCAAATGCTTCCATAATTGCAGCGCTTGCAAGGCCTAGTTCGATGCAGAGTCCAAATACAGCAATTGCGTTCAAGGCTTGGTGCTTACCTGGCATAGAAATAATAATATTCCGATAAGTGTTGCCTTTATATTCTATATCAAATATCGACTCATCAGATTTTTGCTTAAAATTTTTTCCTTGAACAGTAGCCCCCTCCTCAAAACCATATGAAATGCCACGTGAATTCATCGCAGAAAGAATCGGATCATCAGAGCAATAGAAACAAAATCGATGCTTTGGAATTTTCTGGATAAAATTAGAAAAGCCCCTCTTTAATGCTTCCAGATCTTTCCAGTAGGATAAGTGCTCCTCTTCAATATTTGTAATAATAGCGCTATAATTATTATATTTGTCAAATGAGCCATCGCTTTCATCCGCTTCAGCAACAAAGTAGTCACCGGTGCCATAACCGCCATTTTTTTCAAGTCCCTTTACAATCCCACCAATTGCAAATGAAGGCTTTTGCTCTAAATAGGAAAGCGTCCAGGCAAGTAAGGACGAGGTGCTTGTTTTCCCATGAGTTCCAGTTACAAGGAGTGGATGATTGTTTTTCATAAGATCACAAAGAAGGTCCACTCGGTGCATGGAAGGAATATTTTTTTTCATCTGAGGATGATCATTTGTAATTGCAGATCCATATACGATAGTACAAGCATAATCTAGATATTTGCTGCTTTCTGAAAAAACAACAGAGGCGCCTCTCTTAACAAGATTTTGAATGAGTTTTGTTGAGACTTTGTCTGAACCTGCTACAGATTGTTTTTTTTCAAGTAAGATATGAGCAAGAGCGCTCATTCCGATTCCACCAATTCCAATGAAAAAAAAAGAATCATTTTTTTCTTTCATGAATACACTTTTGGATAAGTTCACAAAGAAGCTCCCCTTTATCTTTTGCGTTGTACGCATTTAAGTGATCTTGCATCTCCTTTAATTTATTCATGCCGGGATCCAAAATAGTTTCCACTTTTTTCAGTAAAATAACAGGAGAAAGCTCCTCCTCTCGAATCATGCAAGACCCTTTAATAATTTTTTGCATATAATTAGCATTTTTTTCTTGGTGATTGTCTTTCGCAAAAGGATATGGGATCAAAATACTTGGAAGTGAACATGCTATCTGCTCTCCAATTGAAATAGCTCCTGCTCTAGAAATAACTAAATCAGAGGCAAACAATGCATTCTGCATTTTTGTCTCGAAAGATTTCACACAAACATGTAGCTTCAATCGTTTATATTCTTTTTTAAAGAGCCCAATATCAGCTTCTTTTCCCAAAATATGTATACACTGTAAATCAATATTGCTTTGATCAAATAATCGAAGCATTTCAAGAGTAGTTTCATTAATCCTTTTAGATCCTTGTGAACCTCCAAAAACAAGTAACGTCTTAGTGTTTTCATCAAGTTTGTAATATCTTCGTGAGCTTGCCTTGTTCTCGATCTTCTTTATCGTAAGAGGCGTTTTTACAATAATCGATTTTTTTTGATATGACTTTCTATCAAGAGGAAATTGAGTAGCTAAAATTTTAGAGCTTTTATAGAACAATCGATTCACTCTCCCAAGTACTAAATTAGATTCATAAAGCACATAAGGGATGCGAAAGAGTCTCGAGGCAACAAGTGTGGAAAAGCTATGATAGCTTCCAAACCCAATAATGATATCTGGCTTTTGTTTTTTTAAATGCAAAATTGCCTTAAAAATTCCTTTCACAATTTGAATGCAGGACAAAAAAAGATCTTTGGGCTTTTTTAAGCTCATTTTCCCAGAGGCAATATCATGAAATGTAAACTCTTCTTTTTGAAAATAGGGGTTCGTAGAGAGTCCATCTCCCATAAAAACAACAGAACCAATTTCATCAAGAGATTCTAAATTTTTTGCAAGAGCTGTTGCTGGAACCATATGACCACCTGTGCCGCCAGCTGCGATAACCACCTTTTTTTTAGGCGTGTTTTTCATCTAAGCTCCCCTTAGAAATACTGATCAAAATTGCTATCATCATTACATTTGCAATCAAAGATGAACCTCCCTGACTAAAAAAAGGTAGGTTTGTGCCTTTACTTGGCAATAGCCCCGATACAACACCTAAATTCAAAAAAGCTTGGATACTAATTACGAATGTCAAAATAGAAGCCAAATAATACCCTTCTTTAGAGCTTGCTCGAGCTGCGATTAAAAAACCAACACATGAAAGACCCATGTATAGTATTAACATCATAAGAACCCCAAGATATCCAAACTCTTCGGCATAGATTGCAGCAATATAATCAGATCGAGCTTCTGGAAGATAATTAAACTTTTGGATACTCTCACCTATTCCTCTTCCAAAAAGGCCACCAGAGCCTGCTGCAATTTTAGCTTGGTAGGGCTGATGCCCTTTACCTAAGATATCTGTTTCAGGATGCAAATATACTCGAATTCTATCATGAACATGTGGCATTTGAAAAGCAAATGCCACTCCAATGATCATAATAATTCCAAGGGGAAGTGCCCAATAGGTCCATTTGATTTTTGTTAAAAAAAACAGTACTACAAACGTTGCAAGAATCATAGCCGCAGAGCCATTATCCGGCTCCATCAGAATCAATATAAGGGGCAAAAGCAATAAGGCGAATATTTTTAAGAATTCAAACAAAGTAAATACTTCTTTTTTTTCCACAAATCGATGCAAGTAAAAAAGAGGAATAAGTACCTTCATAAATTCAGATGGCTGAAAGGAAAACATCCCAAACCCAAGCCATCGATTCGCTCCATTGATTCTTTGTCCAATACCTGGAACAAAAACTAGCGCCAAAAAAACTAGAAAGCAGACGTAAAAAAAGGGCGCAGATTTGATAATATTCTTATATCCAAAAATATAGACAAAACAACCCACAAAAAAACTTAGTGCTGCAAAACAAGCTTGCTTGAAGAGAGAAAAATGATTCGATAAAGGCGAGGTTAACACCTCTGCAGAAGATGTATTAAACACCATAATCAGTCCCATCGAAAATAAAATGGCAACAATAATTAAAAGTGTTAATGAAAGCTTATTCATACACCTATTTGATTCTAAGTTTCAACCCAGGTCTTATCTTCTTCGCTTTCTCTTCATCTAGATTATTGAGTCTTAACAGCTCTGAAAGCTTTAGTTTATTTTTGAAGGCAATAGTTGATGGATTATCACCGTTTTTCACAGTGTAGTATTGATGCTCTGATGAATTAGCCACTTTTGCAATCGTGGAAGAAATTTTTCTTTGAGTTGGAAGTGTTAACTGCTGGCCTATTTGTAATCGCTCACTTTTTAAGTGATTAACTTCCATAATATCTTTCACAGTAACATTATATGCTTTGGCAATTTTTTCTAGCATATCACCTTTCTTCACTGTGATGATAACAGTCTTAGAAGGTTCTTTTTTCTTTTCTACCGCACGTGTATTTGGCAAACTTTTTGTAAGTAAAGTCTCTTTTACACTTGGCTTAGATGGAGGTAACTCTTCTGCTTTCGGCTCTACAGAAGCAGGCGTTGCAACTTGCCTTTCGATTGTTTTTTGAAGTGGCTTGAGCGCTTCCACATCATTTTTAACAAGAACTGGTTTTGCATGTGCTATTGTCTTATTCATTTCTTGTGGCAAAGCCGCAACCTGAGGATAGGGAGATTTAGTTTTCATCGAGCTCACAAAAAGCACAATTAATAATCCTGCATTTATAACTGCCGCAACAACGACGCACTCTCTTCGGTTCATAGTCAATACCCTAAATCGTTTTTTGCTTTTGGTTTATTTCGCTCACAATACTTTTGAAATGCTCACCTCTTTCCATATAATTTTGATACTGATCAAAACTAGAGCACCCAGGAGACAAAAGAATTGCATCGAAGCTTTTTGATTCATTAAACGCTTTTTTGAGTGCTATTTCAAGGGAATTTGTTACCTCTACACAAAACTTATCTTTTAATGCCTCTTCGATCTCAAAGCTTGCAGATCCAAATGCATAAATTTTTACAATTCGATCACCTAAATTCTCTTTCCAATCTAGAAAAGTTTGCCCTTTAGACACGCCTCCAACAAAAAGAGCTATTCGCCCCTCAACTTTATCTACTGCAAAAATTGTAGAGGCAACTGTCGTACTTTTACTGTCATTATAACACTTTATACCCTGCATTTCCCCTATATATTCGATGCGATGCTCTAATTTTTGAAACGAGATTAGACTTTTTGCAACTTCCTCTTTTACAATTCCAAATTTATCAGCTACAAGTATTGCAAAAGCTAACCCTTCAGAAGATATTGCATGCAAAGAAGAACCTACCTCTTCGGTTATGAGCTCTAATTCTTTTTCCGTTTTACATATACAATTTATATCTGGTCTTTGCTTGCAAAGATCAGATATTTCTTCATTTGTATAAAAAGCGCCCTTGGGCTTAATTAAATCTAGTAAATGGAGTTTGGTTTGTTTATATTCATTAAAACTTTCATAGCGATCTAAGTGATCTGGAGTAATTTCTAAAAGTATTCCCATATCAATTTTTTGTTCCCTCATTGTTTCTAATTGGAAGGAACTTATTTCAGCAACTATGATTTCACCCTTAGATTTTGATAAAAACGAAGTGAGTGGATAGCCTACATTACCAACAGCTACAGCCTTTTTTCCATTTTCATTCAAAATATGGGTAATTAAATTAGTAAGGGTTGTCTTTCCATTGGTGCCTGTAATTCCAATACATATCCCCTCAAAATAAGAAAGTCCAAGATCCATTTCACTCATCAAAACAATCTTATTTTTCTGGGCAAATAAATAAATAGAGTGCTTTTTAGAAACTCCAGGAGATATAACAATTTGATCAATTTGTCTGCCGTCTAATTCGTGGATATCATCTACGATTGCAACCTGATCCAATGGAGTTAATGTTTGTAAAAGCTCTCTTTGCGCCTGAGAAAGATGATCATCAAAAGCTATTACAGAAAGGCCCTTGTTGAGCAGGAATTGCGTAGCAGCAAATCCACTCAAACCAAGTCCGACAACAACTGTGTGTCCCACTTAATATACCTATCTTATTGGAATTTAATGGAGGCAAGTCCAATAATTGCTAATATAAAACCTACAATCCAAAAACGAAGAACCACCTTCGTTTCCTTCATACCCATATATTCAAAATGGTGATGGAGTGGCGCGCATAAGAAAACCCTTTTTTTATTCCTTAGTCGAAAACTCAGCACTTGTATGATTACAGAAAGCGCCTCAACAACAAAGATTCCACCAATAAGAGCGAGTAAAAACTCTCTTCGAAGTAAAATAGCCGAAATACCAAGTAAGGCTCCAAGTGAAAGTGAACCTGTATCTCCCATGAACACTTCTGCGGGGTGTCCATTATACCATAAAAAACCAAGGCACGCACCAAACATTGCGGATAAAAAAATAGCAATTTCACCACTTCCTTCAATATAATAGAGATTTAAGTACTGAGCAATTTCTCCATGATTGGATAGGAATCCAAAAATGGCTAGCACAACACATACCTGCACAGTGGTACCTGCAGCTAAACCATCCAATCCATCCGTTAAGTTAACAGCATTGGAGCTCCCTGTGATAACAAACAAGCTAAAAAGCACACCCAATATGCACGCAGATCCAGCAATTGTAAAAAGAGGTTGCTTAACAAAAGGCAAAAAATAGGTGGTATAGAGTTGCTTTGAGAGTAGGATTTGATCGCCATTTGAGCCGTAAACTTTTCCACTCGGCGCCTGAAAAAAGTTGTCTATTTGCACAATGCTTTGCAAAGAGGGCAATACTAAATAAGCGCCGAGAATGGCTCCAAATAAAAGCTGAAAAAAAAGTTTCTTTTTTCCCCTAAGTCCCTTTGCATTTCCATGCTTTTGTTTTAAGTAGTCATCGAAACCACCAATTAACCCAAACCAAATCGTTGCAAGAATCAATATAAGCGTGTAGATGCTGTGTAAATCCATCCAAAGAAGCGCAGATATCAACATACTTCCCAAAATAAGTACCCCTCCCATGGTTGGAGTATGCTTTTTTTTGGCATGGATTTTAGCAAGGGGGGGGCAATCGCCTACTCGAATCGTGTTTCCAGTTTTAAGCTCTGTAAGTTTTCGAATGGTAAAGGGGCCAAATATAATTGTAATTAAGAGCGTTGTAAGAGAGGCAAGGATCATCCTCGTTGAAAAGTAGGTAAATACTTGGGGAACTCTAATAGCAAATTGTGATTTTAGAAATTCAAGAAGTAGTAAAATCATACGCGCTTTTGCTTAGTTATTCGAGCAATGTCCAAAACTTATCTGAATTGGACCCTTTTATTAATACGACATCTCCTTCTTTGACAACAGAAAGTAGCTCTTTTTTTAGATTGGCAAAGTTAGAAAAAAACAGTGTAGTAATTCCCACCTTTTTTAGCTTATGTTTTATCTTTAAAAATGGCTCTCCATATAAAAAAACTACATCTGCATTTTTTTCTGCTATTCGCGCAATTTTTTCATGAAAAAATTCTTCTTGGTCGCCCAAATCTCCCATCCTGCCAATTGCTACAATTTTAGAGCCGCCACCCATCGGTTTTGGAAGATTATTTAGAGCCGCTTCCATAGAGGTTGGAGATCCATTAAAGGAATCATCAATGAAGTGAATTCCATTGATGTGCTTACTTTCAAACCTCTTTGAAAACGGTTTTAAACTCTTTGCAGATTTTTGAATCTCTTCAAAACTGACCCCCATTTTTCGAGCAATTAAAGCTGCTAGAAAGAAGTTTTCTTTTAGATGCAAGGCCTCAAATGGAAGTTCTATTTCTACATCAAAAATTTGAATACCCTTACCGGTATCGATATATTTGAGGTTGCAGTCACTTCCAAAATACTCTACTTCCACATCTTTTCCATTCAGAATCTCCGCTACATGAGAATTAGAGCGTATGAATTTTGGTAAAAGAGCGTATGAAATCTCGGGCGATTTTAAAATGTCTCCTTTAGCATTTGCTAACTCTTCTAAACTTGGGAAATTACCAATATGCGCTGGTGCAATTTTGGTAATTAAAACATGAGAGGGCATTGCCATTTGAGTAAGTCTTTTCATTTCTTCCGCATAACTCATTCCCATTTCAAATATCGCGATATCACATGGTTTGAGTTCATTCAAAATATAAAGAGGCAGTCCAACTTGAGAATTGGCACTTCCAGGTGTTTTCTCTACTTTAAATTTAGATGCAAGCAGTGTTGCCAAAAACTCTTTAGTAGTCGTTTTTCCAACAGAACCTGTGATTCCTATTACAATGCAGTCCAACTCTTTTCTTTTTTGATTTGCAAGCATTTGAAGCGTTTCTCTTACATCCTTCACAAGGATTGTTTTTCCACTATAGTTTCCCGCCTTCGATACAATGGCTACATATGCCCCTCTTTGAAAAGCCTCCTCTACAAAATCATGTCCATCTACCTTTACCCCCTGAAGTGCAAAATAAACAAATCCAGGCAGCACTTTTCGACTGTCTACCGCAAACCCCTTAATCTCAGATGATTTTGTTTTTTTAAGTTCCAAAAGCGCTTCCATTTGACCCAATCTGCTATTCATATTTTCTCCATTTTCGAGAACTTATCATTTTTTCTATAAGGATAAAAGGTTCTTTTCTATCCCTCATCTCCAAACAACCACATACATCATTAACAACAAGTCCCTTGCAAAAACAAACTAATCTAATTTTTAATATTAAAATTAAATAAATAAAGTTGTATAATTAGATTGAAATTCATAATAAAAGAAAAAAAATGAGCACATCAGCTATTACCTCAACTGAGACTGAGCGAGAGCCAAAACCCATGCCCCTGATGCATTCATTTATTACTCTTACCTCTAAAACACTAGAAGATGGAACACTCATTGCTGGTAAAACACTACGTATTTGCATATCACAAAGAGATAACAAATCAGAAAAGACTACTCTCCTTGCATATGACAAGGTCACATGGGACAAACTAACTCCTTCTATTTCTAGCTTGTATGCTGAAACAGTAGCAAAACCCTCTAATGAGGTAAAAGCCCATCAAGCACCCATTCACTTTTCTATCGATCTTACAAATGACTCAATTATATGTGATGGTAATGTAGTTTCTAAAAATGAATTCGCAATCAGCGCTAAGGCCGCATACAAAACTCTTAATGACAATTTAGCTAAAAATCCACCTCATGCTAAATACGAGATTTCAATAGCGCCAAAACCCTCCCCTAACGCAAAACAAGAACAAGTACCTTATAATCTACGTAATTCGAAAAAGATAAATGGCACAGACGACAAACAACTTTGGCTAAAAGATGAAACCATTATTACGTATTTCGAATGTCTCCAAAAAGCGGAGGCTGAAAAAGGAAACTTCTTTTATTATCATATGGTAATGAAACACCAAGTCGATGTAGCAAATATTGAACTTACCCACCCCTCCCTTGGTAATAATTGCCCTGAAAGCGGCCAATTTTTCTTACCCATCCATCATGAAAATCACTATGTAATGATAGCGATCGACTTTGATCAAAAAACAATCTTCTTCTATGACCCGCGATCACATGGAGTAAATCACTATAAAAGTGTACAAAACTTGCAAGAAGGTCTGAATAGAAAATATTTTAATGGCGCTGCGACATTAGTAGACAATAAAAATCAAAAAAATCACCAAAAAGACGCATTTAACTGCGGAAGATATGTGCTAGATGCAGCGCAAAAAATGATTGCGGGTAGTAACAACTCTTTAGATGCTTTCGAACGCTATTGTAATAACAAAATAGACGCCACAGAAATCGCAATAAGAGCTAATCAAAAAGCCAGTGCAATTGAAGCAGTCTATGAAAACGAAATCTCACAAGAGCTGATTGATGAGCTCTAAATATTTTGTAGATTTTCCCTCAAGGGAGTCATCTAATTCATGTAAAGACTAGCAGCTCTTCAAACACACCAATCCGTTTTTGGCAAGCTTCGCTTCACTTTTGCAAAAGTCTGTATATAAGTTTTGCTATTAGCGCAATTCTTTCCATCAAGGACACTTTCACGAGCAAGCCTCTTGTCTTCTAATGTTGATCTTCTGTGAGTACTTTCAAATAAACTTTCAATCTCAGACAACTTTTTCTGACAATTTACAAACTAACTTGTAAAGCTCAGTACACGAAAAAAATATAAACATAGACTTTTTTCCTTAAATTCAGACCCACATTTAGACTTGAATATGGAAAATACTTCCTAAGAGCAACTCTATCAATGACTTATTTTATTAAAATTATTTTTTTCTTGCACTGAGATTGATAAGGCAATCTTTTCCTAAAGGCATGAAATTTAAAGGAATAACAAAAAATGAGCTTCAAAGGGTAGAGGATCTTCTTAACAATAGATCTCGAAAAATGTTAATAATTAAGACACCAATAAAGGTCTTTGATCATCATTCAAAAAAATCATATAACTGTGCACTTCAAACTTGAAGCGGCGAATTTAATATGAAGTTCTGTTTTTAATTTTTATGAGTTGTAACCTAATTTCAAAACTCGTATTATTGACATCAAAAATCACAGGAGTGTATTATGTCGGTATCATCCATACCCGAATCTCAAAATCAGTCAATCGATTTAAATCTAGGTTCTATAGCTAAAGATATGGCTATTGTTGGATCTATTAGTTTTGCTCTTACAGCTCTTTTTACTGCCGGTAATCCATATATTGGAGCAGGCCTTGGTGTGAGTGCAATTGTTGTTAATCAAGCTGTTAATTATGCAGTTTCTTATTTTAATAATTTCGGATTAACTCTTCCTCATTCAGAAGATGATCGTACTAATTCTGTTAATGAAAATTTAATGTTAATTGTAGCAAAGTCAACTGCAATATTCGCATTAAGTACATTTATTGCATATGAGGCAATGATATCAGCTGGCTATGTAATCCCAACGGCTACAGCTGCAATGGTGTTTGCGCCCAACCTTATTGGAGCATGCTTGATTGTTTGTGCACTTTCTTGTTTATCATTTATGGATTCTATTGAAGATGAGGGGAGCTGATTGGGTCAATTTCTTTGTGCTTTTTATCAAGATAGTGCGAGAAAACAGCATAGTTTTTTTAGATGCTTTAGGTTGAATTTTTTTTAGTAGAATTGAGGGGTTTCTCTTCTGAGGACAAATTCTAACAAAATCTGTTTTTGCCTTCTTTTCTTACATCATTTCAATGACAAGTCCAATAAGTAGTGATGTGATAAAAAATGAATCTGAAATGAAAATCCTAATTTTGATTTGAATGTTTTTATCTATTGTCGTGTAAAGAGCTGGGAGTAATCCAGTCTGAAGGCAATTGCCTTGTGATTTTTGTTATTTGTAGAACGCTTGCTTTCACTAAAAATGTGACTATCACCTATGAAACAAGTTTTTTGACAAATAACAGAAAAAAAGAAAGAAATTGCTCATTATTTCATATTTTCCCATAATATGTGTCTATTACAAATATGGTGGCATGGCCAAGTGGTAAGGCAGTAGCCTGCAAAGCTTCTATCCCCAGTTCGAATCTGGGTGCCACCTATACCCCTTTTTTCTCCTATGTTGTATCTTATTCCAACTCCGATTGGAAATTTATCAGACATTACTCTAAGAGCCATAGAAACATTAAAAAAATGTGATTACCTTCTTTGTGAAGACACGCGCAAGAGTGGAATTTTGCTCAAACACCTCGAAATTTCCAAAAGACTTGTCTCCTTTCACAAATTCTCTGAAAAAGAGAAAGAAGACTCTATCATTAATGATCTTAGATCGGGACTCGAGATAGGATTAATGTCAGACGCTGGAACACCTTGTATTTGCGACCCAGGCTCCATGCTTGTAAAACGAGTAATAGAGGAGAAATTAGCCATTACATCGCTTCCAGGGCCGTGCGCTTTGCCTGTTGCAATGACATATATTGGCGATTTGGAAGGGCCCTTTCAATTCATGGGGTTTCTGCCAAAAAAAGCCGGAGAGCTGTCTACTGCATTGCAAGATGCTATTCTTTACCCAGGTTATACTCTTTTTTATGAGTCTCCACACCATGTGCAAAAAACGCTTACTGAACTTACAAAGCTTCAGCCAGATACAGATGTGACCATTACAAGAGAGCTTACTAAGATCTATGAGGAAGTTTTAAAAGACACCCCCTCAAATCTTCTTACGCATTTCTCTACAAATAAGCCTCGGGGAGAAATGGTTCTGATTATCAACGGTAAACATACTCAGATTGATCTAGATCTGCCTCCTAAAGAGTATGTTCTGTCTCTCATGGACAAATACTCGCTCTCCCAAAAGGATGCAGTGATTATCGCTGCAAAACTCCAAAACAAGCCTAAAAAAATCTTCTACTACGCAATGATCGAATAAGATTCATTGCTATGTATGCCCAAATGCAACTCTGCATTCAGACGAAAACTTCTACGATTAAGAATTTTTTGCTTCATCTTTTTTTATATAACTTAAGCGTCTTATGAAAAGCAACTTAAGAGCTGTTTCTACCAAACACTTTCTTGAATTTTATCTTAATAACTTAATTGCAAACATCTTATAACAACAATGTAAATTAAGTTTAATTTAAATATTAATTAAAGTATAATTAGTTTTTAAATTAATATAAAAATGAGATAATTAATAATGGCTGCTGTATTATCCCCTCTCGTTATAGATACATCCAAAGGATTTTCAGATCCAAATACCGCTTCCTCATGTGGATTTTCGGTTGGAAATTCAATAGCTGGTTTTCCTGATACAACCACTGATCAATACTTAAATCAGCTCACATCAGGCATTGATTGGTCCTTAAAAGAAATTGTTCCTTTAGGGAGATCAGAAATATCAAAAGCAAATCTTGGGGAGCTTATCCAAAATGCAAACCTTATTTGCCAAGAGATTCCAGATGACACTCTAAGAAATAGAGCCATCGCTGTTTATATGATGTCTTTAGATCCTTCAAAAATGCAAACCATTCACTTTTGTAGGGCTGTAATAGCACTTACTGAGCGAGTAAAGCTTGTAGCAGGGCAAAGCTCCCACCCTGCAAAAAACCTTATTATTTCACGGACTGAACAGCTCCTGAATACACCCTCTATCTGCGAGCATTACCTCAAAGAGTTTACAAAAGAACTCAATGCAGTAACTTTGGAATTTGGTCCTCTTGAAGCTTTTTCAATTACACCTAATGTTGCCTATGATTGTTGCGCAACATCTATGCAAGTATATGAAACATATTTGCCCTTTTACAAAGCTGCTAAAAAATTGAATCTACCCGTTATAGATCTGGAAGGAAAAATATCTACAAATGTCAAGATAGTCCGTGAGATCTATCTCTATGGAAACCGTGATAGCGAGTTACATGCACTTACTTGTATAAATGAAATGAACGCAAAAAATCTTATTTCTGATGAAGAATTCGGCGATTTACTGCATTTTGTGCAGCATAGGAAACACCCTCTTCTTTCTATTCGGGATGAAATCATCACTCTCTATGATTTTCATACGCAAGTTGACAGCGGTTTTGATCTCCATTCACACCTTTTTGAGATCTACATTCAAAAAGCGATTCCAATCTTTGACAACCTCAATATAGTGCAGCCAACATCATCCGCGCAGCCTTTTGAAGTCCAATTTTTCGAAGATATCATTTTAAAGCCATTGTTTGGAACGGCCCCGACGGACGAATCCATTTTTTCGATTTTACCCATGATAGCGAATGCAACAAGTATAGGCATCTCTCAAGTAGCTGGCGCTGCAACTGATTTTGTGAGTCATCAGCTAATAACATACCAACAAAAGTTCCTACCTCAAATCTTAGAATCTTTTAATGCACCTACAATCTCATTCGTAGATCTGTTTAACAATTTACATACTCTATTAAATATTACAAGCCTTCTCAGGCTACATTTTATTCGATCTGCCCTAATACAAATCGTCCCACCAGATTGTGGATGTAAAGTAGAATTGGATAAAATTGATGAGGCTCTTCAGACAGAATTATATGCCACCCAAGCAACAGTTTCATCACTTATAATAAGCGATTTATGTAACAGGTATTTTTCTATCTACTTGCAAAAAATCAGTCTCTTTCAATTACCTTATGATGATCACCTGAAAATCCTAGAACTGCGATTTTATATGAGCATTCATGGTTTTGAGGATAAAAATCTTATTCTATCTGCAGTTACTTTTGGGCTTAATATTGCAGCTATTCAAACGCACCTAAATCACCTAAAGCTTGCTGGAATCAACACTTTTTCTTTAGTGTCTAGACAATACGATGGTATTTCTCCAATCCTATTAGCCTTTGAAACAGGTAATGGAGAGCTCCTAAATCTATTGGTTCAGCATGGCGCGAGTTTAAAAAGGATTTCTGATCGAGGGGTATCGATTGTAGCTCTAGCTATGGGTCTCAACAATATAAACCTATTGGAAGACGCTCTTACTTTTAGTGAAATTTACGGGCCAAAAATTGAAGACGATGATTCCCTTCCTAAATCAACTTGCTACACAGATGGATCTCCTCTCCATTTTGCAGTTGCTGCAATTAGTCTCGATACAATCAGTCACGTAAGAAGTAATTACCCAGAGCTTTTTCAATCATGGTTTCAGACTAGAGACATATATGGCTATACGCCCCTAGATTATGCTTTTTTTGGAGGCAACAATAAACTAATTGCAACGCTTTCAGATTTGCAAGAGCCTCAACTGGATCCCCGATATCAATCCTTTCCTAAAGATAGATCCCAAAACGCAATCATGAATTCTTTCACCCAATTTTGCACTATTATAGGAAATAATGAAGGATCCAACAGAGAACTAGATTTTGGCAAGGGCATCTTTAATGGGGTAAATTTTGCACAGGAATTTTATAGCACTCTAGATCCAAATGGTTGGAACAAAAGAGTCGATCTACTTTTAGATTGGGATGGATTACCAGATAGTCTTCAAGGCGAAGGCCCAACTTTTTCTGAGCAAGAAACCTATGAAAGCTTGGGTGGATTCTTCGATGCATTCTTGAACGCTTTACTACTGTTTCAAAATTTCATTCCTTACAAACACAACCTTTTAGAATCTGGAGATGTTATTGCATCACAACTTGATCGCCCAAAACAACTAGCTACTGCAGAGGTAGAAAATCCAAAGTTAACCCTTGAAAATTTTTATTATGCGGGAATAATTACGATCGATTTTCATCAATTGGTTGATCTCATCCAAGAGTTTTCGAAAATGGATGAGGGAACTGTAATTGAACTTGGCTCCGGCGGGCATCATACGAAATTAAAAATAGAGAAAGAAGGTTCGATAGAATATTTTGACTCAAACTTTCCATTCCCTATTCCATCTACAAAAGACTCTAACTACCTAGCTAAAATAATTTTTAATACTAAATATGCACGTCTCGGTGCTGTCAAAAATGGATTTATCGATGTTGCTTATTGTAGCTACAAATTAATAAGTAACGGTTCCAATGAAGTAGAGGTGACAACATGAGCGTCGGGACTCTAACTCCACAATCAGATGATGAATTTCCAGCTGATGCAACACCCGTAGATTCACGCAAGCCCCAGGAGAGAATACAAGTACCCGTTGAGCTTATCGAATCAATTTTAGTCGATGTTAAAGCGTTACAGGACCCAGATCTGAACGCGTCAATCGTTATCCTAAATCAGCAAATAATAGACGAGCAGGAAAATGTAAATTTTGATTGGGCCCCACTCTGTAATGACCTTTGTAAAAAAGTGATGGCAGTTGCTAAAAAAAATAGAGATGAAAATTCACGTGCAATTATTTCTAAGTTGCAGCCTCTTTTAAGAAAACCTTTGCAAAGGATTTTAATTGAGCTCAGAGAAAATCCAACATTTAAAGATTTGAATTCTCAAAGTATTCCTAAAAACAACACCGAAGCGTTTCATCTCTGCGGAGCTTTTGACAAGCTTATTCGAAAACTCTCTCCCTATTATGAATCTATGAAAGGTGACACTCTCCATGCGGAACTAATGGAAAATTTAACGCCAGTTGCAGACGCAATCTACTCCCTCTATCTAAATGGCAATTCAGCGGTCTCTAATACTGCAAAGCAATCTATAAAACTGCTTGCTAGAAAAGGATTGATTCCAGAGCAACACAAAGAGGCTTTATTTCAATTTGTGGACAAAAGGCAACCGCTTTACTTTTATTTTTCGGATGAATGCACCCGCTTGACTGACTTTTTTAATGTATCTCAAGACAATATCTCTACACAGATGCAATATCCATTTTTAAACCGTTGTATAGATATTCTTCAGCTACTTTCAAACTTAGTGCCAAATAAAGATAGCTATGAGATGGAATCTTCTGACTATTTTCCTGCAGCATGTTCAAAGTTGAGCGATAATCCAATTAATCTGCCGCAAAGACTCTCCGTCTTGATTGATTCCATTGATGATCAAATCAATGCATATCAATCAGAAAATTCTGAATACGATAATACAGAGATCATCCATCAGATGTTAGACAGTTACCAAGCTATGCTCCCGAGTATCAAAGAAAAAATCATAGGCTTAACTGACTTTTCTGAGACAAGAAACCTGCAAAGGTACCTGACAGAAATCTCAAATATGAAAAGTATTCTTTCATTGCTTCAAACATGTAAAATAAGAAGATCTCTTATGCTAATGCGAGAAATCCATAAAGATTGTATCCCACAAAAAATGCAACTCGCACTTCACAGTCAACTTAGTGAAACTGATTTCGAATTTGAAAAAACACTTGCCGATTTTGCAAGAACATTTGGAGATACCGATGTAACTCTACCCTCATATAAAATCCACGATTACGCAAGTGTATATCATGATGAATACTTGCGTCTTCTTCCAATGCTTCCCCTACAAAGGCGCGACTTTTTTGAGCATCGAATGGCGATGATTGTCCAAGGCTACCAAGACCCAGCCTTTTTGCTCGATTGCATGAGGGTAGATATGCGAATTGATCAAATGCAGCGCTATATGAATCTCTTAAATCTTGTAGATATCGATCTACAAAAATTTCTTCTACATAACAAGCAAGGAGAGGCACCAGTATCCATTGCTCTTGGAAAAAGAGATGAAACGCTACTTCTATTTTTACAAAACAATGGGTTAAACATGCAGCGTGTTACCCCAAGTGGTGAATCTATTTTGCATTTAGCTATCGAAGCCGACCTTCCTGATTTGATTGACTTTTGCCTGGACTTTTCCAATAGATATAATCCTACACCTGAAGATCAAGACTATTTTGGAGCAAATATATTACATTTAGGAATTATAAATCACTGTGCAAAAGGAATAAAACACATTCAAAACCACCACTCCGACCTCTTTCATCGACTCGCACAACAAAGCGACCTATTTGGGTATAAGCCTTTGGATTATGCATACTTTTACAAAGCCAAATGGTTCTTTAAAAATTTTTGTAATAAAACAATATTATCAAGTATTCTTACAAGCGAGCAATACGGAAATCAACCTACCAGGCGTCACCAAAAAATCTTATTACAAAAATACAGTGACTATATTTCTGTCAAAAGTGCCAAGGAAGGTATTCCAAGAGATCTGTGGAATATTAAAGGTCTATGTAATGGCATTAACTTTCTAAAAGGTTTTTATGATGCCCTTGAACCTAATGGATGGAATATTCGTTTTGATCTTTTTGCAAGTTGGGATGGATCTATTGAAGCCCTGGAAGAGAGCGGCCCAACTTTTTCAAATGATGAATCATACGAAACACTTGGAGAGTTTTTTGAGAACTTTTTAAATGGACTTACTCTGTTTCAGTTAACCGTAGATGCACGGTCAAGGCAACCCTTAATATTTCCTAGTGAGACTATCATTCTATCTCAGCTTAATCGCCCGTCTCAATTAGATATTATCGCAAGAGAAAATCCAAACCTTTCCTTAGAAAATTTTGAATTATCCCCTATCAAAAAGCTCACATATGTGGAATTACTCGAAGAACTTACTATACTCACACAAAAAGAAGTCGGTACAACGATTGAAATTGGCGGCGGTAATCATGCAAGTCGATTCGATATTCTTGAAGGTGGTTTCAAATACTACGATTGCAATCTAGAATATGATATTCCTAAAATAACGTCCGTTGAAGAACTTGCTTATATCATCTATACTACAAAATATGCTGTAAATAGAAAAATTGAAAAAGAAAAAATTGAATTTTCAACCTGTAGTTACATGCTTGTAAATTCAGAAAATGAAAGTTAGAAAGCAATTTTCCTTTTATTTTGATTTATGATACTTTGGATGGAAAACATCCAGGTTTCTACTATGAAAAAATCTAAAATACGCGTTGATCCGTCGCTTTTTGCTGCCGATTTTGGCCATTTAGCTGATGAGGCAAAAAGAATCGAGCAAGCAGGCGCTGATGGGATCCATTTTGATATTATGGATGGAAATTTTGTGCCTAATCTATCTTTAAGCGCAAGATCTCTTGCTGCAGTAAATAGAGCTACCGATCTGTTTTTAGATGTCCATATCATGGTCTATCATCCTTTTGATTATATCGAAACCCTTGTTGCTAGTGGCGCTGATTGCATCACATTTCATATTGAAGCTACAGAAGATGTAGAAGACACCCTCAACTACATTCGTAAATGCAACGTAAAAGCTGGCCTCGCATTTTGCCCAGGCACATCAGATTCAATCATCCCTAAATACCTAGATAAATGTGATAAAATCCTAATTATGACAGTAAATCCTGGGTTTGGTGGACAGAGCTTTATGCCTGAATGTTTAGAAAAAGTAAGTTTTACCCGAAAACTCTGTAATGATCTAGGAATTAGAGATGGTGGAAGAGTTGCAAAAGAAGGCGAAATTTTACCCCCTTTTGAAATTCAAGTCGATGGTGGGGTCGATGATAAAACAGCGGCGCTTTGCGTAGAAAAAGGGGCAAATTCACTTGTCTCTGGCACCTATTTATTTAAAGGTGATAATATGAAACAGAAAATCGAAACCTTCCAAAATATGCCACATCATATTCAATGAAAAAAGTTGTTGTCATCGGCGGTGGAACTGGAAACTTTGCAGTCCTTCGTGGTTTAAAAAATTATAACGTAGATCTTTGCGCTATTGTCTCTATGGCTGACGACGGTGGAAGCACCGGTATTCTAAGAGATGAACTAGGAGTTTTACCACCTGGCGATGTAAGGCAATGTTTAGTAGCTCTCTCTAATTCTTCGAGGCTTATGCGAAGTCTTATGAACTATCGCTTTGAAAATGGAGGTCTGGGAGGCCATAGCTTTGGAAACTTACTTCTATCAGCACTTGAAAAAGTCACAGGAAGTTTTGAAAAAGCGGTGGAAGAAGTGGGTAAAATTTTAGCCATTAAAGGCAAAGTCATACCTGTCACAACCCATGAAGTTCGACTTAAAATGATTCTGAAAAACAGAACAATTTTAGAAGGAGAAAAAGAAGTATACCTGTCTCAAGAAATAGATCAAGGCTATACAAGTGTTTATTTAGAACCCTATGCGAATGCAAATCCACACGCTATCTCTGAAATATTAAATGCGGATCTAATTGTTATGGGACCAGGTGGGCTTCATACATCGATTATTCCAAATCTTCTTGTAAATGGCATCAGCCAAGCTCTTAGAAAGACAGATGCCAAAATCATCTATGTTGCAAATCTTATGAACCGCAAAGGTCAAACAACTGGTTATAAAGCTTCGGACTACTTAACCGAGGTAATCAAATATATTGGTGAGGATATTTTTGATTACATCCTGATTAATAGTCAAAAACCCGCTGAAGACCTAATAAAAATTTACGCCGAAGAAGGTGAATTACTTGAAAATGACCTAGAAGATAAAAGAGTTCTTTTAGCTCCCCTTTTGGGCTCACTAAAAGCCGAAGCCAAAAAAGATTTGATTAAAAGAAATCTAATTCGCCATGACCCTAAGAAACTTACCCAAGAGCTCATAAAAATTGTTAATCATCTTTGATCTAGACGACACACTTATCGATACAACAGAAAGCTTTACGCCTCCCCTTATCAAAAAAGCATTCGATAAAATGATTGCAAATGGTCTTTCTCTTCAAAATGAAAAAGCGGCATATCTAGAATTAATTCAACTCTCGGCTATTTCTCAAAGCTCGAAAATTGCTCTTTCGGAGTTTTTAGAAATCCATGATCAAATGCATTTGCTACAAATAGGCATTGATGCCATCTATAAGAATCCCTGTTTTGCACATGGGGTAAAAGCATATGATAACACACTTGAGCTTCTTGAATCTTTATCTCAAAATCACCAGTTGGCTCTTGTAACAAGAGGTGAAGAACCCATACAAAGAAAAAAGCTTGCTTTATCTCAAATTCCTGAAAAAATATTTAGCCATATCCTTGTAACGCAAGAAGTATCAAAAAAAGTTTGTTATCAACA
Source organism: Chlamydiota bacterium (assembly GCA_021772245.1). Classification (GTDB taxonomy): domain Bacteria; phylum Chlamydiota; class Chlamydiia; order Chlamydiales; family Simkaniaceae; genus JAJFMG01. The sequence continues at coordinate 7,491 of JAJFMH010000001.1, read as the reverse complement.
AATTATGTTAGATCTAAATTTTTCTCCAAATCTGACCCTTGTATGTGGCGACCGAATTTCATACGATCTTACTCCTGCTAAAGAACTTGGAGCAATAACAGTACATATTAGAACAGGGCGAGGCTTAGGTAATACTGGATTAAAAACCGATGTTGATTATACCATCTTGAATATTGGTGAATTAAAAAACATAGTGCATTCGATCGAAACCCTAACCCCCAAATAAATATTTATGCCTAGCAATCAAGTAAGCCCTGGAATGACCATTTCTTTAAGCGGGAAGATTTACCGTGTAGAGTCTTGCGTACGTGTATCTGCTACTAAGGGAGTCCCTTTTATTAAGACAACATTAAAAAATTTAATGTCAGATGAAATGATCGAAAAAAACTTCAAAGTAGACCAAAAAATCGATGAAGTATCTCTAAAAGAAAAAAGGCTCGAGTATCTCTATCAAGAAGGAAAAGATTTTCTTTTTTTAGACATTGATAACTTTGATCAAGTGCAAGTTTCAGCTTCGATTATGCAAGACAAGGCCAACTATTTAAAAGAAGGTACACAAATTACCTCAATGTTTTATGGGGACACCATTTTCTCAGTGGAATTACCCCAGTTTTTAGAGCTGGCAATTATTAAAACTGAGTCTCAAGAAGCAAAAGTCTCTGTATCTAATGCCACAAAAATTGGCGTATTAGAAACAGGTGCAAAAGTGGAAGTACCACTCTTTATTGAATCTGGAGACATCATCAAAGTAGATACTCACAACAATGAGTATATCCAAAGAATTTAAGTTTATACGAGGAGTATTGTGGACTTAGAATATATTAAAAAATTGATGAGAGAATTAGAAGGTTCCTCTCTTGGCAAGCTGGTTGTTAAAGATAAAGATGGCTGCGAAGTTCATCTCGAAAAGGAAACAGAAAAGCAGCAAGTTCATTATAGCCACCCTCCAGCCCACTTTCCATCGGCTACGCCAATCGAAACACCTAAATCTGCTGAATTCACCTCCAATGAAAACACGATTACTTCCCCAATGGTTGGAACGTATTACTCTTCACCATCTCCTGAAGACCCTCCCTTTGTAAAGGTTGGAGATAGCGTCACAGAAGATACTATTGTGTGTATCATCGAAGCGATGAAAGTCATGAATGAAGTCAAGGCAGGCAAGAGTGGGGTTATCAAAAAACTACACCTTGAAAATGGCCACCCTGTTGAATTTGGAACAAAACTATTTAGTGTAGAATGAAAAAAGTACTGATTGCCAATCGTGGTGAAATAGCAATACGCATTATTAGAGCGTGTCATGATTTAGGACTCCAAACGGTTGCTGTGTATTCCACTGCTGACGCTGAGTCATTGCATGTCCTGCATGCAGATGAAGCCATCTGTATTGGAGAGCCCGCCTCTACTAAATCCTATTTAAAAATTCCAAATGTTCTCTCTGCATGTGAAATTACTGGCGCAGATTCTATACATCCCGGATATGGCTTTTTAAGTGAAAATGCTCACTTCGCCTCAATTTGTGAAAGCTCAGGAATTAACTTTATCGGCCCTTCCTCACAAACCATTTCAATGCTCGGTGATAAGGCGCAGGCAAAAGCTATCGCTAAAAAAGCAAACTGCCCTGTAATTCCAGGTTCTAATGGTGTTATTAACTCTCTTGATGACGCATTAAAAGAAGCAAAAAAAATTGGCTTTCCCATCTTTATTAAAGCCTCTGCTGGGGGTGGTGGCAAAGGAATACGAATTGCAGATGATGAGCAGGATTTCAAAAAAAAATTTGTAGCTGCTAGAACTGAAGCAGAAGTTCTTTTTAATAACCCAGACGTGTATCTGGAAAAAATGATCATGAACCCTCGCCATATCGAAATACAAATTTTGGGCGACAAGCAAGGAAATTGCATACACCTCGGTGAACGTGATTGCACAGTTCAAAGAAGGCGTCAAAAATTAATCGAAGAAACTCCAAGCCCTTGTATCGATGCTAAAACTCGGAAAAAAATGGGTGAGGCTGCAATTAACCTCGCAAAAGCCGCAGGCTACTACTCTGCTGGAACGGTCGAATTTCTACTTGATGAAAGGGGCGATTTCTACTTCATGGAAGTCAACACACGTATACAGGTAGAACACACAGTAACAGAAGAACTTACAGGAATTGATCTTGTCAAAGAACAACTAAAAATCGCTATGGGAGAATCTATTCCATGTAGACAGGAAGAGGTTACATTTACAGGACATATCTTTGAATTTAGAATCAATGCTGAAAATCCGGAAACTAATTTTTCCCCATCCCCTGGAAAGTTAGAGTACTTTATTCCCCCAGGCGGGCCAAATGTACGAGTCGATACAGCCTGTTATGATGGATATAAAATCCCACCTCATTACGATTCTATGATTGCTAAGCTTATTGTAAAAGGCAAAAATCGTGAAGATGCAGTTAAGCTATCTTTAAGGGCCTTGCGTGAGTTCCATATTGGTGGCATTTACTCTACCATTTCTTTTCATCAATTTATGCTACAAAACAAAACATTCCTATCTGGAATCTACACCCTTGATTTCATCGATAAGTTAATCGAGGAAGGATGTAAATTCAAATAAAGTGACTTTGGAAAAAAAACTCCTTATCTCTGCATCTCAAATCAACGAAAAGCTGCAAGATATTGCGTATACTCTTAACCAAAATTATCAGGAAAATGAAGTTGTAATCATTTCCATTTTAAAGGGTTCTTTGATTTTTACAGCCGATTTGATCAGGCTTCTTTCCTTTCCAGTAATTATTCAAACCATCACTTGTAAAAGCTATGGAATGAATGGAAAAGTTCCAGGAAAACTAGAAATTCTAGGATTAGATAGTTTGGATATTATGGGAAAAGATATTTTGATTGTTGAAGACATCTTTGATAGTGGAAACACGCTTGCAAGTGTTGCAAAAGAGTTGCAATATAAAAAGCCTAAAACGCTCACAACAGTTACTCTCTTACATAAGAAAGTACAAAGAGACATTTCTTTTCTGCCTGACTACTCTCTTTTTGAAATCGAAAACAAATTTGTAATTGGATACGGCCTCGACTATAAAGAGTTGCACCGAAACCTTCCAAACATCTACGAGGTATTATGAAAGGAATTATCTTAGCAGGTGGCCTTGGAAGTAGATTACATCCTATGACCATTGCAACAAGTAAGCAGCTACTACCTATTTTCGATAAACCTATGATCTACTATCCCCTTTCTGTTCTTATGGAAATGGGAATCACATCTGTTCTCATTATCTCTACAAAACGAGACCTCCCCAAATTCAAAGAGTTATTTAACTCAGGAAACCAACTTGGGATTTCGATCGAATACAAAGAGCAAGATGAACCCAAAGGCATTGCTGAAGCATTTATTCTGGGAGAAGAATTTATTGGCAATGAAGATGTTTGTTTGATACTTGGTGATAATATTTTTCATGGCACTCATTTAAAAAAGTTCCTTCAAAAGCGCCTCCCAAAAAAACCTGGGGCCACAATTTTTGGATATGAAGTATCTGATCCATCAAGATATGGTGTAATTGCCTTTGATGAGAATCAAATCCCGATTGAAATTATTGAAAAACCCGCAAATCCACCCTCATCTATTGCTGTTACTGGATTATATTTTTACGATTGCAGGGTATGCTCTATTGCAAAAGGTTTATCGCCTTCACAAAGAGGTGAAATCGAAATTTCCGACATTAATCAAGTCTACTTAGACCAGTTAGAATTAAATGTTGCGATATTTGATCGAGGCTTTGCATGGCTTGATACTGGGACCCCGGACGCTTTGCAGAAAGCGGCTTCTTATATTCAAACAATTCAAGAGCGACAAGGGGTCAAAATTGCTTGTTTAGAAGAGATTGCATACCAAATGAATTATATTTCTCAAGCTGAACTTCTAGACCTTGCAGAAAGCTATGGATCTACGGATTATGGTGAGTATTTACATAAAGTCGCAAAAGAATCTTCGTATTCTTTTGTATCTAAGTAGTTCTACTATCCTCGTATAGTGCATGTTTGGACCTTTTTTCAATTGTTCCTATTTGGGTTCCCCCAACTTGTTGCCACTTTTGAGAATCAAAAGGACAAACACGCAGCGGCAATTGATTTTTTAGAGCTAGCAAAAGAGCTCTTTTAGGTATTACACTTGTTTTTTGCTCTGTAAGTATTATCGCATCTTCAAACGCTAATTCTCTATAGAGTATAGCTTTTTTATGTAATTTTGGATCAACGTCGTATACCCCATCTACATCTTTATAAAGCTCTACTTTAATAGCATTAAGTGCCACTCCAAGAGCGACTGCTGTGACATCGGACCCATTTCTTCCAAGCGTCGTAATTTCTCCAATCGAGCTTACTCCTTGAAATCCTGCGACAATCACGACTTTTCCAAGGCTTAAATTCGAAAGAATACGTTTTGGTTTTACATCAACAATCTTTGCATCTGCATGATTTCCACACGTAATTATTCCGCTCTGGCTACCTGTCAGGCTCACAGCTTCTATACCCTTTTGATCGAGTGTAATAGCAAGAAGTGACATACTAATTCTTTCTCCAACAGAAATAAGCATATCCAGCTCTCTTTTCGGAGGAGTATCATTTAACTCCTTTGCTTGCGATAAAAGATGATCTGTTGTTTTACCCATGGCAGATACTACAACAACTACTTGGGAGTATTGCTTTTTTTTATGTGCAATAATATTTGCAATATTTTCAAAATGTTTTGTTTCAAGCAGCGCTGCGCCGCCGAACTTAAGGACTACAGTATCATTCATTCCAGGCTTTGCTTTAATTGATTTTTCTTAGTATACAGAAAGTACCAGAATAGCCCCATTATTTTGCATGAAAAACCTACCGCTAGAGCCTATTTTACATCAACCATCCCATGTGACAAAAATGGATCGATACCCCGATCTGTTTTCATTTACTGCGTCACTGATAAAAAATGAGAATTGCAAAATTCTTTCATTTGGATGTTCAAGTGGTGAAGAATGCATAAGTCTTCGGAAATACTTCCCAAAAGCTCATATCGTTGGAGCTGAAATCAATCAAGACCTTCTTTCTATTTGCAGAGAAAAACAGGATTCTCAAATGGATTTTATTCATAGTAAATATGAAAATCTAAAAAAGCATGGCCCCTATGATTTAATCTTTTCTTTAAATGTTTTTAATCGAAATGTCAAAGACCCAGAGAATTACCCACTCTATGTATTTTCCTATTTTGAAGATCAAATTAATCAATTTCATGAAATATTGCATGTAGATGGACTCCTTATTTTACAAGGATCAAAACATAATTTCAAAAAAACAGAAGTATTTGAAAATGGATTTTACTATCAACTATCACAAAAAACCATTTTTCAAAAAATAATTGATAAAATCTAGTATGGTTTTCCTATTTTTTTGCTAGAAACCTTCTATGGCTCATTAAGAGTTGATTTTATTCTTTATTCTCTGCTAATCTTCCCCTTTTAACTATTAACAAGCCCAGGGAAAACTCTAACATGTCCAAAGAATCACAATACGATTGGAGCGACAATCAAATCATTGATGATGTTGCATTCCAAACTGATGATGCAAAAACCTTTCATGATCTACTAAACCAAAAAGAAGACGCTGCCGGAGAGGGATCTACAGCTTCTATGGGCACTGGACAAATCCTTCAGGGTACAATCGTTGAAATCACTTCTGATTTTGTAATTGTTGATGTTGGATTGAAATCTGAGGGACTAATTCCTGTCGGTGAATTTTCTAACAAAGATGAGCTTAGCCTTGGAAATCAGGTAGAAGTTCTATTAGATAGAGCTGAAGGTGAAGATGGACAGATCGTTCTATCTAGAGAAAAAGCAAGAAGACTTCGTCAATGGGAACACATTGTCAACAACTGCGAAGAAGGCTCACTTGTGGAAGGTAAAATCATCCGTAAGGTCAAAGGTGGCTTGATGGTTGATATTGGAATGGAAGCATTCTTACCAGGATCTCAAATTGATAACAAAAGAATTAAAAACATTGATGAATATCTATACCAAACCTTTGAGTTTAAGATTCTAAAAATCAATATTGAGAGAAAAAATATCGTTGTTTCTAGAAGAGAGCTTCTTGAAGAAGAGCGCTCCTCTAAAAAAGCAGAACTTCTTGAGAACATCAAAGAAGGCGAGCTTAGAAAAGGAATTGTTAAAAATATCACCGATTTCGGAGTGTTCTTAGACTTAGATGGTATTGATGGTCTTCTTCATATCACAGATATGACATGGAAGAGAATACGTCATCCATCTGAAGTAGTAGAGCTTGGCGATGAAATCGAAGTTATCATCTTAAGCATTGATCGTGAAAAAGGAAGAGTTGCTCTTGGATTAAAACAAAAAGAACAAAATCCTTGGACTGAGATTGAAGAAAGATACCCTCCAGGAACCAAGATTAAAGGTAAAATCGTAAATCTTGTTCCTTATGGCGCGTTCATTGAGATTGAACCTGGTATTGAAGGCCTTATTCACGTTTCTGAAATGTCTTGGGTAAAAAATATTTCTGATCCAAGTGAAGTTGTTACCAAAGGTGATGAGCTTGAAGCGATTGTTCTATCTATTCAAAAAGATGAAGGAAAAATCTCACTTGGTATCAAACAAACCCAAAGAAATCCTTGGGAAAATGTAGAAGAATAATTCCCAGTTGGAAAAACAGTAAAGGCAGAAATTAGAAACCTTACTAACTATGGCGCATTTGTAGGGCTAGAGCCTGGAATAGATGGACTTATTCACATCTCTGATCTTAGCTGGATCAAGAAAGTATCTCACCCTTCAGAAGTCCTAAAAAAAGGCGATGTTGTTGAAGCCATCATCTTATCTGTAGATAAAGACAGTAAGAAGATTACGCTTGGAATTAAACAGCTTACCACAAACCCATGGGAATCGATTGAAAAAATCGTACCCGTTGGAAGTGAGGTAACAGGGACTGTAATTAAAACAACCGCTTTTGGCGCATTTGTGCAGTTAGATAATGGTATCGAAGGACTTGTCCACGTATCAGAACTTTCTGATCAAGCCTTTGGAAAAGTAGAAGATTTAGTTTCTGTTGGTGATGAAATCACAGCTGTTGTAAAGAATTTAGATCCTGAACACAAAAAGATTGCTTTATCGATTAAGGACTACTTAGTTGAGCACAATCAAGAAAACAGGGACGACATTGTAATTAATAACAATGCAGAAAAAAAAGACGTGGAAGAGTAAGACAAATGAGCTAGTGTATCCAAAGTAAATTTTTACTTGATTCTACTGCCTTACTCCTTCAAAAAACCGAAGAATATTTCTTCGGTTTTATAATTAAAAAAAAGGGAAGAAAGATCCCTCAGTTAAAAGCTGCTTAAAGTTGAGAAAAAAATTATGAATAAAGATTTAGTTGCTATTTTTGAATATCTCGAAAGAGAAAAAGGAATCAAACGTGAAATCATTATTACTGCAATTGAAGATTCCCTAATTCTGGCAGC